>NZ_JAMYPY010000002.1:0-476280 GCF_040320605.1 Mesorhizobium sp. M0659
GGCCTGCAGATAGGCGCGGTCACCGATGCGGATCTCGCCCGCCACCACCGGCACGCGGTCGATCAGCTCGGCCTCGCTCTGGTCGGTGATCTCGATGAAGTCGAACTGCTCGCGCTCAAGCTCGAAGGCGCAGTGCATGCGCCAAAGACCATTGTTCTTCTTCTCATACGCACCGGCCTTGGCAACCGCTGTCGCATCGAGGATGCGAACCAGCCGGCCTTTGGCCAAACCTGCATCCTCGCGCTTCAAAAGGTGCCCAATCAACTGCTGCAGCCATGGTCCTGCATTGCGCAGCCGGCCAAGCAACGCCACGTCCGAAATGTCGGCAATCCCGCTCGCCGCCGCCCAGGCCACGACGCCCCGCATGCCAACCTTGCCAAGGCAGTAAGCCAGTGTCAGGCGCAACAGGTCGCTCGCCGACCTGACGCCGCGCGGGCGCAGGAACGCCTTCGTCTCGCGGGCACTTCCTGCGATCAACTCTTCGCCGCCCAGAAGCTCAATCGTCTCGGCCCAGCCGTCATCAACAAGCGATTCGTGTGTCATCGCAGCGTAGAATCACACCCGATTCCGCAAGGCAATACCTATCTTAGCGCCTATGGGTGTTTGGGGCGGTGAGTAATTCGGGGCGCTAGCGATCTCCCCCCTTGAGGGGGAGATGTCGCCGAAGGCGACAGAGGGGGTCGCCGCGCGTGGAGCGCTGACCTCCAGCTGCCGCGAGGAGCTTGCGTCCGGTCGAACCGACCCCCTCTGGCCTGCCGGCCATCTCCCCCTCAAGGAGGGAGATTATCCACGCCCGAAATGCCGTGCCGCGATCTCGACATGCGTATGGTGCGTGTGGGCCTCGAAGCGCTCAGTCTCGTTGTGGCCGGCGGCTTCGTTCGGCCACCAGACACCACCCACGACGATGCCGTCCGATGTGAGCCGCTGATCCGCGATCAGCGCCGCACCGACCGCATCGACGAAGGTAAAGCGCCCGGGGCGCAGTCTCAGCACCGCGACATCGCCGACACCGCCAACTTTCAGCGTCCCAAGCTCCGGCCTGGCGATCGCCTCGGCTGGCCTTTGCGTGGCGGCGCGCAGCACCTCGACCAGCGGCATGCCCAGCGCCATCAGCTTCGACATGCAGACCAGTATGTCGAAGGCCGGACCGTCGACGCAATAGAGATGCACGTCGCTGGAGATGACGTCGGGCGCCAGGCCCTCGGCCAGCATTGCCTTCGCGACGGCGAAGTCGAACGAGCCCATGCCGTGGCCAATGTCGAAGATGACGCCGCGTTCGCGGGCCAGCCGCATGTCCGGCCGGACCGCGCCGGAGGCGAACACCGGTGCGTTGGGGAACGGGCGAAAACAGTGGGTGAGGATGTCGCCGCGGCGCAGCCGTGGCAGCACCTCGGAACGGCCGGGCGGCGGCTCGTCTATATGCGCCATCAGCGGCAGACCGGCCTGGTCGGCGGCTTCCAGCGCGAGGTCCACCGGGGCGATGCCGCTGGTGCCGCCGGCATGCTTGCCGGAGCGCACTTTTACGCCGACGACGACATCGGCGTGCTCGCGCACCGCGGCCACCGTCTCGCGTGGCTCGCAGAGCCTGAGATCGCTGCATTCGCCGACGGAGACCGTCTGCGAAAAGCCGAATATGCCGGCAAAGGAGATGTTGACATAGGCCAGGATGCGCACCTTCGAGCGCTCGATGACATGGCGGCGAAAGCCCAGAATATTGCCGGCGCCGGCGCTGCCGGCGTCGATGAAGGTGGTGGTGCCGCTCTTGGCCGCCAGCCGGTCGGCATCGACGCCAAGCGAGGTGCCGCCCCAATAGACATGGCTATGCAAATCGATGAGGCCGGGCGTGACGATGCAATCACGAGCGTCGACTATCTTGGTGGCGTGCTCGGCATCGATCGCCGCCTCGATGGCCACGATGCGTCCGCCCGCAACGGCGACATCGCGCGGCGCGTCCAGGCCCGAGGCCGGATCGATCAGACGGCCGCCCTTGATCAGGAGATCGAACTGCATCGGCGCCTGCCTCTCTTCGTTTTGGGGCATGATCTCTGGACAAAACGGTTTCCGTTTGTCCGAGAAAACCCCGTCTCCACTTTTCGGGATCATGCCCCGGCTGGTCAAACCGGCCGGTAGGCGACGGCTTCGACCTCGATCTTGATGTCGATCATCAGCCGCGATTCGACCGTGGTGCGGGCCGGCGGATTCTTCGGGAAGTGCTTGGCGTAGACGGCATTGAAGGCGCCGAAGTCGCGCGCGTCCTCGAGCCAGACCGTGGTCTTGACGACATCGTCCATGGTGCAACCGGCCAGCGCGAGTGCCGCCTTCACATTCTGCAGCACCTGCTCGGTCTGCTCGGTGATGCCGCCCTTGACCACGATGCGGTCGCCGTCGACCGGCACCTGACCTGAGATGTAGACGAAATCCCCGGCGCGCACGGCCGGCGACAGCGGCACGTGGGATGTTCCAAAACACTCTTTGGGCAAGGGAAACTCCTGTTCAGAATGGCGGGCCGCGCGCCGTTTTCGCCGACCGCTCTACGCCTGTCCCGGTGATCCTCATAGGGGGCTTTTTGGAAAGCAACATTTTTCCAAACGCGTGTTGCTTTATCGCAGGCTCGCCAGCATCTTGCGCGTCGCATTTTCCCGACAGGAGATTTCAATGACCTTCGACAAGAACCCGTTTCCAGAGGGCGATGCCGATCGTCACGCGCTCTGGGAAATGCTGGTGCGGCGCGACATCGACGCCTTTGTCGGTCAGGACTGGTCGATGGTCGAGGATGATTTCCTCGCCGACAGCTTCTTCGGCATGCATGCGCATTTCCTCAGCGATGCCGACGCCTGGCGTCTGCAATTCCCGAGCCTTGCCGTCTATCGCGACGAATGGCTGCGCCAGGCCAAGGAGACGGCGGCGGCCAGATTCGCCGAGCCGCTGCGCGAGGCGCTGTTTCGCGTCACCAACATGCGCGACATCGATGTCGATGGCGACCGCGCCGTGCTGCACAAGAAGTTCAACGGCTCGGTGGCCAAGGCCGATGGCAGCGTCGACAAGCTGAAATGGCAGACGCTGTATTTTTGCAGGAAGGTGGCGGGCCACTGGAAGATCGGCGGCTTCGTCGGCTACATGCCACATCCCTTGGGGATCTGAGGTTTACCCGCTTATGCTATTGCCGGCCTTCGCGCACGAAGACGTCCGCTTCCGGGCTGCAGCTGTAAAAGCTCGCCAACCGAACCCACTCGAGCTCAAGCGAGTTGAACGGGACAGGTTCGTCCAACAGGGCTAGCGGGAGCGGTGGTCGAACACAACCGCCATGGTCTTACCAATTGCCGCCATGACGACGAGTTCGACGAGATCGTCGTCGCTGTCGACACAGGTTGGATCCATGCGGCGGATGGCGTCGAGCGCCGCCCTGGTCGAGACGGTATCGCCAGCGCGGAATCTGGAAAGCGCAGAGGAAACAAGGTTCTGGGTTGTCACGTCGATGACAGGTACGCTCGGCACTACGTTCATGGCTTCCTCCTGCCAAGAACCCTCTCCCGAAGGAAATAATACGCCGAACAACGGCGTGTGCCAGCGGATTCGTGGTCCGACCAGATTGCCGGGAGGGCACGTTTGCGTGTTTGATAGGGTCGAGCCCACAGCGTCCAGGACCGGATATGAAACTGTACTTCAGCCGCAATCCCAATCCGCGCCTTGCGGTAGCAACGGCACGTCATCTGCAGGCCAAGGTCGAGTGTGAGTTCGCGGCACCCATGGCGCCCGGGCAGGCTGAGCGGTTTCGTCAGCTCAATCCCAATCTTACCCTGCCGATATTGGCATGGACGGGCGGCAGCCTGTGGGAAGCCGACGCCATAGCCTGCCTTCTGTCGCGCGAAGCGGGTTCGGATTTCTGGCGCGGCGGCGGCGACCAACCCGACATGATCCGCTGGCTGAGCTGGGGCAAGGAAAATTTCGTGCGGGCCTGCGACACCGTGCATTTCGAGCGCGGAACCAAGCAGCGCTACGGGATTGGGCCTGTCGACCAGGGCAAGGTCGAGGAGGGGCTGGCGGAGTTCCGCATCGCGGCAGCGATTCTCGAGGCGGAGCTCGCCAAGCGGCCATGGCTTGTGGGCAAGTCGCTTTCCTATGCCGATTTCCGCATGGCGACGTTTTTGCCGTTCAACGATGCAGCCGGCCTGCCGCTGGCGGACTATCCCTCTGTTCTGGGTTGGTATCGCCGGCTCGAAGCCATCGATGCCTGGCGCGATCCCTTCGACGGGCTGGAAGCGCCGCTTCTGCCGCCGGTCAACTCCGCTTGATGTGCCTTCCCTTTGGGCAGATGGGCTGATGTGTGGCGCTTTGGCAGCATAGGTGTGGAACAGCGGGCGAGTTGCCATGGCGCGCTCGACGGCTCGCGGCCGGGTTGATAAGCCCTGTCCGCAAGGAGAGTCGTGACATGACCGTAGCCATCGAGATGGGACAGACGACGGCGGGTGCGTCGGCGGCGCTCGACCTTGAGGAGCTGCTGGCCACCCGGCTTCTGGTGCAGGGCAATTCCGGCTCCGGCAAATCGCACCTTTTGCGCCGGCTCCTGGAGCAGAGCGCGCCCTGGGTGCAGCAGACCATCATCGACCCGGAAGGCGATTTCGTCTCGCTGGGCGACCATTACGGCCATCTGGTCATCGATGCCGAGGAGCATACGGAGCGTGGCCTGCAAGCAGCCGGCGAGCGGGCGCGCATCCACCGCGTCTCCACGGTGCTCAATCTCGAAGGGCTCGATGCCGAGAACCAGATGCGGCGCGCCGCTGCCTTTCTCGGCGGATTGTTCGAGGTTGCCCGCGAGCATTGGTATCCGATGCTGGTGGTGGTCGACGAAGCGCAGCTGTTCGCGCCCGCCGTGGCCGGCGAAGTGTCCGACGAGGCGCGAAAGCTCTCGCTCGGCGCCATGACCAATCTGATGTGCCGCGGCCGCAAGCGTGGCCTTGCCGGCATCATCGCCACGCAGCGGCTGGCAAAGCTCGCCAAGAATGTTGCGGCGGAGGCCTCCAACTTCCTCATGGGCCGTACCTTCCTCGATATCGACATGGCGCGCGCCGCCGACCTTCTGGGCATGGAACGGCGTCAGGCCGAGGCGTTTCGAGACCTGGAGCGCGGGCACTTCATGGCGTTGGGACCGGCGCTGTCGCGCCGCCCGCTCGGCGTGCGCATCGGCCAGACCGAGACCAGCCCGCGCAACGGTACGCCGCGGCTGATGGCAATGCCGGAAACAGCGCTTGAAGACGCACGCGCCATCATCCTGGCGGCGCCGCCGCCCGAGACGATCCGCGCGCCGCGCCGGATGGCGTCGCCGGAGCTGCTCGACCAGCTGATGGCGGCCAAATCGGCGGCGCTGGACATCCGCCCCGAACCTGCGGAACCGGCGGTAAGCGCCGAGGATATGGCCGAGCGGCGAGAGCGGGTGGACCGTGTCCTGCGCGCCATCCTGGCGCAGCCCGATGCGGGTTTCCGCGTCATCGGCGTGCTTTATCAGGAGTTCGTCGTCCGCTGCCGCATCGAAGGCCTCGCTTCGGTGGTGCCGGACCTCTCAGAATTCCGTCGCATGCTGACGCGCGCCCGCGCCGGGCTCGGCGCCGACATGGCAGGCGATGACGCCTGGCAGGACGTTTCCGTGCGCGCCTCGCTGCTGCCCGAGGACATGCAGGGCGTGTTCATGATGATCGCCCGCGCCGCCAAGGAGGGCTGGCCGTGCCCGAGCGACGCGGCGATCGCGCGCGCCTACGGCTCGCATTCGCTGCGGCGCGCCCGGCGGCTGCTCACCTATATCGAGGAGCAGGGCCTCATCGTCTGCCAGCTCGACGGCACCGGCCGCCGCACGGTGACGCTGGTCGAGCTCGCCTGGGCGACGGCGCCGGGCGACCCCAATGCCGCGGAGGCGGAACAGGGCAGCCTGGCGCTGTGAAAGGCGAACAGGCAGCTACCTGACTTGCTTGCGCGGTTCTGAACAAGATGTGTTTCGCCGATCGGCGCGCGACGATTTATGATGGGTTTCCGAGAATCGCAGAACGGTTCGGGCGGGAGGGTTGTCCGGTGCGGTTGAAATCTCTGGCTGTCTTTGTCTTTGGCCTCCTCGCCATCGCCGGCATCGCCTTGACGATGTCTGCCCGGTCTTTTGCCGCGTCCTCCGATTTACCGGCGTGGCTGCAGGCCCACGTCGGCAATGACGACGGCGAGATTTCGCAAGTGGTGCTGGAGCGGGCGCGCGCGCTTTACCTGAAGAAGGTCGCGCAAGGCGCTGTCCACAATGGCTGCTATTTCGCCATGGATGCGACGCGCCCCGGCGATCTCGGCAATGGCGTGCTGGGGCGGCGCTACTACGTCATTTGCGAGGCCAAGCAGTCGTTCAGGGCGATCTCGTCGGGCCATGGCGGCGGCCGCAATCTGAAGGGCGTGGTCGATTTCTCCAACGGGAAGCGCTGCGCGAAAAACTTCGGCAATGCGCTGGACTCGTCCTTGACGACCGGCGGCGCCTATATGACCGGCGAGGCAAAGACCTCATTCAAGGGTTTTTACCGCATCGGCGCAAAAAAGGACCAGGCGCTGCTGCGCACCTTCATCCAGTTCGACGGCGAGGGCGAGACGGCGAATGCCAGGCAGCGGGTGATCGGCGGCCACGCGGCGCGGCTGTTGCGCGGCATGTGCCTGCGCAAGAACCCGAACAGCTCCTATGCCGACCATGACGGCTTCGTCCCATACGGCAAGCTGGTGGATTACGCCGGCGGCCGCAGCAATGGCTGCACCAGCTGGTCGCCGTCCGACGCCGACCAGATCATTTCGATGGTGAAGAGCAATCCGACGACGCTCTATATCTACCCGGAATCGCGCGACATCGCCGCCGTTGGTAAATCGGGCGCCTATTGGAATGCGTCCTGCCTGAAGGAGATCGGCAAGCCGAAATTCTGGCCGCGAAAGAGCCTTGAGCCGATCATCGCGCAATACGCCAAGGACAACCCGCCACCGCCGCCACAACCGTTGCCGATCTGCACCGGGCCGTGAGGGATGAGTCCTCGGCTCGGCATTGTCGGCGGCGCGGACTGGCTGGGCGGCGCCGCCGATCCGATGGGCTCTACTGATTGATCTCGGGTTCGACGAGCTTTGCCAGATTGCGCAGCGACTCCTGCCAGCCGAGATAGCAGGCTTCGGCCGGAATAAGGTCCGGAATGCCGGCCTGCGTGATGTCGAGTTCCGTGCCGACCGACACTTTCTTCAGGAGCACGGTCACTTCGATCTGGCCGGGCAAATTGGGGTCGTCGAACCTGTCGGTGTAGCGCAGGCGCTCGCCGGGAACGAGTTCGAGATATTCGCCGCCGAAGGAATGGCTGCCGCCCGTCGTGAAGTTTCGGAACGACATCTTGAAGGCGCCACCGACTTTCGCGTCGAAGCTGTGTACCGTGCAAGTGAAGCCGTTCGGCGGAAGCCATTTCGCCAGCGCGTCGGCTTCTATGAATGCGCGGTAGACCTTCTCCGGGCTGGTCGTCAGAACGCGGTGCAAACGTACGGTGCTTGGCATCTCTTCGGTATCCTTTGTGGTTTCGTTGTTCGATGCCCCAAGGACGGGTGAACCTCACCCGGTCCGACACAGCCTGTCAAATTTTCTTGAGCCCTTTGCCGGCGGCCATCCGCCCACGACTTCGACCGCCGCCTCAGGCAGGCGGCCGTGTCGCGTCAAATTTGCATGCATCATTGACAGATTGCTTAACTTTTCGGCGCGGATCTCACAATTTATTAAAATTGTAAGTCTCTCCTACAAAGTTGTATTAGGATCGGCTTAACGCCTTCGGCATTATCTATTAAATGATGGGCGACGATCTTCTTCGTGTACTATAGGATGATTCCCTGGAACGATGGATCAATTTAAAAGTTGATCCGAAATGGTTGCTCGAAGGTTGTCGAACGATCAAGACAGCACGCACAAGGAGTGTCGGAATGACCACAGTCCTCAACGCCAAAGGCATTCCACTTCCCTATACCGGCGCTTCCACCCACTGGTTCTCAGCGACTGGAGGCGCGCCTTACCGCTACGGCACCTCGGGCAACGATTCCTTCTGGGGCGACACCAACGTCAGGGTCACCATGTATGGCGGCGCGGGCGACGACTATTACCATCTCTATTCGACGATCAACAAAGCGGTCGAGAACTACGGCGCGGGCGTCGACACGATCGACACCTGGATGAGCTACAAGCTGCCCGCCAATTTCGAGAACCTCGTCGTCACCGGCGACGGCCACTATGCCTTCGGCAATGCTCAGGACAACATCATAACGGGCGGCGCTGGCAGCCAGACGCTGGACGGCGGCAAGGGCAATGACGTGCTGATCGGCGGCGCCGGCGCCGACACCTTCATCATCGCCAAGGGCAATGGCAGCGACCTGATCTCCGATTTCGGCGCGACCGACACGGTGCGCCTCAACGGCTATGCCTTCACCTCGTTCGAGGCCGTCCACGCCAATATGGTCCAGGTGGGATCGAACGTGCAGCTGAACCTCGGCTCGAGCGAGGTGCTGGTGTTCCACAACACCACGATCGACAAGTTTCAGCCCGGCCAGTTCGAGCTGCCGATCGACAAGACCGGCATGACGCTGTCCTTCAACGACGATTTCAACACGCTGAGGCTGTGGAACGGCCAGAGCGGCATCTGGGATTCCAATTTCTGGTGGGGGGCGCAGAACGGCAGCTCGCAGCCCCAGAACGGCGAGCTGCAATGGTATATCGACGCCAATTATGCGCCGACCAGCTCGGTCCATCCGTTCAGCGTCGCAAGCGGCGTGCTCACCATAACCGCGGCGCATGCGCCCGACGACATCAAGCCGCTGATCAACAATTACGAATACACTTCCGGCATACTGACGACGCACGACACCTTCTCGCAGACCTATGGCTATTTCGAAATGCGGGCCGATCTCCCGGAAAACGCCGGCGCGTGGCCGGCCTTCTGGCTTCTGCCCGAAGACGGTTCATGGCCCCCGGAACTCGACGTGATCGAAATGTATGGGCAGAACCCGAATGCGCTTCTCATGACCGCGCACACAAATGAGACGGGAACCCACACCACGGTCGGGTCGACGGTGAATGTCTCCAACACCGACGGCTATCACACCTATGGCCTGTTGTGGACGCCGGACAAGCTGGTCTGGACCTATGATGGCGTCCAGGTCGCGGAAGCGGCGACGCCGTCCGATATGAACAAGCCCATGTATATGCTGGTCGACCTTGCGGTCGGCGGTCAAGCCGGCGCGCCGCCCGACCATCTGGCGACGCCCGCGCAAATGAAGATCGACTATATCCACGCCTATACGCTGAACGATTTGCAGCAGAGCCATCTGAGCACGACAGCCGAGCACGCGGTCTAGATGTCACGGGACCGCGCGCCACTCAGGGATGCGGCCATCGGCCTGCGCCCGGTTTTCCTGCGCGGCATCGCCGATATCGGCATCTTTTCGTTGCTGATCAACATCCTGCTCCTGGTGATCCCGCTCTATCTGCTGCAGGTCTATGACCGGGTGTTGCCGTCCTCCAGCGTCGAGACGCTGCTTTATCTCTCGGCCATGGCGGTCCTCGCGCTCGCCTTCCTCGGCCTGCTGGACGCGGTCCGCGCCATCTACGCGCAACGTGTTGCGGCCACCGTCGACCAGAAACTGGGCGCGCGGACATTCGCCGCCTCGCTTGGCGCCAGACATGCCGGCAGCGGGCTGTCGCCGCTGAACGACCTTGCCACGGCCTGCGCCTTCATCAGGTCGCGCGGCGTGGCGGTGCTGTTCGACCTGCCGTTTGCGCCCGTCTTCCTGGCCTTGCTCTATTTCATCCATCCCGTCCTGTTCTGGCTGACGCTCGCCGGCGCCGTGCTGCTGTTTCTCTTGGTCGTGGCCAACCAGCTTGCCATCGGCAGGAACGATGCCATGTCGGCGGAACGCTCGGCGGTGGCCAGCCAGGCGGAGCAGGCCTTCGCCCGCAACACCGACACGCTGCGCGCCATGGGCATGGTGCAAAATGCCGCCGCGGTCTGGGGACAACACGTTGCTGAGGCGCTGACCCTGCATGACCGTTCCGGAAGCGCCAATGCGATCTTCAGCGCGACGTCGCGGGCGCTGCGCATGATGCTGCAACTGGCGATCCTCGGCGCCGGCGCGTGGCTGGTGCTGCAAGGGCAGATGACCGCCGGCATGATCTTCGCTTCGTCGCTGGTGTCGTCGCGCGCGCTGCAGCCGCTCGACCAGCTGATCGGATCCTGGCGGCAGATCGTCGACGCCAAGCGATGCTGGAAACGGCTGGACACCGCCCTTGCGGCGCAACCAGCGCAGGGGCGCAAGCTCGCACTGCCCGATCCATTGGGCGCGATTTCGGTGCAGGATCTGTTCTTCATCGCGCCGACTGCGGCTTTCGGCACGGAGCCCATCCTCAAGCGGTTGAATTTTGCCATCGGCGCCGGCGAAGCGGTGGCGATCGTCGGCCCGAGCGGGGCCGGCAAATCGACGCTGGCGAAATTGCTTGTGGGCGCGCTGCAGCCGACCGGCGGCGCGGTCAGGGTCGACGGCGCCGACCTGAGGAGCTGGGACGAAACCCAGCTTGGCAGGCATATCGGCTATCTCGCGCAGGAGGTGGAGCTTTTCCCGGGATCGATCGCGCAAAATGTCGCCCGCTTCGAACCCGACGCCGATGACGCCGCGATCGTCGAAGCGGCCAGGCGCGCCGAGGCGCATGAGCTGATTCTCACGCTGCGCGACGGCTATCAGACCATGATAGGCCCGTCGCATACCGTGCTGTCGGGCGGCGAGCGCCAGCGGATAGGGCTGGCGCGCGCCTTCTACGGCAAGCCACGCATGCTGGTGCTGGACGAGCCCAACGCCCATCTCGACGGCAGTGGGGAGGCGGCGCTCGAAGGGATGCTTTCGGCCGCGCGAAGTGTAAGCGTCACGACAGTCGTCATCACGCATCGCCCTTCGATCGCCGCGGCCTGCGACCGCGTCATGGTCCTGCGCAACGGCATGGTCGAAGCTTTCGGCCCTGCGAGCGAGGTGCTGAGGCAACCGGCGGCCGGCAAGGCCGGGAGCGCGGTGGTGACAGGCTCGTTCGTGCCGACCGTGCGCCCGCACAGCGTCCGCTTCGGGTCATAGACGATGATGCAGCAGAGCCTCGCCTTCGAAGGTCGACCGCGCACCGACTTCCGCCGCATGGCCGTCGTCGGCTACGTGGCCATAGCGCTCTTCGTCGGCTGCTTCGGCTATTGGGCGGCGAACGCGCCGCTCTCCGGCGCGGTGATCACCTCCGGCACGATCTCGGCGACGGGCGGCAACATCCTCATCCAGCACCCCGAGGGCGGCATCATCGAGCAGTTGCTGGTGCATGAAGGCGACCGCGTGCAACAAGGCGAACCGCTGGTCCTGCTCGACCGCAGGGCGGCCGAGACCGACCTCAACCGGCTGACCAGACAGACGATCGCGCTCAGGGCAAGTGCCGCGCGACTTGAGGCCGAGCGCGACGGATCGGACAGGCTGGCGCCGATCGCCGAAGCAGCACCCGCGCCGTTCCAGCGCGATTTCGACAATCTGGTGCACGAACAGCAGAAGGAGTTCGAGGCCAGGCTCGCCCGGTTCCGCTCCGAGCAGTCGATCCTGGCGCAGCGCGTCGCCATGCATCGTGAGTCGGCGCTGGGACTGGAGGCGCAGAAACTCGCCATCCAGCAACAGGCCGAGATCGTGAAGAAGGAACTCGGCATCAAGACCGGCCTGCTCGACAAGGGTCTCACCAACCGCAGCGAATATTCGCAGCTTCTGCGCAGCGAGGCCGATCTGGTCGGCCAGGCCGGCGCGCTGGAGGCGGATATCGCAGCGACCAAGACGCAGATCGTCGAAGCCCAGGCGCAGGTCGAGCGCGCGACCACGCAGCGCGTCGAGGACGCGCTGACCAAGCTCGACGAGGTTCGCACCAGCCTGGCCGACATCGGCGAACAGATCACCGCAGCCGAGGCGGTGCTGGGGCGCACGACGATCAAGGCGCCGGCAGCCGGCATCGTGGTATCCTCGATCTACAACTCCAAAGGCAGCGTGATTGCGCCGGGCCAGAAGATCATGGAGATCCTGCCGACCGAGTCGGGCCTCATCGTCGACGCGAAGCTGCGGCCGAAAGACGTGGACCTGGTTCGCGTCGGCCAGCCGGCGAAGCTCAGGCTGTCCGCCCTGAACGCGCGCCTCACCCCTGAGGTCCCGGCTACGGTGACGCAAATTTCCGCCGACCGGCTGATCGATGAAACCACGCATGAGGCGTATTTCCGCGCCAGGCTGAAGATCACCGACACGCTGCCGCAGAGCGTGAAAGCCGAGCAGCTTTACCCAGGAACGCCGGTCGAGGCGTTTATCAGCACCGGCGACCGAACCTTCCTCGAATATCTGGCGCGGCCGATGCTGGACTCGTTCGCGCGGGCGTTCACGGAGCGATAGGCGCCAGCTCGTCCTCCCAGTTGACGCCGCCGTAGAACACCCTGAGAATCACCACCTGGTCGCCTTCTACGGTGAAGGCCACAGTCAGGCGGCGCTCGAAGCCAACGATGCGAAGCCCCGGCCGCACATCATCCCTTAGGGTTCCGCGTTCCGAGGCATAGTCGAGACCCAGGCAAAATCGCTCGATCCGCTCGATGTAGCGAAGGGCGGTGAGGTTGCCGGATGCGTGAGCGACCGTATCGTATATCCATAACAGGTCCGTCTGGGCTTCCGGCAAAAGGACAACATGCCGGCGCTTCACACGTTCCCCTTGAGGCGAGCTGCGTGATGTGCGCGGATGCTGTCAAAAGACTTGTCGGCCGGGATGGCCTGGGAGGGGTCTGCCTTCCACCTATCATAGGTCGGCGCGACCTCCTCACGCAGCCAGCGCTCCACGGCGGCGTCGCGTTCCTGCAATGCGCGAAGACCGGCGCGGATCACTTCACTGCTGGTCGCGTATGTGCCGGACCGAACGAGCTGGTCGATGAAAGCAGCCTGCTCGGCCGGCAGGCTGAAGGTGCGTTTTTCGGTGGCGGACATGGATCCCTCCTATCAGGTTGGTATGATATTATCATACCAACGGCGAGATCGCACGCCCCAATATAGGCTTAGGGACCGCTCCCCTTGCCGTCGGCAAAGACACCGGACATTCGGTTCGGATGCCTGAGATGGGTCGGCGTGATACCGGTCTGATGGCGGAAGACACGGCTGAAATGGCCGGCATTGGGAAAACCGCAGCGGTAGGCGATGTCGCCGATTGCCAAGTCGCTCCCCTCCAGCAGCGACTTGGCCTGATGTACACGCAGCGCAAGATAGGCGGCCATCGGGCCGATGCCGAGCTCGGCGCCGAACAGCCGCTCAAGCTGGCGCCGGGATAAATGCAACCGGCCCGCGATCTCGGCGACCGACAGCGTCTCCTGGAGATTGCTTTCCATCAGAAGCAGCGCCCGTTTCACCGCTCGGCTCGACGCGGCCGGAAAGAGATCGCCGACGGGCTGCACATCCAGGCTCGAGCGGATGCGGTCGAGCACGAGGATCTTGGCGGCTTTTTCCGCAGCCTTGCGGCCGATGAACTGCGACACGAAATGGCCGGCAAGGTCGGCCGCACCCGTGCCTCCGGCGCAGGTCGAGCGGCCCCTATCGACGGAAAACAGGCTGTCGGCATGGGCGTTCACATCAGGGAATTGGCTGCGGAAATCCTTGATGTGAAACCAGCTGACTGCAGCACTGTAGCCATCGAGCAGACCGTAGCGCGCGAGCACGAAGCTGCCGGTGCAGAGTGCCGTCAGCGGCACGCCCTTTTCGGCCGCCCGCAACAGGAAGACCTCCTTTTCGGAGCTGAGGCTGCGGTTGGTGTCGAGCAGGCCACCGACCACGACGACATTGTCGAACTCCTGCGGATTGCCGATCGCCTTGGTCGGCAGCAACTCGACACCGCAACTCGCCCGGATCGGCAGGCCACGCTCGCCGACGATCTCCCAGTCGAACTCGATCCGGCGGCTGCGGTCGCCTTCATCGCCGGCGAGCCGCAGCGTGTCGATGAACAGCGACAGCGGCGACAGCGTGAAGTCGCGAACCAAGAGAAACGCAAACCGCCTGGCCATTGTTGCTCCGAAACCGTTCCTTCGGGTGGATGGAAGCAATTATCGCGAAAGATGTCGCACAGGCGAGCACGCGGCGCTTTTCAGGAGAAGCCACCGGATGTCGGAGATGAGATCGACGGCCTCAGTGCGGAGCTGGAAATTCTCTGGGTTGTGTGGTGGTCATGGGATGTCGTCATCTACGCTCACACAAGACAGGCAGATGGACCAGTGGAATTGATCAGTATGGCACGGCGTGAGAAAAACCCTATCGTGTTTGTGTAACCTGCAGCACCAAAGCGGAGCCCAAGCCATGACCCTGACCAATCGCGATATCATCGAGCTGACGGCATGGCGCCGCAAGCTGCACCAAAACCCGGAAATCTCCAACGAGGAAGAACAGACCGCCAAGGAAGTCGTCAGCTTCCTCGCCGATACAGCGCCGGACAAGGTGCTGACCGGCCTCGGCGGTCATGGCGTGGCGGCGGTCTATGACAGCGGCCAGGCGGGACCGACGGTGCTGTTCCGCTCGGAGATCGATGCGCTGCCGATCGAGGAGCTTTCGGGCGTCGAGCATGCCTCGCAGGTGCCGGGAAAATCGCATATGTGCGGCCATGACGGCCACACCGCGATCCTGGCCGCACTTGGCCGCCAGCTCGGGCGTGAGCGGCCGGCCCGCGGCCGCGTCGTCTTGATGTTCCAGCCGGCGGAGGAGACCGGCAATGGTGCGGCCGGCGTCGTCGCCGATCCACGCTTTGGCGAGATCGCGCCGGACTTCGCCTTCTCGCTGCACAATCTGCCGGGCGTGCCGTTCGGCGAGGTGCGGCTCAAGCCCGGCGTCGTCAACTGCGCCTCGCGCGGCATCCGCATCGTGGTGGAGGGCAAGACCGCGCATTCCTCCATGCCCGAAACCGGCGTGTCGCCGATGCCGGCGATCAGTCAACTGATGCCGGCGCTTCCGGCACTGGGGCGCGGCACTTTCGCCGATGCTGATTTCAGCATGGTGACCGTCACCCATGCGACCATGGGCGAGGCCGTGTTCGGCATTGCGCCCGGACATGCGGAGGTGTGGGCGACGCTGCGCACAAGGCGCGACGAGCGCATGGCGGAGCTGGTCGCAGCTGCGGAAGCCCTGGCTGCCAGGACCGCGGACGAGCACCACCTTTCCGTGCGCTGCGACTATCACGAGATCTTCGTCGCCAGCATCAATGCGCCGGATGCGGTGGAGCATCTCAACCGCGCACTCGACGAGGAAGGTGTCGCGCGCAGCGAAGAGGCCCTGCCGATGCGCGCCTCGGAAGATTTTGGCATCTTCGGCCACAAGGCGAGCTCAGCCATGTTCTTTCTCGGCGCCGGCGAGCGCCATCCTTCGCTGCACAATCCCGATTATGATTTTCCCGACGATCTGATCCCGATCGGCTCGAAAATCTTCATGCGCACGGCGCGCAACCTGTTGGGGTGAGCGGCCATGCAAGATCCGCATCCTGAACCTGCCTTTTTCCCGCTGGAATCGTCTTGTAGTCGCCTCCTACATTAGGAGGGGCTTGCGGATGAGAATTGCAATGGTCGTCGCGTTGACCGCGACAGTGGCAGGGTGCGTATCGTCTCCGGTCCAGTATGGAGCCTCGCTCTCGACCCAAGACCCGAAATGGGCGACGCCGGAATGCCAGCAGGCCCGCACCGATGCCATGAATTACGACGCGCGCGAGAAGGAGCATCCGGGATGGGCCGCCGGCGTCGTGCTGGGGCCCTACAGCATGGGCCTCGTGGCGGCCATCAAGGAGAACGAGCAGAAGCAGCGAAGGCTGCTCGCACGCGAGGTGCATTTGCAGTGCTCAAGCCTGCCCTTGCCGAGGGATCTGGACTTCGATCCAAAGATCTACGCGCCAAAGCCGACGCATTACCCCTGAGGGTGGCTTGCCGGCGGCGATCATGATGCGCCCTTGGCGTCAGAGGCCAGTCGACCGGCCCGCGCAGCTCGGGTAACAATGACCGTCTTTGGCGAAAGGGGTCCAATGCGGCAAGTGCCCATCGTGATGCAGCCGTTTGGCGGCATGGCGAACAAGATGTTCCAGTACATGTTTTGCCATGTGCTGGCGAAGCGTATCCCCGGTGGCTATGTCTGCGACGCCGACCTGCCGGAATGGTCCATTGCCAGGGTGCGGCCGCCTTTGTTGTGGAAATACCGGCTGCTTCGGGTCGACGGCTATCACCGCTACGACCTCGACGGGATCATAGCCGCGTTCCGCGACAGGCGGGCGCGGAGCATCCGCTTCAAGGGCTTCGCGCAGCGGCTGGGTTATTATGACCGGGACGAGGTCTCCGGGCTGTTCGACGGGCGTGCCGTCGCCGCGCCGACCCATGGCGACGATTTTCTCGTCATCCATGTGCGGGCCGGCGACATCCTCGACGGCTTCCACCGCAACTATTGCCCGATGCCATTCGGCTTCTTCGAGACGCTCATCAAGGATAGCGGCCGCAAGCCGGTCTTCGTCGGCCAGACCCATGACGACAACGATTATTGCCGGCGCCTGCGTCAGCGTTTTCCCGATGCTGTCTTCGCGCCGAAGGCGTCGCCATTGACCGATTTCGAGACGCTGCGCCGGGCGAGCCATCTCGTCACGGGGGTGAGCAGCTTCTCCTGGCTGGCCGGTTGGTTGTCTTCGGCGCGGACGATCCATCTGCCGGTGGCCGGCATATTCGACCGGTGCATCAGGCCGGATATCGACCTGCTGCCCCTTGACGACCCACGCTATCGGTTCCACCAGTTCGACATGGGCGACTGGACGGGCTCTTCGGAGCAGCTTGCGGCATTTTATGGCGATGCGATCCCGTTCCGGCAGGTCGAGCCTCAAGCAGCAGCGGGTGGCGCGGGGAAAGCGTTGCGATGAGAATTCCGTTTTCCGTCAACAGGCCGGTGATCTGCGCGATCATGAAGCTGGAGCAGCCCTATGTGATCGAGTGGGTCGCCTGGCACAAGCTGCATGGCTTCGACCTGATGATCGCCGACAACTGCAGCGCCGGACCGCAGACGGCGGTGCTCCAGGCGTTGCGCGATGCCGGCTGGATCCGGCTGGTCGACTGGCGACACGACACGGTGCTGCCGCAGCGGCGGGCCTATTCCTATCTTTACTGGCAGGCATTGCTCCACGGCTATCGCTATCTGGGCTTCATGGACGCCGACGAGTTCCTCGAGCCGCTCGACGCGCCGCCGTGGAGCGGAGCCGAACTGGTCCGCTCGCTTTTGAGCCGCCCGGGCGTGCGCAGCGTCGCCTTTCGCTGGGTGAATTTCGGCAGCGACGGCAAAGAGGCCTATGACGACGAACTGGTGACGGTGCGGTTTCAAAGGCGCGGCACGCATGACGCCCCGACCGCGCGCTGGAAGAAGTCGTTTGCCCGCGTGTCCTCGGTGCTGCGCAAGGCGCTGCGGGATCCCGGGCAGTTCATGCCGCACCCGCACGGTTTCCGCATCTCGCTGCGCAGGACGCTGGTCGACGGCATGACGCTCGACAAGCACCCGGCGGCCATGCCGATGGAATGGAAGATCGGCTGGATCCGCCACTATGCCGTGAAATCGAGGCAGGAACTGGCCGACAAGCATGCCCGCGGCGGCGGCTTCACGCCGTCGAGCGAGGCGCCGTCGCTGGACGAGTACCGGGTATCGAGAGATCAGAACGATATTCTCGATCCGCTCGACGATGCGACGGTGGGCGCCTTGCGGGCAAAGGTTTCGGAAATCGTCAGGTCGCTCGACCCGGCGGTCATCCCCCTGACGCGGCCGCTTTTCACGCAGCGGGGTTGAGGATCAGCGGCGCGGTAGCCATGCCGTGAAACGACATCGAGGCGCGGCGCTCGGCATTTGCGGCATCGAGCCGCCATCCGGGCGCACGGGTGAACAGGGCTTCTATCATCGCCGCGATCTCGATACGGGCGACATGCTGCCCGAGGCAGACATGCAGGCCGGTGCCGAAGGTCATCGACATGGTTGGCGGGCGCGTGAGGTCCAGCCGGTCGCCATCGGCGAAGACGGCATCGTCGCGATTGCCGCTGCCGAGCACCGGCACGACCGCTTCGCCAGCCGCAATCCTGACGTCGCCGAGGTCGATGTCCTGCGCCGCGATGCGGGCGACGGCGTATTGCACCGAGGCGCCATAGCGCAGCAGTTCGGCCGCCGCGCTGCTCCAGTCGACAGCGCCGCGCTCGAGCAGCGCGCGCTGTTCGGGAAAGCGATCCAGCGCAACAATTGCGTTGCCGAGAGCGTCGACGACAGTCTCCTGTCCGGCAAACAGCATGAAGACGATGTTGGCCACCATGTCCCCGCGCGACCAGCGGCCTTGCGCAACCTCCCGCACCATGCCGGCAACCATTCCGTCCGGCCGGTAGGCCTGTCGAGCCAGCCGCTCCTCGACAAAAGCCTGGCATTCGCGATAGGCCTCGGCGCTTGCTGCCGGCGGCTGCGCTCTTCGCAGGTCGAATGCGCTGGCCATGCGGCGGGTCACCGATTTCAACGCCCAAGGGTCCTCGATCTCGATGCCGAGGATTTCCTGCAGCAGCCAGAAGGACACCGGCACGGCGAGCCCGGCGACGGCGTCGACGCGGCCATCCGCCAGCGCACGCTCGACCAGCTCGTGGCTCAGCGCGCGAAGACCTTGCGTCAGAGCTTCGATGGCCGGCCGTGAGAAAAAGCCAGCGACCGGCCGGCGCAAGGCGCCATGCTGAGGCGGATCGGCGAGCAGCACCGAGCGGCTGAGCAGAGCCATGGGCGCATGGTCGACGAGCTTGCGGCGGACCTCTTCATATGTACCCGGCGGCGCCTGAAGAAGAGCGGGATGCTTCAGCGCGCCCGACACCAGCTCATGGCTGAACACATAATGCGCGTCGGCCAGCTCGGGATAGGGCGCGACGCCGCGCGCAATGCCGCCGGCGGCGCGCATGCGGGCGAAATGCGGAAACGGGTCGTCGCCGAGCGCGAACGGATCGAAATGCGGAGCTGTCATGACGGCTCGAATCTCATGCCTTGAGATTCTTGGCTGAAATGACCCTGAAGCCGCCTGACGTGGCGTCCTGCGGGAAGAAGTCCGGCATGACGTAGAGGAACTCGCATCCGTAGACGCGGTAGTGCATGCGCAGCAGCGGATCGCGGATGATCTCTTCCAGCGGCGGTCTTGTGCCGGTCTGGTTCCAGCGGTCGATGGTGGCGCGGAACCGCGCATCGGCCTTGACATGATCATACTCTTCGCCCGAGGAGCCGGCATAGGACGAGCAGCGGCCATCGCCGATCAGCCAGCTGGCGCCCAGGCGGCGGCCGTGGCTCTCCATCTCCTTCAAGAGCCGCACCGCCGTGTTGGAGCCGCGATGGCTCGGCCGGACGCAGAGATTGTAGGCGTAAAGTGCGTAAACCGGCTCGCTGCGCGGCAGCGATGCATAGGCATCGAAATTCCTGGGGAAATCGGCGCGCACCAGCGGATCCTGGCTGGTCTCGGTAAAGCAGATGGTGCCAGCAAGCAGATCGCCATCGATCGCGCCGAACATGGTGTGTCCGAGTGCCAGCCGGTGGCGGATGGTCGTTTCGCTCGCCTGCAGCGGTGCGACCCAGGCGGCAGCCTCAAGCTCCATCAGCAAAGGGATGTCTTCCAGGTCTAACCGGCGGATGGGTATCGCAACATCGTCTAAATTCATGTGTCGGCTGCCTCGACTTCTAACGCGTTGATGGCGCATGGCAGTTTCTTGCCAATGCGGTTTGCAGCTTCACGGAAACGTCAACCTGTTCTATCTCCTGTTTGACGCATGCCGGATCGAGAACCATTTCACGGCTTTCACAAGCCTGTCTAATTATCATGGTTCCCCTTTGCAATTACATACGGACAACGGAAACGCATGATATTTTACGTCGCGCACCGGGAGCACGCCTACACGCAGGCGGTGGTGCTTCTGTATCACCGGACTGACCTGGAGGCGTGGTTCCGGCTGGTGCGCTACGAGGATGCCGGGCTGCTGCGCGGCGTTCGCGCCGGGGTGGTCATCTGGTCCGACATGGACCGGCTGACATCGGACGAATTGAGCCGCGCGGCCGGCATCAGCGCCGAACTGGCTGACAACACCGGCCTGACGCAGCTCAATCACCCGACCGCCAGCCTGCAGCGCTTCGACCTGCTGCGCCTGCTTCATGCCGACGGCAGCAACGCTTTTCGTGTGTTCAGGCCGGACGAGCTGGAAGAGGCGATACGCTATCCCGTTTTCATCCGCGACGAGACGGGCGCACTCTACAGGGAGCCGCCGCTGCTGCACGACCGGCCGGCGCTGGACGCCGCGATCGCCCGGCTGGACGGTAGCGATCTGGTGCGGCCGATGGTGGTGGAGATGATCGGCACCCCCGGAATGGACGGTTATTTCAGGAAGTACGCGGCGTTTCGGGTCGGCGATACGATCTACGGCCAGCATTGCGCCATGTCGAAATCGTGGTTCGTCAAGAATTCGCCCGAGCAATTGCTGCCGGCGCATATCGAAGAAATCAGGACCTATATCGATACGAATCCTGACGCCAATGCGGTCATGCAGGTCTTCGAAAAAGCCCGCATGCAGTATGGCCGCATCGACTACACTTTCGTGGACGGCAGGCTTGTAGTGTTCGAGATCAACAGCAACCCCACCGTGCTCAGCGACCCGCCGACGCCGTTCGCCATCTATGACCCCAAGCCCTTTGCCGATCTTCAGGCCGACGCGCTGCTCGCGCTGCCGCAGGCTACCGAAGCGGACTCGCTGGCTGCAATCGACACCGCCCACCAGTCGGCGCTGGCCAAGTTGCGGCGCCATTACCAGATGAGGCGGTTGAAGTTAACGCTGCGAAAAGTGCTCAGGAAGAGGAAATAGCCGCCGCCTCCTCCGCAACCCGAAAGTACACCACGTCACGTTTCGTCGGATCTTGTCACAGCCTGCCTGGAACCAAATCACGGGCTAGATTGTTCAAGTTGGTTACGACGCCGACGAGCCCTGCCGGTTGGGTGAGCGGCGCACTTGAGGAGCTCCCACCATGACCATCTCGTCCAGCTTTCGTTCGCTCGCGGTTGCGGCCATCACAACTGTGTCCGTCAGCGCTGCCAGCGCCGCGCATGCCGATAGCGGCACGATCCGCTTTGCCGTCTACAAGGCGGCCTTCTTCGTCGGCGGCTCGGGCGGTGAGGGCACGCTGACCTTCCATGGGCGCTCCTATCCGATCACGATCGGCGGCGTTTCGGGCGGCTTCGCCTTCGGGGTTTCCAAGACCTATTTCCGGGGCACCGTGCGCCATATCCGCAGGGTGCGGGATGCGACCGGGGTTTACGGCGCGGCGGGTGGTGGCGGCGCGCTCGGCAAGGGCGCGCAGGTGATCGTCATGACCAACGACAAGGGCGCCCAGCTCGAGCTTACCGGCCGGCAGGTGGGCCTGCAGGTGAATGCGGATCTGAGCGGGATGGCGATTTCGTTGAAGTAAGGGGCGTTGCGTCTGGGTGGGCAAGGTCGCCCAGGATGGTGGCAACCGCATAGGGTGCTCCCCCACTCCGTCTCGGCTTCGCCGAGCCACCTCTCCCCCACATCCGTGGGGGAAGAGGAAACGCTAATCTCCGAGGTCGCGGCCTTCAAAAGTTTGGGTGTCCCTCTCTCTCGAAAAGCTTGGGTTCCTCCACGCCAAAAAGCTTGGCATTTCCTCTCCCCACGGACGTGGGGGTAGAGGGGGCTCGGCGAAGCCGAGAGGGAGTGAGGGCTGGCGCTGGCCTCGGCCACTACCGCTCCTCCACAATCCGCAAATACGCCGCCGTCACGAACAGCACGATCAGCCCGAACAAGATCCGCCGTGCTCCCTCCGGCATCTGCAGGATGGTCAGCAGTGTTGTCAGCACGGTCAGGATCAGGGCGCCGATGATGGTGCCGGTGTAGCCGCCGCGGCCGCCGAAGATGGAGGTGCCGCCGATGACGGCGGCGGCGACCGAGGGCAGCACCAGCGGTTCGGCGAGCGACAGCGACGGCGCCTTGATCAGGCCGATATAGAGCAGGCCGGTGATGCCGGCGAGCACGCTAGAGGTGACGTAGAGCGCGGTGATGACCTGCCAGTATTGCACGCCCGACAGGCGGGTCGCGCGCTCATTGTCGCCGACGGCGTAGAGCAGGCGGCCGAAGCCGGTGCGGGCGAGCGTGAAGACGATCAGGGCGGCGAGCGGCACGAACAAAAGCAGCGCGTTGGGGAAGCCCCATGTCACGCCGGTGCCGAGCCAAGCCAGGAAGTCGGGGATTTTTGCGCCCGACGCGATCACCGTGCGCTGGTAGACCTGCAGGCAGCCGGTGCCGATCAGGCTGGTGCCCAGCGTCATGATCAGCGGGTGGACGCGGAAGACACCGACGCCGATGCCGTTAACGAGGCCGATCAGCACCGCCGGCATCATCGCCAGGAGGAACGCCACCGCCGGGTCCTGGTTGACCACTTGCGTCGCCATGATGAAGGCGCTCATCGTTGCCACCGTGCCGACCGACAGGTCGATGCCGCCGGTCAGCATGGTCATGGTCTGGCATCCCGAGAGGATCGCCAGCGGGATGGCGAATTTGATGGTGTTGGCGATCCAGCGCTCGTTGACGATGCCGGGGCGCAGGACCTGCAGGACTATAACCAGGATGGCGAGCAGGACGATCAGCGGGATGAGCGGGCGATCGGCCATGAAGCGCTTTATGCGGCGGCCGAAGGGGACCGGGGTGATGGCGGTGGTGCTCATGGGGCGGCTCTTGGTGTTGTGTGCTGCGAGGATGGCGCTCTACGGCGCCCCCCTCTGGCCTGCCGGCCATCTCCCCCACTTGTGGGGAGATTGGCAGCTCCAGCGCCTCGCTCCTTTTTGCAACGTTGAAGGCTGGCGAAAGCGGCGATGACAGCTGATCTCCCCCCTCGTGGGGGAGATGTCCGGCAGGACAGAGGGGGGCGCGAAGGAACGCCGACGTCTCTCTGCGACAGCACACCCATCATTGCCGCCCCCGCATGGTGATAAACGCCCCGAACATCACCACCGCCACCATGATCAGCCCTTCAATAATCGCGGTGACATTCGGGTCGATGGCGAGCAGCGTCAGGTCGGTGCGCACCAGCCTCAACACGAAGACGGCGACGATGGGGCCGAGCAGGCCGCCCTTGCCGCCGCCGAGCGCTACGCCGCCCAGCACCACGGCGGCGACGCTGGCGAGCAGATAGGGGCCGGGGATGGGGGCGCCGATGCCGGTGCTCATGGTCAGCGCCAGGCCGCCAAAGGCGGCGAACAGGCCCGACAGCGCATAGGCGATGATGCGAGTGCGCTTGACCGGCACGCCGGAGCGGAACGCCGCCAGTTCGCTAGAGCCGATGGCGTAGATGGAGAGGCCGAGGCGCGAGCGCCGCAGCGGTATCCAGATGACGCAGAGGCACACGATCAGCACCAGCAGCGCCTTGGGCAGCCAGGCATCTACGGCGTCGGGCAGGCCGGGGATCGGTACCGTGCCGGAGATCAGCGCCTTCAGCCATTCGGCGATGCCACCGCCGGGCGCATCGAGCACCAGCAGGGCGGCGCCCTGCAGCACGAACAGCATGGCCAGCGTGACGACAATGTCGGGCACGCGGGTGACGACGATGAGCAGGCCGTTGAGCGCGCCAAGGCCAAACCCCATGGCCAGCACGAAGGGCACCACGAACAGCGCGTATTCCTCGCTCGCGCCATTCATCATCGACGCCGCGGTGACGCTGGTCAGCGCCATCATGGCGGCGACCGACAGGTCGATGCCGCCGGCGATGACGACCACCGTCTGCGCGGCGACTGCGAAGGCATAGGGCAGAACGGCGCGGGCGAGCGAGCCGAAATCATTGCTGCCATAGGCCGGCTGGATGATCCTGGTGGCGATGAACAGGACGATGAGCAGGGCGAACAGGCCGACAACCCAGCCCTGGCGGCGCAGGAAATGGCTCATGGCGTCGCCTCCGGCGAAGCCGAAGTGTTCGCGGTCGGATCAGCCAATATGCCGATATCGGCCTTGGCGCCGCGCGGCAGGCCGTAGGCGGCGCGCATCAGCGCCGGCTCGTCGGCCTCCTCGACCGGAAAAATGTCGACCAGGCGGCCGCCGAAGATGACGATGACGCGGTCGCAGACGCGCTGCACCTCCTCCAGCTCCGAGGTGTAGAACAGCACCGACTTGCCGTTGCCGGCGAGTTCGCGCAGCAGCTTGTAGATCTCCTGCTTGGTGCCGACATCGATGCCGCGCGTCGGGTCGAAGCACAGGATGGTGCGGGCATCCGCCGCGATCCAGCGGGCGATGGTCACCTTCTGCTGATTGCCCCCGGACAGGCGCTGCACCTCGCCTTGCGCGCGGGTGTCGATCTGCAGCCGCTCGATGGCGCTGAGCACGGTCGTGCGTTCGCGGCACCTGTTGATCGGGCCCCAGTTGCGCAGCGCGGCACTGAAAGGCAGCGCGATGTTTTCGCGCACCGAGCGCTGCATGGCGAGCGCTTCCGAGCGGTCGCCCGGCACATAGGCAATGCCGGCGCGGATGGCGTCGATCGGATGCGAGAATTTCACCGGCTGGCCATCGACTTCGATCGTGCCGCCGGAGGGCCGGATCGAGCCGGCAAGGGCGGCGAACAACTCGTCCTGGCCCTGGCCTTCGAGCGCCACGACGCCGGCCACCTCGCCGTCGGCGAGATCGAAGGAGACATCGCTGAGCTTGGCGCCGACGCGCAGGTTTCGCACCGAAATGCGCGGCCGGGTGGTCGCGGGCGCGGCCTTCTCGGCGGCGCTGCGGGCGGCGACATGAGTTTTCACGATACGGGTGCCGAGCATCAGCTCGACGATCTTTTCCTCGACGCCCGGCACGATGTCGACGACGCCGACGGTCTCGCCGTCGCGCAGCACGGTGGCGCGGTCGCATAGTGCGGAGATTTCGACGAAGCGGTGCGAGATGAAGATCACGGCGCGGCCTGAATCGCCCTGGCGGCGCACCACTTCCAGCACCTTTTCGGCGAGGTTGGCGGGCAGGGCCGCCGTCATCTCGTCAAGCAGCAGCACGTCGGGCCCGACGGCGAGCGCCCGCGCCAGGTCGAGCACGCGCAGCACGGCCAGCGGAATGTCGCGCGCGGTGTCGCGCAGATCGAGGTCAAGAATGCCGAGCTCGCGCACCCAGGCGCGGAACGGCTCGACCGGCGTGCCGGTGAGCCTGAGATTGGAGAGAACGTCGAGATCGGGGATTAGCGACGGCTCCTGGTAGACCGGCAGCAGCCCGGCGCGGCGCGCGGCGGCGGGCGAGCGAATGTCGCGCGCTTCGTCGCGGATCAGGATGCGGCCGGCATTGGCGGGAATGGCGCCGGTCAGGATCTTTACCAGCGTCGACTTGCCGGCGCCATTGGCGCCCATAAGCGCGTGGACTTCGCCGGGCCGGACGGAGAGCGACGCGTTGCGCAAGGCCGCGACCGCGCCGTAGTTCTTGGCGACGCCGGTGGCGTCGAGGAGGGGGCTGGTGGTCAAATCGATGTCCGCATCAGAAATTCTCTTGCTGGCACTCTACGGCGCCCCCCTCTGTCCTGCCGGACATCTCCCCCACTTGGGGGGAGATTGGCAGTTCCGGCGCCGTCCCTCGTCTTGCGACGTAGAAAATTAGCGAAAGCCGAGATGACAGCCAATCTCCCCACCTGTGGGGGAGATGTCCGGCAGGACAGAGGGGGCGCGGTAGAGCGCTAGTCTGTGTGGCGAGGGGGGCCGTTCGCCGTCCTCGCCAGTTCATTCAAACCAGGCTTACTCCCCCGGCCCCTTGCAGGCCACGATCTGCTCCTTCGTGTAGGTCGTCCACTCCGGGATCGAGATCGAGACCGGCCATTCCGGGCTGAGCGACGGGTCGGCGGCTGCCTTCAGCTTGGCCTTGCCTTCGTCGGTGGCGTTGTCCCACAGCTGCGGGTCGACCAGCACGGTCTGCTGCGCCGGCTTCTTGCCGTCGAGGATCTGCAGTGCCAGCGTCACGCCCGCGCCGCCGATCGAGCCGGGGTTGGTGACGGCTGCACCGACGAGACCTTTCACCGAGCTCAGCTGGCCGACGAAGCCGGCATTGTCGGCGCCGACCACCGGCACCAGCGGCGCCTGCGATTCGACCAGCGCGTCGACGATGACGTTGTCGATGCCCGACGTCCACACGCCGTTGAACGGCGTGCCGGTGGCCAGGAACGACAGCATCTGCTGCTTGGCCTGATCCTGCTGCCAGCCGGTGAAGACTTCCTGCGCCACCTTCACGCCGGGGTTTTCGGCCAGCGCCTTCTTGAAGCCTTTGTCGCGATCGCTATCGGCCGAGGCGCCGGCGGCACCGCGCATGTAAAACACCTCGCCCTTGCCGCCCATCTGCTGGAACAGCCATTTGGCGCCGAGATAGGCGTACTGTTCCTGGTTGTTGGAGATGATGTAGGCCGACGGTTCGGTGACCGCCTGGTCGACGGCGACGACGACGATGCCGGCCTTGGTGGCTTCATCGAGGCCCGCCTTGATGCCGGCGGGATCGGCCGGGTTGACGACGATGGCGTCGACCTTGGCGCTGATCAGGTTGCGGATGTCTTCAAGCTGGCCGGCGGCGTCGGTGTTGCGGTGGGCGATGTTGAGCTTGGTCACTTCGCCCGAAGCCAGCGCCTGCGCCTTCATGGCGCAGACCATCTCCTCGCGCCAGCCATTGCCCTGCACGGTGTTGGAAATGCCGATCGTGTATTTGCCTTCGGCCGACGAGACGCCCATCGACGCCAGCAAGGCAGCGCCCGCAAGCAACGGGACCATGGTCAGTATTTTCTTCATGTCAGTACTCCTCCACATTGTTATTTTTCAGTCTCAGGGCCAGACCCTTCGGCAGGATCAGACCAAGCCATTCACCCCGTCATTTGACGAAGGGACGCAGCACGTCGCGGGCGAGCAGAAAGCCCCGCTTGACCTGATCGTCGCTGCCTTCAAAGCGCCTGTCTTCGTGTTCGATGATGACCGAGCCGTCATAGCCGGCGCGGTAAAGGCCGGAGAAGAAGCCGCTCCAGTCGACATCGCCCAGCCCCGGCATGCGCGGCACCTGCCAGCCTATCCCGGCCGAGAGGATCCCGCGCTCGAAAAGTCCATCATGATCAATCATCAAATCCTTGGCGTGGACATGCAGCATGTAGGGGCCGAATTCCCGGATGAAGCGAGCCTGGTCGATCATCTGCCAGACCAGATGCGAGGGGTCGAAATTCATGCCGACCTCGCCGCCCCAGGCTTCCAGGATGCGACGCCACACCTGCGGCGAATAGGCGATGTTGTGCCCGCCCGGCCACTCGTCATAGCTGAAGATCATCGGGCAGTTTTCGAAAGCGAGTTTGACGCCGTGGTCACGCGCATGAGCGACGATCTCGGGCCAGACGGTGAGCGCGTCCTGCCAGTTCACGTCGACGGTCTTTGAGGCATCGCCGCCGCAGAAGGTGTTGACCACGCCCACGCCCATATTGGCGGCGAGCACGATGACCTTCTTCAGATGGCCGATGACCGCCTCGCGATGGGCGGCGTCGGGATGCAGCGGGTTGGGGTAGTAGCCGAGGCCGGAGACCGTCAGCTTCTTCTCCGTCAGCGAAGCGACGATCTCCTTGGCCTGCGCGGGCGAGGTGGAGGCGGCGTCGATATGGCTGGTGCCGGCATAGCGCCGCGTCGCGCCGGAGGTCTTCGGCCAGCAGGCGATTTCCAGCGCCTCGAAGCCGGCCGAGTGCGCCCAGCCGGCGACCTCGCCAAGCGGCGTCTCCGCAAACGGTGCTGTAAGCACTCCTAGTTTCATTCTGCCTCCCTAGACCCGACGACTATAATGCCGATTGTTTGGATCGCTTCAACCTCGCGACCTCATCTTGTTCGAGACTGTGCCGGACAGCCGCCATCGGATCGTCCGACAGCAGGTCGCCCAGCGCCGATGTGACGGCCGCACGGAACGTCCCGTCAGCGGCAAGGCCGGGGTCGAATATCCCGTCGATGGCAAGGATGGCGGACACCAGCGCGCTGGCATCGTGACCGGTCGCATCGGCGATTGCGGCGACCTTGCCGGCATAGGGATCCGACACCGGCCAGCGTCTGCCGAAACGTTCCGAGGCCTGGATCAGATAGGCCATCCAGCCGGCGACCGGCACCGACAGCAGGCCGATGCTCTGGCCCATCGCGAGCCGGTCGCGGATCGGGTTGAGCAGGCGCTGGACGATCTTCTGCGAACCGTCGGTGGCGACCTGGTGGTTGCGGTGGCGGATCGCGGTGTTCTTCAGCCGGGCAAGGCTCTGCTCGACATAGGCAAGCGGCAGGACGCCGGATACCGGCATCAGCGTCGGCACAGTCTCCTCGACCAGCATGCGCCTGATGAAGTCCGACAGCAGCGGGTCGGCCATGGCATCCGATGTGTGCTCGAGACCAGCCAGAACGCCGAGCGTGGCGAGTGCCGTCTGGGCGCCATTCAGCACCCGCATCTTGAGATGCTCGAACGGCGTGACGTCGTCGACGAAGGTGGCGCCGACCAGGTCCCAGCGCGGCATGCGGCCGGCGAATTTTTCCTCGATCACCCACTGCCGGAACGGCTCACCGACAGCGACGGCGGCATCGTGGTAGCCCAACCATTGCTCGACACTGTCGAGGTCATCTTGCGTTACCGCCGGCGCGATGCGGTCGACCATTGCCGCGGGGAACGCGACATTGGCCTCTATCCAGCGGGCCAGCCCTTTGCTCCGCCGTTCGGCAAACGTCCGCACGACATTGTTCAGGATAGTACCGTTGGTCGGAATGTTGTCACAGGAGAGAAACGTTATGGGTCGCCCATGCGTGGCCCGGCGCTGCTCCAGCGCCCGCACCAACAGGCCGGGCACGCTGCGCGGCGTCTCGGGGTTGGCGAGGTCATGGACGATGTCGGGATGGCCGAGGTCGAGTTCGCCGCTCGACGGGGTGTGGCAATAGCCTTTTTCCGTCACCGTCATCGTCACCAACTCGATATCAGGTGAAATCAGCACGCCGAGCGCCGGTGCGGCACTGTCCTGGCTGTCGACCACCCGGACGATGCTGCCGATGACGCGCGCCTCGATGTGGCTGTTTTCGCGGATCAGCCTTGTGTAGAGCCCGCCCTGCCGTCCCAGCGTGTCGGCAAGGCGGGGTGGGCGGATGTTGACGCCGACAATGCCCCAGCGGTCGAAGCGCAGCGAGATGAGATCGTCGGTGTATTCGGCCTGATGGCAGCGATGGAAGGCGCCGACGCCGAGATGCGCCATGCCGGGCGCCAGCATCGTGCGGTCATAGGACGGTCTCTGCACCGATGCCGGCAAGCGGTCGAGCAGCGCCGGCCCAAGCGTTTCGGTGGAAGCGCTCACCGGTTCGCCCCGATCACCGCCTGCTCCTGGTCGATGACCGCGCCGGTCATCGGGCCGGCCGCGTCGGACAGCAGGAAGACGGCGAGGCTGGCGATGTCGTCCGGCGTCAGCAGCCGGCCGAAAGGCTGCGCGGCATTGGCCTTGTCGAGCCAGCCAGGGCCGTTGCCCAAAGTCTCCGCCTGCATGATGCGTTCGGCCGGCGTGTCCGTCCAACCGACATTGATGCCGTTGACGCGGATGCGGTCGAAACGGTGGGCGTTGGCGGCGTTCTTGGTCAGCGTCGCCAGCGCGCCCTTGGTGGCGGAATAGACGGCAAGCTCCGGCGAGCCGCAATGGGCGTTGATCGACAGAATGTTGAGAATGGCGCCACCTTGGCCGCGCTGCTTCATGTCGGCAATCGCCGCCTGCATCAGGAAGAACGGCGCGCGCGCATTGACGGCAAACAGTGACGCCCAGTCGTCGAGGCTGGCGTCGAGGAAAGAGGCGCGATCGGTCAGGCCGGCGGCGTTGACCAGCGCATCGATGCGGCCGAAGCGCTCGATGCAGGCTTGCGCCAGAAGGGTGGGGGCGTCAGCATCGGCAAGGTCGGCGGCGACGAAGATCGTCGGCGTGCCCATTTGCGAAAGCTCGGCCGCCACAGCCTCGCCACGCGTCTTCTCTCGGCCGGTGACCAGCAGCCCGGCGGCACCGGAACGCGCCAGCGTCTCGGCAATGGCGCGGCCAATGCCTTGCGTCGACCCGGTGACCAGAGCCACCTTGCCGTCAAGCCGGATCTCCATTCCTCCTCCCGGGAATAAAGTTTCTATTTTGAGAAATATGGAACGACAATTCCCGATAGTCAATTGGACCAGTGACGCCTCATTCGCCGCGCCGCGCCGCCACGCCATGGACCAGCGCCATCCCAACGGCGAGCGAGGCCGCCAGTGAGCGGAAGCCGGCAAAGTCGGATTCCACCACTTCCAGCCAGCTGTCCGAGAGCGGGATCAGCGGGCTGAAGGTGCTGTCGGTGACGGTGACGATACGCGCCTTGCGCTCATGCGCCACCGCGACGAGATCGGGCGTGATCGAATTGTAGGGGCTGAAGGAGACAGCGAGCACGGCATCCCGGCCGCCGATGCAGCCGATCTGGTCGAGTGCGGAGGACCCGACATTGTCGACCAGCACGTTGCGCACGCCTTGCTGCGAGAGCGTCAGCGAGAGATAGGCGGTGACGGGAAAGGCGCGCTTGGAGCCGATGACATAGATCAGCTCGGCCGCCGCCAGCAGCGCCACCATCTTGTCGAAACTCTCGACGTCGAAGCCGGTCTCGATGCGGCCCAGCGAGGCCTGCGATGCGCCGACCATGCCGTGCAGGAAATGCAGATTTGGCTCGGTCTCGGTGCGCGGTTCGCCGCGCCCTTCCGGCCATGAGCCCTTGATGTGCTCCTTGAACAGGCCCTGGAAATCGGAAAAGCCGGAATAGCCGAAGATCTGGGCAAAGCGCACCAGCGTCGAGGGCTGCACGCCGGCCTGTGCCGCAACCTGCGCGATGGTGCCGAGCGCGACGTCGCTCGGATGCTGCCACAGGAAGATTGCCACCTGGCGCAGCCGCTTGGGGAAATGCACCGTGCCCGACGACAGCACCGCGCGTAGCTCCTCATAGGTCTGCGGCTGGATGTAGCCAAGCGCGGCCAGCGAGCGCCCGCGCTTGCGCGTCGCCGCCTCGTCGGTGCTGGACCGTCCGGATGCCTTGCTTGCCCCACTCATGATTTCAGGCTAGCGCGATACGATCGTTTTACAATATGAAAATTGGAAATCATGTTCGAAAGCGGTGTGCCGGGAGGAGCTTGAAAATGGTCTACGCAACATCGGACGGATCAGCCGGCAAGCGGCTGCGGGTCGGCATGGTCGGCGGCGGCCGCAATGCCTTTATCGGCGCCGTGCATCGGCTGGCCATGCGCCTCGACGACCAGATCGTGCTGGTCGCCGGCGCTCTGTCGTCGGACCCAGAAAACGCCGCCGCGTCGGCTGCCGAGATCGGCATCGCGCCGGAGCGCAGCTATGCCGATTACCATGTCATGGCAAAGGCGGAAGCTGCTCGGCCAGACGGCATCGAGGCGGTGGTCATCGTCACGCCCAATCATCTGCACGCGCCGATCGCCACGGCCTTTCTGGAGGCCGGCATCAACGTCATCTGCGACAAGCCGCTGTCGACGACGCTGGATGAGGCCGAGGCGCTGGTGGCGCTGGCGCGGGAGAAAAAGCGTCGCTTCGTCGTCACGCTCAACAACACCGGCTACGCCATGGTCCGCCAGGCGCGCGAGATGGTGGCGGCGGGCGCGCTTGGCCGCATCGTGTCCGTGCATGGCGCCTACATCCAGGACTGGCTGACCAAGCCGATCGACGCCGAGGGCCAGAAGCAGGCGGAGTGGCGCACCGATCCGGCGCGCGCCGGGCAGTCGGCGGTGCTGGCCGATATCGGCGTGCATGCCTTCAACCTGGCAAGCTATATCTCCGGCTGTGAGGCCGAGGCGGTGTCGGCCGATCTGTTCACTGCCGTGCCGGGACGCCGGCTCGACGACAATGCGCATGTGCTGGTGCGCTGGACCGGCGGGGCGCGCGGCACGATCCTCGCCAGCCAGACCTCGCCCGGCCACTACAATGATCTCTCGGTGCGCATCTATGGCGACAAAGCCGGGCTCGAATGGTCGGGTGGCCGGCCGGAGGAATTGCGCTTCTCACCATATGGCGAGGAAACCCGCACGCTGGTGCGTGGCGGTCACGGCTCGACAGCTGAAAGCCAGCGCGTGTCGCGCATGCCAGCGGCGCATCCGGAGGGATATATCGAGGCCTTCGCCAATTTCTACCGCGACGCCGCCGATATCATTCGCGCGCACCGTTCGGGCGGGACGGTTGATCCGGCGCGCGCGGCACAGGTGCCCGATGTCGTCGATGGCGCGCGCGGGGTGAAGTTTGTGGCGGCGGCGGTGGAGTCGAATGCTGCGGGTGGGGCTTGGACGGCGGCAAGGTTCGGGTGAGGCGAGCTATCCCTTGATCGCCGAGCCGACGATGGAATCGACGAAGAAGCGCTGCAGGAAGACGAACAGGATGAGCGGCGGCAGCACGGCCAGCGTCGCGCCGGCCATCACCAGGCCGGTGTTGACCGCACCTCTGTTGTAGCTGAGCAGGCGGCTCAGGCTGATGACGATCGGATAGGCGTCGGCATTGCCCTGCAGCACGGTCAGCGGCCACAGATAGCTGTTCCAGTGGTAGACGAAGGCGAAGAGGGCCAGAGCCGCGATTGCGGGGGCGATGCTGGGCGCGACGATCTTGTAGAGGATCAAGAACTCCGAGGCGCCGTCCATGCGCGCGGCGTCGATAAGCTCGTCGGGAACGCCGGAGATGAACTGGCGCATCAGGAAGATGCCGAAAGCATTGGCGAGATTGGGCACGATGATGCCGGCGAGGCTGGCGTTGAGGCCGATCGAGCCGACCAGGCGATAGAGCGGGATCAGCGTCACGATCGGCGGCAGGAACATGGTGGCGATCAGCACAGAGAACAGCAGCGACTTGGCGGGGAAGTAGTATTTGGCGAAGGCGTAGCCGGCCATCATGCTGGTCAGCAGGATGCCGGCGGTGGTGATCGAGGCGATGACCAGGGAATTCCACATCGAGCGGCCGACATTGACCACGCCCGACACCTTCTCATAGGCGTCGAAGCTCGGCGTAAGGGGGATCCACACCGGCGGCACCTGCATGCTCTCGGCCGGCGTCTTGAGGCTCGACAGCACCATCCATACCAGCGGGAAGGCCGAGGCGACGGCGACCAGCAGCATCAGCGTCGCCAGCAGCGCCTTGCGGCCCGACGGGCGCCGGCGCGACAGCCGGCTCGACGATCCCGCGCTCATTCGTCGTTCTTCCGGTTGGCGAAGGCAAACAGCGCGCAGACGACGACAATCAGCGAAAGCATCAGCATCACCGCCATGGCCGAACCCAGTCCACCCTGCGCACGCTCGATGCCGACGCGGCGGATGTGGTAGGTCAGCACATTGGTCGAGCCGACCGGCCCGCCCTGCGTGATCAGGGCAACCGGCTCGAACACCTGCACGGCGTTAATGATGGCGATGACGGCGCTGAACAACAGCGTGCGCCGTATCAGCGGCAGGGTGATGAAGCGGAACTGCTCGAAATGGTTGGCGCCGTCGAGCTTTGCTGCTTCATACAGGCTGCCGGGAATCTGCGTCAGCCCGGCGATCGCCAAGACGGTGAAATAACCGACCTGTTGCCAGACATTGAGGAAGACGATCGAGATCAGCGCCGAGCGCGGTGACGACAGAAAGGGCTGTGGTCCCACACCGATCAGGCCGAGCATCTGGTTGAGCGGGCCTTCGCTCGGCGAATAGAGTTTCGACCACACCAGCGCGACAGCGATCATCGGCACCATGTAGGTGGCAAACAGCACCGTGCGCAGCGCCGTGCCGCCGGCGACATCGCGCTGGTAAACCATCAGCCCAAAGGCCACCGACAGAGGCAGGATGAGGATGACGGAGAGCGCGGTGTAGACGGCTGTGTTGGCGAGCGCGGCCTTGAAATCGCGGCCAACCGAGGAGACCCCAAAAATCTCGCGGAAATTGTCGAGGCCGATGAAGCCGGCGCTGGAAAACGGCGTCTGCGTCGACCAGTCCTGGAACGACAGCCAGACGGTGAGCAGCATCGGCAACAGGATGAAGATGCCGATCAGCGTCACGGCGGGCGCCAGCATGATGCCCGCCGAGGCACGGTACCTCTGAATCATTATCTGGCGGCGCGCTCCAGGATCGAAATGGCGTCGGCCTGCGCCGTCGCCTGCGCATCCTTGGCCGAGACCTGGCCATACTGCAACGCCTCGAGCGTCTGCTGCAGCGATTCCGAGAATTCCTGGCCGCCGGGCACGACAGGGAACGGCTTGGCGTCGGTGAGCACGCTGACATAGCCGGAGAGGAATTCCGAGCCGAGCTTGTCCTTGTGCGCCTCGATGTCGGAGAGGCGTGAGGGCAGGATGCCCATCGACATCAGGATATCCGACATCGCGGAAGCGCCGTTCTTGCCGGACTTTGGATTGTTCAGCCAGGCGAGGAAGTCCCACGCCGCCTTCTGCTCGGCGGTACCTGCATTGGCGTTGACCACGGTCATCCAGGAGTAGGAGATCGAATGCGGCTTGTCGCCGCTCGGGCCGACGGGAATCGGCGCCGTTGCAATGTCGGCGAACTTGTCGCCCATGCCGGCCTTCAGCGCGCTCTCCCACCAATTGGCCATGATGATCATGCCGGTCTTGCCGGAGACGAAATTGTCGAGGAAGGGGCCGGTGGTGTTGGCGTCGGCTGTCGCCATCGCCGGCACGCTGGCGCCCGACTTGATCAGGTCTTCATAGAGCTGGAATGTCTCGGCGGCCTGCGGGCTGTCGAGCACCGGCTTGCCGTCCTTGACCAGGTCGCCGCCATTGGAGACCAGCAGCGAGGCGAAGGGGTGGACGACACCGGCGGCCCATGAATTGATCATGCCGAAGCCTTGCTGTCCCGCATCCTTGTTGGTCAGCTTTTTCGCCGCGTCCTTGAACTCGTCCCAGGTCTTGGGTGGCGCCGCGATGCCGGCCTGCTTGAACAGCGCCTTGTTATAGTTCAGCGCATAGACGTCGATTTCGTTGGGGATGCCGTAGAGCGTGCCGCCGACCGAGGCGGCGCTGGTGACGCCCGCCGGCCAGGCGGCCTTGACCTCGCTGGCCACCGCATCGGGAGCGGGCGCGACCAGCTTGTCGCGCGCCAGTTCCGGCAACCAGAGATCGTAAATGCCGCCGATCGTCGGACCGTCCGCGCCGCCGCCTTGCGAGCGCAGCGTGGTCAGGAGGTCGCCGAAGGGGACGGCGCGCACGGTGACGCTGACATCCGGATTGGTCTTGGCATAATCCTTAGCCGCCGCTTCCAGCAGCGCGACCGTCTCCGGCGACCAGTGGGTGAGATAGGAGATGTTGACCGACTGCGCCCAGGCCGTGGCGGGCAGGATGGCGAGGCCTGCGGCCAGTGCCAGTTTCGACGTCCAGGCAAACGACATTCCTCATCCTCCCTATTGGTTCGCATGAGGTTATGACAAGTCAGCGCGGCGACGCAAGGGCTTGCTGGCGAAAAAGTCTCACATGGTACGGTCACAGATTTCTTTGCGGCGCTGGAATGTGGGTATTTGTCGTTATGTAACAAACAGTTGCGGGTACTGCAATGTCGCGAGGGGGCCAAACGCCGCCATTCCTGAGGCGCAGCAGACCTCTTGCGAATACCGCTATGTCGTTATAATGACTTTTGCCGAACCAATGACTTCTCACGGCACGGGAACGCCGCGGGACGCCAAGGACAGAGAACAATGGGAGACTGGCAATGAGCATGCTTTCACTTGACCGGCGCGTAGCACTTGGCCTGATCGGCGGCCTTGCCGCCGCCTGCGCCGGCGTCTTTGCCTCATTGCCGGCGCGAGCCGCCGACAGCACGGTGACGCTGTGGAGCTGGCGCACCGAGGACGAGGCGGCGATGCGCCGCATCTTCGATGCCTTCGAGGCGAAGAAGCCCGGCATCAAGGTCGCCATCCAGTTCACGCCCGATGCCGACTACCAGAACCGGCTGAGCACGGCGCTGCGCGGCGGGCGCGGGCCCGACATCGCCCAGCTCAAGGCCTATGGCGAATTGCAGCCCTTCGTCGAGGCCGGCTATCTCGACGCGCTGGACGACAGCGTGCCGGAGCTGAAGAACATGGAGGACGCGGCGCTTGGCGGCGCGCGCGGCCGCAGCGACGGCAAGCTCTATGGCGTGCCCTACTCGGTGCCGATGATGGGCGTCTTCTACAACCAGGATATTTTCGCCGCCCAAGGCATCGAGATCCCCAAGACCTACAAGGATTTCACCGCTGTCTGCGAGAAGCTGAAGGCGGCCGGCATCACGCCGATCGCCACCGGCGGCGCCAACGGCTCGGCCTGGGAACTGGAGATCGCCGTCGGCGTCGTCGGCCCGACCGTCTATGGTCCTGAATTATACGACGAGATGATGAGCGGCAAGGCGACCTTCGAGGATCCGCGCTATGTGGCGGCGCTGAAGCGCTTCGCCGAGCTGAAGCCGTATTTCCCCGACGGCTTCGCCGGCATCGACTACACCACCGCCACGCAGCAGTTCATCGGCGGCAAGGCGGCGATGTTCCTCGGCGGTTCGTTCGAGAACGGCAGCTTCAAGGCGCAGAACCCGAAGCTGAAATTCTCGATCTTCCCGTTCCCCGCCGACGATGCCGGGGCAAAACTCTACACCTCGGCGTTCTCCGACGGCTCCTATGGCCTGGTCTCCGAGAGCCAGAACAAGGAAGCCGCGACCAAGGTGCTGGGCTTCATGGCTTCGGCAGAGTTCGCACAGATGTTCGCCGACGAGCTCGGCTGGCCGCCGGCCCGCACGGATGTGACGGTGAAGGATCCAGTGCTGGCCGCGATGATGGAGATGGCGAAGAATTCGACGCCGTATCTGACGCTGGTCGGCTTCCGCTGGCAGTCGCCGACGGCGTCTTCGGTGCTGCAGTCGGAGATCATCGACATGGTCGAAGGCAACATCGCGCCGGAGAAGCTGGCGGCCGACATGCAGGCCGCGGTCGCCACCTGGTTCAAGCCGAAGCAGTAGGCGTGGCCGGTCGCAAAAGCGGCCGGCCTCTCACGGACCAGAAAAGCGCATGAGCACCCTTCGCCGCACCAGCAGCCTTCGCCGCACGCAGCAGCGCATGGCCGTGCTGTTCATCCTGCCGGCGCTGGCGGTCTATGCGCTGTTCGTCCTCTATCCCCTGGGGATGTCGCTGTGGGGCAGCTTCTTCGTCTGGAAGGGGCTGCGCATGGTCGAGTTCGCCGGCCTGTCGAATTTCTCAAGGCTGTTCGTTTTCCCCAGCGGCGCGCGGATCTACGGCGCGCTGTGGCACAACACCGCCTGGTTCTTCGGCATCATGGTCTTCCAAAATGGCCTCGGCCTGTTGTTCGCCTGGCTGCTGTTCCTGCGCGACAAGGGTGCTGCGTTCTTCCAGTCGGTGTTCTTCTTTCCGGCGGTGCTGAGCCCGGTCATCGTCGGCGCGCTGTGGCGGTTGCTTTTGGCACCGGGCGGCGTCGTCGAATGGGCGCTGAACGGGCTTGGCCTGCACCAGGGCAGCCTGACCGTGCTCGGCAACAGCCACACCGCGCTCGCCATGCTGATCGCCGTCGATGCCTGGAACTGGATGGGCCTGCCGGTGCTGATCTACACGGCAGGTCTGCGGCAGATTTCCGGCCAGATTTTCGAGGCGGCAAAACTTGACGGCGCCGGCAATGCGCGCATGCTGTTCTCGATCGCGCTGCCGCTGCTGATGCCGGCGCTGGGCACGCTGACGACGCTGTCGTTCATCAACACCTTCAACCAGTTCGACATCGTCTATGTCATGCAGGGCGTGCAGGGCAATCCGAGCTATTCGACCGACACGCTGGTGACCTACTTCTACCGGCTGGCCTTCGGCGCGGAAGGTGCTGTCGGCATCACCGATATCGGTCTGGCTTTGGCGCTCGGCACCGTGCTGTTCTTGATCCTCAGCATCGGCACGCTCATGATGCTGCGCTTCTTCGACCGCCGCACGGTGCAGCTATGAGCGCGCTGGCGATTTCGCAAAGACCGGCCATCTCTCGGCAGCTGGCGCGGCTGCCCGGCTGGACGGTGCTGGTCGTTTGGACGGCGGCCGTGCTGTTGCCGCTCTACATCCTCATCGTCTCCTGTTTCAAGACCACGGCCGAGATCTACGACAACAGGCTCGGCCTGCCGCAAAGCTTTGCCTTCGATAATTTCGTCAACGCCTGGACGCGCGCCGATCTCGGCCAGAATTTCATCAACAGCCTGATCGTCACGGGCGGCGCTGTCATCCTCACCATCGTCGTCTCGGCGATGGCCGCCTATCCGCTCAGCCGCTACAAGCTTGGCTGGAATGCCATCATGCTCGGCCTGTTCTTGTCAGGCATCATGCTGCCGATCCGGCTCGCCTCGGTCGAACTGTTCACGCTGATGCGCAATCTCGGCCTGCTGGATTCGCTGACCGGGCTGATCCTGGTCTATTCGGCGATCCGCATTCCCTTCGCCGTCTTCATCTTCGCCAATTTCATGCGCGTCTTGCCCTCCGAGTTGGACGAGGCGGCGCGCATGGACGGCGCCGGCGAGGTCCGCATCCTGTTCCAGATCATCCTGCCGATGGTCAAGCCGGCGGTGTCGATCGTGGCAATCTTCACCGCGATCGCGGTGTGGAACGATTTCTTCTTCCCGCTGATCTTCATCTTCGACGACCGCTACAAGACGGTGCCGCTGGCGATCAGCGTCTTCGTCGGCCAGTTCCGCACCGACTGGGGCCTGGTGTTCGCCTCGCTGGCGATATCCATGGCGCCCATCCTGATCATGTATTGTCTGCTGGCGCGCCAGATTCGCGAAGGCGTCGGTACCGGAGGGGGCATGAAATGATCGAAGACAGGATTTATGCGGCGAAATCGATCCTGGTGGTCGGCGCGCACGCCTTCGATGCCGAGGTGATGGCCGGGCCGCTGGCGGCTGCTGCCGTCAAGCGCGGCGCCACGGTGACCTTCCTGCATCTGACCATGGGTGAGCAGGGCCATCCGTACCTGGTTCCCGCGCATTATTGCGTGCAGAAGGAAGAGGAAGCGGGCAGCGCGGCGGAGCGGCTCGGCGTCACCATGCGTGGCTTTGGCCTGCGCGACGGCTTCCTGCCCACAGACGATCAGACGGCGCTCGAAGTGGGCGACATCATTCGCGAGCTGAAACCCGAGATCGTCATCACCCATTGGCATGGCAGCTGGCACAAGGACCATCGCGCCGCCGCGCATTTGACGAAGACCGGTATCTTCTTCGCCGGACTGCCGACCGTTGCCAGCGACCATCCGGCGCACACGCCGCAACTGCTGCTGTTCGGCGAGAACTGGGAGGACGATGACGGCTTCCGGCCCGAGCATCTCGTCGATGTCAGCGACGGGTTCGAGGCCTGGCGCGACGCGGTCATGGAGTATGAGCTGGCGCGCGGCCTGAGCAGCTTCCCCTATGTCGACTATTACAGTTCGCTATACCGGCTGCGCGGCTGCCTGCGTGGCACGCGCCATGCGCAGGCCTTCGCGGCGGCGTCGCATTCGTGGAATGCCGGCAGCGGCCTGTTCTCGCTCCCCTTCGGCAAAGGGTCCGGTCGATGAGGCGGGTACTCGCCATCGATCTCGGCGGCACCAATCTGCGCGCCGCCGTATCTACGGGCGATGTCGGTGCGTTGGAGGCGCTGGGCAGCGAGCCGGCGCCGGCAACCCTTGGTGCCTTCATTGCGCGCATCGACGCGCTGTGCGCTGAGGCCGGGTCGGTCTCAGCGCTTGGTATCGCGGTGCCGGGTCTGGTCGAGGGCTCAATCTGCCGCTGGATCCCCAACTTGCCGTTCCTCGACGGCGTCGATATCCAGCCGCTGTTTCCCAAACTGCGCGTAGCGCTCGGCAATGACGCGCAGATTGCGCTGCTGGCGGAGGCTGTCGAAGGCAGTGCGAAAAACATGTCGGATGCGATCCTGCTCGCCATCGGCACCGGCATCGGTTCGGCGGTGCTGGCCAATGGCCGCATCGTTGCCGGCGCGCATGGCGGCGCCTGCTCGTTCGGCTGGGCCTGCGCCGACGTCAAAGATCATGGCGAGGAGCGCAGCGGCTGGCTGGAGCGCGTCGCGTCGGGCCGGGCGCTTGATGCCCTTGCCGGACAGATCGGCCTTGCCGACGGCCGCCAGCTGATCGCCGCTGCCCAGGCCGGCGAGCTGGCTGCACTCACCTTGCTTGAACTGCCGGCGCGACAGCTCGGCACCGCGCTTGCAGGCGCTGTCGCGCTGCTCGATCCGCAAGCGGTGCTGATTTCGGGTGGTTTGGCGGACGCGCTGGATGTGATCCGGCCGCCGCTGCTTGCGGCGCTGCGACGTCAACTGCCGCCGCATCTGCGCGGCATCGACGTCAAGGCTGGAAAGTTCGGTCCCCGCGCCGGTCTGGTCGGCGCGGCGCTGGCCGGCGCCGTTGGGCAAGGGTGGAGGCAGGTGCGATGAGCGAAGCAAGCTTTCAGCAGCCGGACCGCAGACGGCCGGAGCCGCTCTGGTATCAGGTCGAAGAGGCGATCCGCGCCATCGTCAAGAGCGGCGAATGGGCAACGGGCGACCAGATCCCGGCGGAGGACAGGCTGTGCGCCCTGTTCGGCGTCAGCCGTATCACGCTGCGCCACGCCTTGCGCAATCTGGAGGAGGCCGGGCTGCTCAGGCGCGAACATGGCCGCGGCACGTTCGTGCGCTCGACCACGCTGGTCGCCGGCACGCGCGAACTGACCAGCTTCACCCAGGAGATGGGCAATATGGGCGTGGTCGCGGGCTCGCGTCTGCTCGACTGCAGCCTGACCACCGCCAACGCGGCGGCTGCCGGCGCGCTGGAGATCGAGGAGGGCGATCCGGTGGTGCGCATTCGCAGGCTGCGGCTCGGCAACAATGAGCCGATCGGCATCCAGACGGCGCAGCTGTCGGCCGTGCGCGTGCCAGGCTTCCTCGATGCCGGCCTGCTGCAGGGCTCGCTCTACGAGGCGCTGGAGCGCCATTACGGCATCGTGCCGGTGGCCGCGCGGGAGAACTACCGGGTCGGCGCGGTCGGCGCGGCGGACGCCGAACTGCTCGACCTCGCTGTCGGCAGCCCGGCCTTCGTCGTCGAACGCATCACCACCGACGAGCGCGGCCCGTTCGAATTCACCGTCTCGATCATGCGCGGCGACCGCTACGAAATCCGCTCGACGCTGCGCGCCGGACGCGTGCCGCTGAACCCGAGAAGCTGATCCATTCCAGACCGACACAGCAAACAGGAGTACCCACGTGTCCGATCTCTACATCCACCGTCTCGCCGCCCTCATCGACCAGGCTGCGAAAGCCAATGAAGAGGCCTTTGACCAGGCCGCCAGCCACTTTGCCGACTCGCTCGAGGGCGGCGGGCTGGTGCATCTCTATGGCTCCGGCCATTCGGTGCTGCCGGTGCAGGAAGTGTTTCCGCGCTATGGCAGCTATGTCGGCTTCAACCCGCTGACCGACCCGCGCGTGATGTGGCACAATGTGCTCGGCGCCGGCGGCGTGCGCGAGCTTTTGTGGCTGGAGCGTACGGAAAAATACGCCGAAAAATTCCTCGACCACCAGCCGCTCAACAAGGGCGATTCCATCATCATCTTCGGCCATAGCGGCCGCAACTCGTCGGGCATCGACACCGCGCTATACGCCAGTAAGCGCGGCATCTTCGTCGTCGCGGTCACCAGCAAGAACAATCTGGACAAGCCGGCGACGCACTCCTCCGGCAAGCGGCTGGCCGATGCCGCCGACCTCGTCATCGACACCTGTTCGCCGATCGAGGACGCCATCGTGCCGGTCGAGGGCTGGAGCCGGCCGGTGTCGGGCTCATCGACGGTGCTTGCCATGATCCTGGCGCATGAGCTGATCGCGCGCACCGCCGAGCAGCTCGCCAAGCGGGGCATCGAACTGCCGGTCTTCGCCTCGCCGACCATTGCCGGCGTGACGCTGCACGACACCGACGTCATCTACGGCGTCTACCGCGAGCGCATGCTTGACGCGCAGCAGAAGCACCTGCCGACCTTCCAGGCAACGATGCGCGGAGAGTGAAAAAAGGGAGGCCCGGCACATGCCGGGCCTCCGACGTCTCGTTCCGCAACTCCTATCCTCTCAACGCCGCTTCGGGCGCCCGGCAGGCGATTTGTTGCCGCGCGGGCCGCTCTGAACCGGCGTGTTGCCCTGGTTTTCCTCCGACAGCTTGCGCCAGCGGGCAAGGCGCTCAGGGTCGAGCGTACCCGCCTTCAACGCAGCCTGCACCGCGCAGCCCGGTTCGTGGACATGGGTGCAGTCGCGGAATTTGCACAGCGGTGCGAGCTCGGTGATTTCGGCAAACAGCGTGTCGATGCCGGATGCGACGTCGCTGACATGCAGCGTGCGCATGCCCGGCGTGTCGATCACCCAGCCGCCACCGGCAATGGGGTGCAGCGACCGCGCCGTGGTGGTGTGGCGACCCTTGGCATCGTGTTCCCGGATGCCCGCGGTCTGTTGCGGCGATTGCTGCGCCGATCCGGCCAGCGTGTTGACCAGCGTCGATTTGCCGACGCCGGAGGAGCCGACCAGCGCCACCGTCTGCCCTGCGCCACACCAGGGAGCAAGCGCCGCTGCGGCATCGGCGACGCGCGGGTTCAGCACCACCACGGCCAGCCCACGCTGCAGGGCGGCGGCCTGGCCTTGGTAAGCCTCGGCATCGTCAGCGGTGTCGGCCTTGGTCAGCAGGATCACCGGCGTCGTTCCGGCCTCGTTGGCCAGCGCGAGATAGCGCTCGAGCCGGGCGATGTTGAAATCGGCATTGCAGGACGTCACGATGAACAGCGTGTCGACATTGGCCGCGGCCAGCTGCGGCACCCTGCCGCCCTGTGTGCGGCGCTCCAGCACCGTCTTGCGGGTCAGGCGGCGGCGCAGCAGATGCGTGTGAGGCTCGACCAGCACCCAGTCGCCGACGGCATAGTCGCCGGTGTTGGCATTGGCCGGCAGCGTCAGATCCACTGGCCCTGCCCGGGACAGGCCGGCCAGACGGTCGCGGTGCACCGAAGCGATGCGCGTCGGCACCAGGTCTGCCTCATCGGCTTCAAGCTGGTCGCCGAAGAAATCCGTCCAGCCCAGGGTTGCGAGGGAAGCCGTCACGGTTTTGACCACGGCGACGGCGTCACAGACATCGGAGAGTATCCTTTGGCAAAATGGGCGCGGACCCTCGGGGCGGTTGTTCAAGCTGTGTATGGGCGGCATGGCGGCATTTGGCAAGCCGAACCGCGCCGATGGCCGAGCCGTTTCGCGCACCACGTTGGAACGCATCGCGGCGGTGGTTCGCTGATGCGCTTACGCGTCGTTACTCTCAATGTCTGCAACACGGAAGGCGAACCGGAGCGCCTGGCGGCCATCAACCGGGAGCTGAGGCGGCTCGACCCCGATCTGTCGCTCTCCAGGACGTCGTCCAGACAGCCGATGTGAAATCCCTCGATACGCTGCCGATGGTCTTGATTTGCATGCCACGCATCAGGCCTCGTCGTCGACCTCGAAGTTGGCAGGGACGGCTGAGGATGGCAGGTCGAGAAGCCTGCCAAAAGGGGGAGGGGGATGGCCGGTACCGCAGGGGGCGGGGGGTTGGGATGGGGTTGCCTGAAGCACCGGCCAAAGCGGGACAAGTCCCACGCCCACAAGCTAGCAGAGCTTGGATCGGTTCATATGGTGTGATCGCGGAACTGGCGCAAAAGCGCTTTCACATCCCCGCGCAGGCGTCGGCAACGAGCCCGCAACCGGGGGTTTCCGGTCGGTTGGTGGGTTGCGCAAGCGTCGGTTGAAGGCGCTGCGGGAGGCTGTCGTTTTTAGTGCGGTTCGAGTGCTATGCGCTCAGCGACAGGTGCTCAAGGCAGGGCAATCGCGTGGCGCCACCACATGCGATTGTCCTGCTTACGCCACCGGCAGCGTTCGCCCCGCAATCAGATCCGCAGCCTTCTCCGCAATCATGACCACGGCCGCGTTGGTGTTGGAGGACACGATGCTTGGCATGACCGAGCTGTCGCAGACACGCAGGCCTTGCAGACCGCGCACGCGCAACTCGGGATCGACGACGCTGTCGGCATCGCCGCCCATCCGGCAGGTGCCGACTGGGTGATAGGCGCTGCGGCCATGTTCTCGGGCGAAGGCTTCGAGTGCTGAGCGCCCCTGCATCGCCTTGCCGGGCAGATGCTCGCGGCTGATGTATCTGGCGAAGGCTGGCTGCGACAGGATTTCGCGGCTGATCTCGATGCCGTCGATGGCGCGTTCGAGATCATAGCGCTCGGCGAACGGGTTGGGGTCGATGATGGGCGCATCGCGCAGGTCCGCGGACTTGAGCGTGACGCTGCCGCGCGAACGCGGGCGCACATGGTAGGAGTTCAGCGTGCAGCCATTGCCGCCGGGAACCGAGCCGATGCCTTCCTCGACGCCGGCGCCGGGCAGGAAATGGAACTGGATGTCCGGCGTCTTCTCCGCGCGGTCGCCCCACCAGAAGCCGCCGGCCTCTACAATGTTGGAGGCCACCGGCCCCTTGCCGAACAGCGCATATTCAAGACCGGCAACCGCCTGCCAGCGCTTCTTCTTGTAACGGTCGATGCCATGCGGTCCGTTGAGCTCGGCGACGACATCGACGTCCATGTGATCGTGCAGATTCTGGCCGACGTTTTTGGAATCGTGGACCACCTCGATGCCGTGATGGCCGAGATGCACGGCCGGGCCGATGCCGGACAGCATCAGCAATTTCGGCGAGCCGATGGCGCCGGCGGCGACGATGACTTCGCGCTCGGCGCGGAGCAGTTCGGTGCGGCCATTGACGATGATCTCGACACCGATGGCGCGGCCGTTCTCGACCACGATGCGGCTGACGGAGGCGTCGGTGCGTAGCGTCAGATTCTTGCGGCCGAGCGCCGGCTTCAGATAGGCGACCGCCGTGCTCGAGCGTTTCCCCCGGCGCGTCGTCGTCTGGTAGAAGCCGGCGCCCGCCTGCTTACCGGCGTTGAAGTCGGCGCGGAAAGGAAGGCCCGCCTGCTGCGCCGCCTTGACGAAGATGCGGGTCAGCGGATGCGGCGCGCCGCTGGAGACGCCGAGCGGGCCGTCAGTGCCGTGCTGCGCATCGGCAAAAGTGTCGTTGCCCTCGGAGCGGACGAAGTAGGGCAGCACGTCGGCATAGCTCCAGCCGGCACAGCCATTCTCAGTCGCCCAGCCGTCATAATCCTCAGGGCAACCGCGGGTGAACACCTGGGCGTTGATCGAGGAGCCGCCGCCCAGCACGCGGGCCTGCGGATAGACCATGGTGCGGCCGTCGATCTCCTTGCCGGGCGCGGTGTGATAACCCCAGATCAGCGGCCCCGACGTCATCTTGAAGAAGCCGACCGGCAAATGGATGTAGCGGTCGGTGTCGGGCGGACCGGCCTCGAGCAGCACGACGGACACGTCCGGGTCCTCGCTCAGCCGGGCGGCCAGAATGCAGCCAGCCGAACCGCCGCCGACAATGATGTAATCCGTCATTTCCACTCCCGGGTTCTCTTTGTTGGAGCATGATCTCCGGACAAAACGGTTTCCCGATTTGTCCGAGAAAACCGGTTCCCACTTCTAGGGATCATGCTCCGGCGGGCGATGAAAATCACCGCCCCTTCCTCTTGCGCGCGACGATCTCAAGTCGCTTGTGCCACGTCAAGAGAAAGGGTATGGTTATCGTGTTGAAGGGTTGTCGTACAAGTGGAGGAGCTTGACGACCCTCACCAGGAGGTCCCGGCCGCGCTCCCCGCGCAAGATGCCGGGCGGAACAGAATTCAATCGGGAGGATTCGAGGTATGAACGACACGAAGAATTTTGCGGTCAACCGGCGCACGCTGATGATGGGCGCCACCGCCGGCGTGGCGGCACTCGCCATGCCGAGCGTGCTGCGCGCGCAGGACAAGCCGACGCTGGTGACGTCGATCCGCTCGCTGTCCAACCCCTATCACGCGGTGTGGAAGACCGGCGCGGAAGCGTATGCCAAATGGGCCGGGCTGGAACACGTCACGCTGGTTTCGGAAGGCAACAGCGAGAAGGGCATTGCCGACATCAAGGCGATGCTGGCCAAGACCGGCGGCAACATGGTGCTGAATTCCGATCCCAACGACACGCCCGATGCGCGCCCGATCGTCGAGGCCTGCGCCAAGGCCGGCGCCTATGTGGTGACGCAGTGGAACAAGCCTGGGGATCTGCACCCGAAGGATTTCAACCCGAACTATGTCTCGCATATCGAGTTCGACGGCATCGACAGCGGCAAGACCATCGCCGAGATCCTGTTCAAGACCATTGGCGGCAAGGGCGGCATCGTCGCACTCGGCGGCCTGATCTCGACCACGGCGGCGATCGAACGCAAGAAGGGCCTCGATGCGGCGCTCGCCGCCAACCCGGACATCAAGCTGCTCGACTTCCAGGTCGCCAACTGGAAGTCGACCGAAGCCTTCGACCTGATGGGCAATCTGCTCACCCGCTTCGGCGACGACATCAAGGGCATCTGGGCCGCCAATGACGATATGGGCTCCGGTGCACTGGAAGCGCTGCGTGCCGAAAATCTCGCCGGCAAGGTGCCGATCGTCGGCGTCGACGGCATCAAGACGGCGGTCGATGCGGTGCGCACCGGCGAGTTCGCCTGCACCGTCACTTCGGATCCGTTCTGGCAGGGCGGCATGGGTCTGGCCATCGGCTACAACGCCAAGATCGGCAAGTTCGACCCGACCAAGGAGCCCCCGGAGCACCGCGAGTTCTACGGCAAGGCGGTGCTGATCTCGCACGACAATGTCGAGGAATATTACAAGACCAATGTCGATGCGAAGCCCGAGATCGACTGGAACGATCTGTGGGGCCGGGTCACCGGAGCAATCCGCACCTGATCCATCGGAGTGGGCTGCAACTCCCTGGCGGCCCGCTTCCTCCCGCAGCCGTCGCGATCCCCTTGTCGCGACGGCTGTCACCAGCAGACGGGAAGCGGTTTCTTGACAATCCATACAGAACCCCTGAAGTCCGTTTCGGACATCGAGCGGACGACGCCCATGACACCGTTCCCCGGCCGCATCGCGACATTCCTGGGCGGCAGGCGCTGGCGCAGCCTGGCGCCGCTGGCGGTGCTGATTGTACTCTGCGTACTCATCGCCATTGCCAACCCCAATTTCATCGAGCTGCGCAATCTGGTGCGGCTTGCGAATTCCGCCGCCGTGCCGCTGACGCTGGCGATGGGGCTGACCTTCATCATCCTGATGGGCAGCATCGACCTCGCAGTCGAAGGCACGCTTTCGGTGGCGGCGATGGTGCTTGTGCTGCTCGCCGCCAATGACGGCAACGGCAACGACTATGGCTGGTGGGCGGTGCTCGCTGCCATCGCCGCCGGCACCGCCATGGGCTTCGTCAGCGGTCTCATCCAGACCATGCTGCGCATCCCGTCCTTCATGGGCACGCTCGGCATGTGGTTCATCGGCCTCGGCCTGTCGGTCTATATGCTGGGCGGCACGGCCATCAAGCTGAACGACGCCTCGATCCGCGACCTGGCCTTGCACCGTTTCCTCGGCCTGCCGGTGGCGGTCTGGGTCGCGTTCGGCGCCTTCCTGCTCGCCACTGTCATCCAGTATCACACCAAGCTCGGCCGCCACATATTGGCGATCGGCGGTGATGAGGATGTCGCCAAGCTCTCCGGCGTCAATGTCGTGCGCGTGCGCATCACCGCTTTTGCGCTGGCCGGGTTCTTCTTCGGCATTGCCGGCGTGCTGGCCGCGGCACAGCTCGGCCAGTCGCACGCCGTCATCGGCGACGGCAGGCTGTTTGCAGCGGTCACCGCAGTGGTCGTCGGCGGCACCGCTTTGACCGGCGGCGAGGGCGGCGTCGTCAACACGCTGATCGGTGTGCTGATCGTCACCGTGCTTGCCAATGGCATGATCCTGCTCGGCATCTCGCCCTACATCCAGCAGACGGTGCAGGGTCTGATGATCATCGCCGCGGTGGCGCTGTCGCTCGACCGTGTCCGCCTGAAAATCGTCAAGTGAACGCCATGCTGCAGGCGTCCAGCATCATCAAGAATTTCCCCGGCGTCCAGGCGCTGCGCGACGTCTCAATCGAGGTGCGGCCCAATGAAGTTGTCGGGCTGATCGGCGAGAACGGCGCCGGCAAGTCGACGCTGATGCGGGTGCTGGCCGGCGGCTACCGGCCGGATAGCGGCTCGCTGACGCTGGATGGCGAACAGCTGCGCATGCGCAACGCCCGTGATGCGGCCAGGCATGGCATCGGCATGGTGTTCCAGGAGCAGTCGCTGGTGCTGAACCTGACGGTTGCCGAAAACATCTATCTCGGCGAAGAGGACCGCTTCACCCGCTTCGGCCTCGTCAATTGGCGCGCCATGAACGCGGCGGCGCGGCGGCAACTGGCCAAGATCGGCATCGACATCGACGTCACCGCGCGCACCTCCGAACTCACCTTCGCCGCACGCCAGATGGTCGAGCTCGCCAAGGCGCTGACCTTGGAGGAAGTGGTCGAGCGGCAGTTGCTGATCCTGCTCGACGAGCCGACCTCGGTGCTCAACGCCGCCGACATCGAGGTGCTGTTCGCGCGGGTGCGGTCGCTCAAATCCCGCGCCAGCTTCGTCTTCGTCTCGCACCGCCTCGAAGAGGTGCTCAATATCTCCGACCGCGTCTACACGATGAAGGATGGCGCCGTCGTTGCCGAACATCGTGCAGCCGAAGTCACCGCGCCTGAGCTGCACGAGATCATGGTCGGGCGCGGCCTGCAGGCCGAATATTACCGCGAGGCCCGCCAGCTCGCGCCGCGCGATATCGTGATGGTCGAGGCCAAGGGGCTTGGCGCCAACGGTTTCTATCACGGCGTCGATCTCTCGATCCGGGCCGGCGAGATTGTCGGCATTGCCGGCGTCGTCGGCTCCGGCCGCGAGGAGGTGACGCGCACCGTTGGCGGCTTCGTCCAGCATGATGCCGGCGAGATGAAAATCGCCGGCGATGCCGTGCGCTTCTCCTCGCCGGAGCCGGCTGTGCGCAAGGGCATCGGCTATGTCCCGCGCGAGCGCCGGCTCGAAGGGCTGGTGATGTTCCTGTCGATCGCGGAGAACATTTCGCTGGCCGATCTCTCCAGCGTCATGCGCCATGGCGCCATCGACTATGGCAAGGAGCGCCGGCTTGCCGCCGACTGGATCAAGCGGCTGCGCATCAAGGCGCCCGGTCCCGATGCCGCCTGCCGCAAGCTCAGCGGCGGCAACCAGCAGAAGGTGGTGCTGGCGCGCTGGATGACGGCGGGCTCGCGCATCCTGGTGCTCGACCATCCCACACGCGGCCTCGATGTCGGCGCCAAGGAGGAGGTCTACGAATTGGTGCGCGATCTCTCGGCGCAAGGCGTGGCGATCCTTTTGATTTCCGACACGCTGGAGGAAACGATCGGTCTGTCGCACCAGGTGCTGGTGATGCGCGACGGTGCAATCACCGCGCGCTTCGATGCCAGTCCGGGCAACAAGCCGAACCAGGTCGATCTTCTCAGGGCAATGGTGTGAACCGATGAATGAGGCGTTCTCCATCAGGCAGGTTTTCGAGGGCAAGTGGACGCAAGGCGCCATTCCGCTGATCCTGCTGGTCGGCCTGCTGCTGATCATCGAGATCGCCGCGCCAGGCTTCCTCACCGGCGAAACCGTGGCGCTTTTGTTTGCCAACACCGCCGTGCTGTTCATCCTGGCGACCGGCGTCACCTTCGCCATTCTGCTCGGCGGCATCGATTTGTCGATCCAGGCGGTGGCGTCACTAGCCAGCGTCATCCTGGCGCAATTGCTGCCGTCGCTCGGCCTCGCCGCCTTTCCGGTGGCGATCCTGTCGGGGCTCGCCTTCGGCGTGTTGAGCGGTGTCGTCCATGTCAAGCTGCGCGTGCCGTCCTTCGTCGCGACACTCGCCACCGGCGGCGTGGTCACCGGCCTTGCGCTCTGGGTCTCCAATGGCCGCGCCATCACCATCGAGGAAGGTGGCCGAGAAAACACGGCGTGGATCAACGCCACCATCATCGGCATTCCGGTGGTGGTGCTGATTTCGGCGGTCATCGGCATCGCCGCCTTTCTGGCGCTGCGCTACACACGCTTCGGCCGCCAGGCGATCGCGGTCGGCGCCGGCGAGCCGGCGGCGTGGGCCGCGGGCATCAATGTCGACCGCACCAAGATCATCGCCTTTGCCGCGTCGGGTATGCTCGCGGCCATCGCCGGCGTCGTGCTGGCGGCCAGGTTGTCGAGCGGCTCGCCGGTGCTGGCCAACCAGCTGCTGCTGCCGGCCATCGCCGCCGTCATCGTCGGCGGCACGGCGATCACCGGCGGGCTCGGCGGCGTTGCCCGCACGGCGGTCGGCGCGCTGATCATCTCGATCGTGCGCATCGGCATGACCTTTGTCGGCGTCAATATCTTCCTGGAAAACATGGTGTTCGGCGCGGTGCTGATCGCTGCCGTCGCCATTACCATCGACCGCAGCAAGATCGCGGTCATCAAGTGATCCCGCCTCCCAGGCAAGCGCGGACAGGACGGGACCGCATCGGCGCGAGGCCGATGCGGTCCGGCCCGATCGGATCACATCGTGTCGAGGCCGATCAGCTCGATCTTGTAGCCGTCGGGGTCTTCGACGAAAGCGATGTGGGTGGTGCCGTGCTGCATCGGGCCGGGCTTGCGCGGGATCTTGGCGCCGCGCTTTTCCAGTTCGGCGCAGACGGCGTAGATGTCGTTGACGCCGAGCGCCAGATGGCCGAAGCCGGTGCCGATCTCGTAGGGTTCCTCGCGGCCCCAGTTCAGCGTCAGCTCGACGACGGCTTCCTTGTCCTCGGGGCCATAGCCGACAAAGGCGTTGGTGAACTTGCCGCCGGGGTAGTCGTCGCGGCGAAGCAGGGTCATGCCGAGCACCTCGGTGTAGAAGGCGATCGACTTGTCGAGGTCGAGCACCCTGATCATGGTGTGCATATAGCGAAAGCCCGGGGCGTCGCTCATTGGGGAAGTCCTCCGAATTCTGTGATTTGCGAGTCTGATCATCCACATCGAACGCTTGGCGGCAAGATGGCCTCGCTTGATGTTCTCAATCAGGGTTGTATGATAACACGACAACGCCGGTATTTGTCCAGCCGTTTTGCCGAGGGGCCCAGAGCCAATCCATGAATGCCGTGCCGCCACCCTCCGCATCGCAGATCGCAGCCCTGGCCGGCCTGCTGCCGAATGGCGGGCTGCTGACCGAGGAAGTGGATCTGGCGCGCTACAGCCGAGATTGGTCGGGAGATCATTTCGGCCGGCCGCTGGCCGTGGCGCGGCCCTCTTCGGTGGAGGAAATGTCGGCGCTGATGCGGTTCTGCCATGCCGAGCGCATTCCGGTGGTGCCGCAAGGCGGCCTGACCGGGCTCGTCGGCGCCGCAGTGGCGGCGGATGGCGGCGAGATCGTCATCTCGCTGGAGCGCATGAACAAGATTCGCTCGATCAGCCCGATCGACTTCGCCATGGTGGTCGAGGCCGGCTGCATTCTCGAGGACGCCAAGCGCGCCGCCGAAGCGAGCGACTGCCTGCTGCCGATCACTTTCGGCGCGCAGGGCAGCTGCCGCATCGGCGGCAATGTCGCCACCAATGCCGGCGGCTTCAACGTGCTGCGCTACGGCATGACGCGCGACCTGGTGCTTGGCCTCGAAGTGGTGCTGGCCGACGGCCGCATCTGGAACGGGCTGAAAGTGCTGCGCAAGGACAACCGCGGCTATGATCTGAAGCAGATCTTCATCGGCTCGGAGGGCACGCTAGGCATCGTCACCGCGGCGGCGCTGAAACTATTCCCCAAGCCGACGCAGATCGAAACCGCGCTGGTTGGCCTGCGCTCCGTCGAGGACGCGATGGCACTCTATGCAAGGGCGCGGCGCGATTGCAGCGATTTGCTCACCGCCTTCGAACTGATCCTGCGCGGCGGCATCGAGATCACCATGCGCGAAGGCCAGGATTTTCCCGATCCGCTCAGCCAGCCCTATCCCGTCTATGTGCTGATCGAGGTGTCGTCGGGCGGGCTGATCGACCTCTCCAATATGCTGCTGGGGTTTCTCGGCAGCGTCGAGGACATCGTCGAGGACGGCGTCATCGCTTCGACCAGGGCTCAAGGTGAGCGGTTGTGGCTCTACCGCGAGATCATGGTCGAGCGGCAGGGCAGGGGCGGGCGCTACCTGCGCACCGATGTGTCGGTGCCGATCTCCAGGCTTGCCGATTTCGTCACCGATGCGCTGGCCGCCTTGGAGAAAGCCCGGCCCGACGCGCTGGCCGTCACCTACGGCCATGTCGGCGACGGCAACATCCACCTCAACGTCGTGCCGCCGGAAGGCATGGGCACCGAGGCGATGGAACATCTGTTCGAGCAGGCGGAAGCCGAGATCTTCACCGTCGTCGATCGCTATGGCGGCTCTATCAGCGCCGAGCACGGCATCGGCCGGGTCAAGCAGAAGGCGTTCCTCGAACGCATCGATCCGGTGACGCTCGACCTCGCCGCCGGCATCAAGGACGCATTCGACCCGCGCCACATTCTCAGCAACGGCCGCATTCTGGCGTCCGCACCCGCCGTCGACTATAGGTGAGCGATGACGCTGAAACTCGACAAGGTCAATCGCGGCCCACACCTCTCCACTCTGGTGGCCAGTTCCATCTCGCGCGAGATCGCGCAAGGCCGGCTGAAGCCGGGTGACCAGCTGCCGACCGAGGCGGCGCTGGCAACCACTTTCGGGGTCAGCCGCAACGTGGTGCGCGAGGCGATCGCGCGGCTGCGCTCGGAAGGCCGAATCTGGTCGCAGCAGGGGCGCGGCGCCTTCGTGGTCGAGAGCAACAACCCGACGGTGCTGACCATCGACCATGAGACGCTGCAGCGCGCCGACTCGTTTCGCAATCTGTTCGAACTGCGTGGCATCCTCGAAGTGCAGGCGGCGGCCCTTGCCGCAAAACGGCGCAGCGACGCCGATCTCAAAGCCATGGGCGATGCGCTGTCCGGCATGCGCGCCGCCCCCTATGGCAGCGTCGCCTGGCTGCGCAGCGACCTCGAATTCCACCGCACCGTCGCCGAGGCGACGCGCAATTCCTACATGGGCCAATTCCTGGTCTTCGTGTCCGAGCGGGTGCGCGAAAGCATTCTCGCTGCCGGCAACCAGCAAAAGTCGGACGACATGGCCCGCATCACGCTCGGCGAACATGAGCGCATCCTGAGAGCGATCCGTGCCGGCGACGCCGAAGGGGCGCAAGCCGCGATGCGCGACCATCTGGCGGGCGCGGCGCTGCGGGTGGGGTTGCATGAGGGGGAAGCTGCGGAGATAGCGCCGGGGCCCGAGGCAGCGTCTCCGGTACGGCATTCGCGGTTGCGGAAGGCTGTGCGCGGGCAGGCTTAGGGATAGCCTTGCCTTATCCGCGCGCTGGGCCAATCGCCTATGGCAGCGCTGACCCCCACTCCGTCTCGGCTTCGCCGAGCCACCTTGCCGGGGCGAGCCACGGGTCTCGCCCGTCCTTCGGACCCCCCATTTCATGGGGGATGAGGAAATGCCAATCTCCGAGATCGCAGCCCTTCAAAAGCTTGGGTTTCCTCTCCCCCACGAATGTGGGGGTAGAGGTGGCTCGGCGAAGCCGAGACGGAGTGGGGGAGCGCCATATCAGATTTCACTCGGTCGTCGGCTCAACCAGCTCAGGGCCGGAGACAGGCCGCCACCCCACCGCGCTATTTCAGCGGCAGAAACAGCTCAAGCACCACCTCGCGCACCGGTCCGTTCGACGAAAAGTGCCGTTGGCAATAGATCGGAAAGTCGCGCGCCTCCTCGCCGCTGGCCTGAAGCCATTCGCGGTACAGGTAGAGCGCTGCCGGCTCGAGATTGTTGGTGTTGCCGGGGTAGCGCAGCACCGCGCAGCGTCCGCCGGGGATCACGCCGGCCTTCATCTGCACGTCCTCGATCGGCCCGCCCTCTACCGGCAGGTCGGTTCCGGCACAGATGTCCATGCTGTAATCGGCCGGGTTCGCGGGCTCCCTTTCGGAACGGAAGATGTTGAAGGTCGGGCTTGTCTCGGGCGAGAGGCCGGCCGCCTTGCGCCAGGCGATGAAGCGCTGGATGGTGTCAGGAAGCGTCGCCCGGTCGCCGCGATGCTCCATGATCGCCACCGGCGTCGGCGGCACATCGCGGATCATCACGTCGGCGGGTTCGAAGATTATCTGCATGAGCGTGGTCCTTGCTTTGTCGAGCGGCCCGAAGGCCATGAGCCACGCCCCCCAGTCGGGAGACTTCCGGAACGACGAAGGCGATTGTCCGAACCGTTGCCGAAAGGCGCGGGCGAAGGCATCCGGTGCGTCGTAACCGGCATCCATCGCTATGTCGGTGACGCTTTGGGCGTCGCTCTCGGCAAGCCGGTACGAAGCGCGCTTCAGGCGGGCGAGCTGGACATAGCGATGCACGGACAAGCCGAAGGTTGACGTGAACTGCCGGTGGAAATGGTATTTCGAGAACGCCGCGACGCCGCTCAACGCTTCCAGGCCCAGATCTCCGTCCAGATGCTGGTCTATGTGGTCCAGCACCCGCTGCATCCGGGCTTGGTAGCTTTCAAGTGGCGTCATCAAACGTCTCGTCCTGCGTGGCGACACCAGATAGGCGGTTCCGGACATGTCGCGCTCGACCGATCTTGCGGTTTGATAGGATGGGCTGGTGGGCGCCAGCGGGTGCTAGAGGCGCACCTGATCTGCCTGAGATTGAAGCGGCCGCGGAGTCAGTGTCACGGGCGCAGGAGGTTGCGTCTCCGGTGCGGCATTCACGGCTGCAGAAGGCCGTGCGCAATCGGGCTAGGGTGTGAAGGTACGCCGAAGACACCCAAAGCGATGCGCGCTAAGGCAAAAGACGCGACTGACGTGGAGTGCGCCAAGCATGAGGCCGAAGAATTTCATAACACTTTGCGATGTCGCTCATAGCTCAACGCTCTCTGTGTACCCTGCGCGAAAGATGCCAAGGGTACGAGATCAGCAACTTGTTCCATCAGCGCTGCATCATCGTGCTCAAGGGCACGGTCAAACACCGCGAAGCGTTCAATTGGCTCGTTGAGCGCAGCCTTCACGTCGGAAAACGCGACGTACTTTGCAGCAATCGAGTTATGATGCGGCGCGACAGCATCAATAAGCAAGATCGGCGCGGCGTCACGCCTTACAACCGCAAAATCAAAAACATGCTGCTTGCCGCTCTTGCCGCGCAAACTGAATCTCTCCTCCGTAGGCATATCCTTCGGGACTGTCTTCTCAAGAATACGGCCTATCCGCTCCTTGAGAGATGTTTCTGCGGCAGCCACAAACTTTGCTACAGCGGCATTCGCGGTCGCAGCGGAAGCGTTTGCTACAGCTAGGATAGCCGCCGTAAGCCATTCTTTGTCTGAAACACGAGCCACAAGGACATTGCCTCGCTCAGTCAGATTGAAGCGCGCCGCCTGCTCTTCCATGACGTTGGCAATCAGTCGAGGATCACGCCCGTGTGCCCACGCTGAGCGATATGCGTTGCCGGAATCGTGGACTTCGAAACCATCACGCTTCTTGCTGACAAAAACATCCACCGGCTCGAAAGAAGGATATAGGCAATGAGTGGGCACACGAATACCCTCCTCGGTCGCCTTGAGGATCTCGTAATCAGCTAGCAGACCGGCGATTTCGTCGCTCAGAGTCATGGCTTTTGTTCCAGGCGCATTGTCCGTTGTGCAGGCACATCGAATGATCTCTGATCATGGGACAATGTGAGGTTAACCCGGCCGCAAAAATCGGCAAGTACCTGCGGCAGCTTTCGTACTTGCACATTTATGGGGCGCCTATATGGCAAACCACCCCAGCCACTGTTCCTGACAGCGTCGACATTGTCGTACCACGCATGCTCATGAACACCGCACACCCTTGGTGGCAAGTTGAACTTCCCGGCGTCATGGGGATTTGGCTTACACTCATCTGGCTGCGCGACATCGACACGCCAGATGGGCTGCCCCCTAAAGATTAAACTCATCGACGGATATTCGGGAAAGCGAAAGCGGAAACGAAGATGCGCCCTGACGATCCCGATATCGTCCTCAATAGGCCATTTCGCTTCTTTGTCCCCTATCCTTGTGGAGTCGGTCCACTCCGGCGGGCCGCCCTGAAGCGATTTCGCACCAGCGAGAAAGTCATTGACCTGGTTCAGCTCGGTAGCTGACGGTTTGATGAACATGACGCACCGTAACGGTGGAATCTCTTTTGGAAACAGTCTCTTTCCAACTGTTCACAGAATTTTGGCGCGTCGAGTAATACTGCGAAGGATGCAGATGGGCAGTTGGCTTGCGCGTTCGAATACTAAATCGCCGCGCCGTATCGCTCCAGCGCTGTCACGTCTCCGCCGCCCCCACCAGCGACACCCCGTTCAACCCCGCCACGATATCCGAAAGCGCCGGCACAAACTTTTCGCCATGGCCTGTGGTGACTGCCGTGGCGAACCCATTGCGCACCGCCGCGCCGATCGGGTTGGCGATGCCGGCTGTTTGCGCGAAGGAGGCGAGGTAGGTCATGTCCTTCAGCGCATTGGCGATGGCGAAGCGCTGGGCGTTTTCGTTGCGGTTGAGGACGAAATCGAAGAAGGCCTGGTAGAAGCCGCAATCCATGCGGCTGCCGGAGATGACGCTGTTGAAGACCTGCGGCGTCAGCCCGGCCTTGGCGCCGAGGCTCAGCGCTTCCGAGTAGATCGCGGAATAGCCCATCGAGACGAAGTTGTTGAGCAGCTTCATGGTGTGGCCGCTGCCGGTCGGGCCGGTGTGGACGATTCGCGCAGCGAAGGCTTCGAGCACCGGCCGCGCGCGGGCGACAGTGTCGGCCGGACCGCCGACCATGACGTCGAGCTTGCCCTCGGTGGCTTCCTTGGGCGTGCGCGCCAGCGGCGCGTCGATCAGCGTCATGCCCTGCTCCGCGAGGTCGGCGGCAAGCGCCGTCGTCGATGACGGGTTGGAGGTCGAGCAGTCGATGATGAGCAGCGGCTTGGCGGCAGCAGCCAGCCCGTCCGGGCCCTTGACCAGCGCTTCGACCTCGCGCGAGCCGGTCACGCACAGGATGACGATGTCGCAGGCGGCGGCGAGCTCGCGCGGGCTTGCCGCCTCGCTGGCGCCGGCCGCGATCAGGCGGTCGGCGGCGGTGCGGCTGCGGTGCACATGCACGGTCAGCTGCCAGGCCTTGCGCAACAGATTGTCGGCCATGCCGGCGCCCATACTGCCCAGACCGATGAAGCCGATGCGTTCTTTCATGCAATCCTCCCATGGCTCGTGCCAGCGGGCCGAACTTTCGTCACCTTGCGGCGGGCACCCGTCGATGCAATTCTTTGAATAAGATTCGGCCTTCGAACAAGAATCGAAACGGAGTGCCACCGATGGCGGAGCCCATGACTTTCGACGCCATACCGCAGGCGCCCAACCTGCGGACGGGTCTGGTCAACACGCTGATCGCGCAGATCGAATCCGGTGACCTTGCGCCGGGGCAGCGGCTGCCGACCGAGCAGGAGATTGTTGCTGCCACAGGCGTCAGCCGCACCGTGGTGCGCGAGGCGCTGGCGGCGCTGCGTGCGCGCGGGCTGATTACCACGCGCCAGGGGCTCGGCGCCTTCGTCGCCAAGGATCCGCCGCCGAAGACGTTTTCCGTGCTGCCCGACGATCTCGAATCGATCGACGAGGTGCTGCGCGTGCTCGAACTGCGCATGGGCATCGAGGTCGAAGCGACAGGCCTCGCCGCCGAACGGCGCAGCGAGGCAGCGCTCCAGCAGATGAGCGCGCGGCTCGACGCGCTGGAGGCGGCGGTGCGCGCCGGCGGCTCCGGCTCGGAAGAGGATTTCGGCTTCCACCGCGCCATTCTGGCGGCGACGCAGAACCCGAATTTCACCCGGCTGTTCGACACGTTCGGCAGCGCCATGGTCCCGCGCCATTGGACGCGGCTCGACCGCATGACGGAGGCCGAGCGGGAAAAATATCTCGACCGCATGCAGCGCGAGCATCGCGCCATTCTCGGGGCAATCGAAGCCAGGGACGTCAACGCCGCGCGCCGCGCCATGCGCAGCCATCTGACCAAAAGCTATGCCCGCTTCGAGGATCTGCGCGACAAGGCTGTTCACGATTAGGAGCCGACCACGGTTGACGGACTGCTCATCCGGCGACCCCGCCGAGATAAAGTTCGCGCATCGACGACATGTTCCTCCCGGCCTCAAATCGTTGCAGTCTTACCCCGTTGTCATACAACCCTGTAATCTGGTAAATCCCAGGAAGAGGGATGTCAATCGCGTTGCCATGCGGTATGAGGCTCCCGAAATCAGAACCGTCATCAAAGCCGCAAGTCAGGAAGCAAAATGCAGTCACGGAAATTTGGCCGTACCGGCAGATCAGTCAGCGAGATCGGCTTCGGCGCCTGGGCGATCGGCGCCGCCTGGGGCGAGGTCAATGACGACGATGCGGTCGCCGCCCTGCATGCCGCGCTCGATGCCGGCGTCAGCTTCCTCGACACCGCCGACGTCTATGGCGACGGCCGTTCGGAAAAGCTGATCGCACGGGTGATGAAGGAACGCGGCGGCGGGCGCCCGTTCATCGCCACCAAGGCCGGACGGCGGCTGCCGAAGCAGACGGTCGAGGGCTACAGCGTCGAGAACCTCACCGGCTGGATCGACCGCAGCCTGAAATACCTCGAGACCGACACGCTCGACCTGGTGCAGCTGCATTGCCCGCCGACCGATCTCTACTATCATCCGGAGGTGTTCGAGCGTCTCGACAAGCTCACCGAGCAGGGCAAGATCCGCAATTACGGCGTCAGCGTCGAGCGTGTCGAAGAGGCGCTGAAGGCGATGCAATATCCCGGCGTCGTCAGCGTGCAGATCATCTTCAACGCCTTCCGCCAGCGCCCGGTCGAGCTGTTCTTCGACCAGGCGAAAAAGAACGACGTCGCCATCATCGCCCGCGTGCCGCTGGCCAGCGGCCTGCTGTCAGGCAAGTTCAAGGCGGACACCAAGTTCGAGACCACCGACCATCGCCTGTTCAACAGGAATGGCGAAGCCTTCGATGTCGGCGAGACATTTTCGGGCGTGCCCTATGACGTCGGGCTGGCGGCGGTCGAGAAGGTGCGGCCGCTGGTGTCAGGCGACACCACGATGGCGAAATTCGCGCTGCGCTGGATCCTGATGTTCAACGCGGTGACGGTTGTCATCCCCGGCGCCCGCAATCCGGCGCAGGCGGTTTCCAATGCGGAAGCGGCTGAGCTTGCGCCGTTATCCTCCGAGTTGATGGCCAAGGTGAAGGCGGTCTACGATGAGAACATCAAGCCCTACGTGCATCAGCGCTGGTGAGCCAGCGCCTGCCGCCCTCGACCGGCTGACTGACCAGAGGCCAGCCGGGCCAATTGCGCGCGTCTGTCAAGCCGTGCAGCGGATTCTATGATCCATCGGTCATTTAATCGGCCGCGCCGCTTGTTATTGTGCAGTGCAGCAACGATATTGCTGCGTGTGCGTTGTGTGCACGAGTTTGCCCATTCCGGCGCGCAAGGATACCAATTTGCGAGACATATCCGATACGATCGCCCGGCTGAGCGCGATGCGCCGCCGGCCAGCCGGTGCAGGACAGAGCAAGGACGACCACCTGTCCGAGATGACAGGGTTCGGGTCCAATCCCGGCGCCTTGCGTGCGCGGCTTTATCTTCCTGAAAACCTGCCGAAGCAGGCGGCGCTGGTCGTGGTGCTGCATGGCTGTACCCAGACTGCCGCCGAGTACGATCATGGCTCCGGCTGGACCGAACTTGCCGACGAGCAGGGTTTTGCCGTGCTTTTCCCCGAGCAGCAGCGCGCCAACAACGCCAATCTTTGCTTCAACTGGTTCGTGCCGGGCGATATAAGCCGCGACAGCGGCGAGGCGCTGTCCATCCGCCAGATGATCGAGGCGGCGGTGGTCACCCACGGTCTCGACCGCAAGCGGATATTCGTCACCGGTCTTTCCGCCGGCGGCGCCATGGCGGCGGTGATGCTGGCGACCTACCCGGACGTGTTTGCCGGCGGCGCGATCATTGCCGGGCTTGCCTATGGCAGCGCCTCGACCATCCCCGAAGCCTTCGACCGCATGCGTGGCCATGGCGGCCCATCCAGAGCCGACCTGCAGCGTCTTTTGCGGGAGGCCTCGCCGCACAAGGGGCCGTGGCCGAGGATTTCGGTCTGGCAGGGCTCGGCCGACACGACCGTGGTGCCTTCCAATGCCGACGCGGTGCTGGCGCAATGGCAGGGCGTGCACGGCCTCGCTCAAGCGCCGACACACACGGAAAAGGTCGACGGTCAGAGCCGAAAAGTCTGGTCCGATGGCAAAGGCCGCGACGTGGTCGAGGCATACAGCATTGCCGGCATGGGCCATGGCACGCCATTGCAGGCGAGCGGCGACAATGCTCTCGGCAAAGCAGGGCCGTTCATGCTGGATGTCGGGATTTCCTCGACGCGCCACATCGCCCGTTTCTGGGGGTTGACGAAGCCAGAGGTACGACGCACGGCGAAAGCCGAGGCCGCTTCAGGCACTGCATTGCAGCCTTTCTCGCCGAAGGAAAAACCGCGAGCCGTCCGTGTCGCTCCGACCCCGGAGCCTGTCAATCCGCCAGGCGGTCCGGCGGGCGGGATTGCCAAGGTCATCGAGGACGCGCTGCGGGCAGCGGGATTGATGCGCTGAGGCTGAGGCTCGCCCGGCCCAAAGGACAAGGGCAAGCGCCAGCATCATTATCGCAGCAGGCCTTCGTCCTCGAACGCATCCCAGCCCTTCAGTCCGGGCGCCGGGCCGTCCGTGTTCCGGGCGTTCCTCGTAGTGCGCGCCTGGCCGGTGCCCTTTCCCGCGCGCGTCAGCGCGGCCTTGCCCGCGCCGCGCCGCCTGTTCTCGGCGACCTCCTGGACATCCTGCTCTCTCCAGACGGTTGCCAAATCGCGGTCCAGGACGTCCTCGATGTGGTGCGGGTCGAAAACGTGGAAGGTGACAGACTTTGATCGCCCACGCATCTTGACGGTGCGTGTTCCGGTGCTTTGCAGCCGACCGTCCTTGAGCCATTTGTGGCGCTCGCGCGAAGAGATCGTAAGGATATCCTCGACCTCGCGTGGAAGCACAGGCAGCGCTTCCACTCCCTCCAGTGTTTTGGAGATACTGGCAGAGGCGGCCTTGAACGCTTCCGCTTCGGATCTCGACATTCGCAATGCGATGCGGCCCGTCTCGGCCTTGACGTGCTTCCTGACTGCCCATGGCAGCCGGGCTCTGACTTCACGTTCGATCCCCTTGGAGCGCACGGCGGACCCGAGTGTCGCTGACGGCGACAACGGCCATTCGGCAATCAGTTGCGGGGACGGGCTCATGCTTTCCTGGGGCAGGGTTCGTTGGTTCGACGTTAACACGGCGAGAGCCGGTCAAGCCAAGGCAACAGCGAAAAGGGGCAGGTCCGATGAGAACCCGCCCCTTATGGCCGAATCTGAACGTCGCTTTCAGTGCGCCGACAGCACCTTCGGCCCCGCCGCCGTACGGCGACGGGGCTCGATGATCAGAGTGGGCTGGCGTTGCGCGTTCTGTCGCGCTCGGCCTCGATGTCGGTGTAGGGGTCGGCATTGGCATCGAAGCCAGTCCAGCCCCCGGCTTCATAGGCGCGTCGGCGGTCTTGCAGATCGACCGAGTTGGATTCGCCAAGAATACGCTCTGCCTCGTCGGCGAGTTCGTCGCTGACCCTGGCGGTCACCATCGTGCCACCGCGGCGAACGCCCTCCGCATAGACATGCGCATCCCTTTCGGGGACGCCTGACTCGGTCAGCGCCCCGACGATGCCACCGGCAGCGCCACCGACGACCGCGCCGCCAACGGCGCCGACCGCGGTGGCAGCCAGCCATCCTGCGGCCACGACAGGACCGACGCCAGGAATGGCCATGATGCCGAGCCCTGTCAGAAGCCCTCCGGCGCCGCCAATGACGGCTCCGAGACCGGCGCCCCCGGCTGCATCCTCGGCGGCGTTGGAAGTGTCGCCGTCGTCGTACCAGTCGTCCGAATTGTTGGCGACGATGCTGATGTCGGCCTGCGGCACGCCGATTGCCTCCAGTTCGCCGACGGCATCGGAGGCATCATCGTAGTTGTCGAAAAGTCCGGTTACGGTTTTCATGGTCTTGATCTCCTCGATCTGGTTCAGAGGTTCAGTTGGCGCCGGCAACGACGTTGCCCTGATAATCGAGCGCCACGGTCGTGGTCTTGCCATCCTTGGTGGCCTGACCGCGCCAGATGCCCTGGTCGTCTTTGGTCAGCTTGGACACGCCGGAGAAGCCGGCATCCTGAATGCGGCTCTTCGCCTGATCCTCGGTGAAGCTGTTGGCACCCGGGACCGGGGCGGCCGAATTGGTGGTGTCGGTCGTGCTCACGGCCGGGGTGGTGGAGCTGGTGGTCGACGATGCATTGTCGGCGGAAGCGATCTTCTCGACCATTTCCTGATGCATTTTGAGCGTCGGCAAGGTCTCGGAAGCGAAGGTCTTCAGCTGCGCGTTGTCGCCGTCCTTGGCATAGCTCTCGAACAGCGTGACCGCCTCCGAATGCGCATCGCGCTGCATCTGGACATAGGGCTTGTCGACGGCATCGTTGGCATTCTGCAGAGCCTCCAGATCGGCCTTGTGCTTGGCGTCCAGCTCCGTCGGCACTTTCAGCTTCTGTTCGCCGGCGATGGTCGCAAGCTTGGCGTTGGCGGCGCCGTGATCGTCGATCATCTTCTTGGCGAAATCCTTGACGCCTTGATCCTGGGCCTTGCCTTCTGCGATCTTGCTGGAGTCCACCTCGAACAGGCCGCCGATGGCAGCCTTGTCGACAAAGTCCTGAGCACTGTCGGCGGCGAAGGCGGGCAGGGCGAAGACCATGGCTGTGGCGGTGGCCAGCGAAGCTAGAAGAACACGTGTTTTCATGGACAGAGATCCTCGTTGGGGCACACATCGTGCTGTGAGCCTAACCAGTGCGGCCAAGCTTTGTTCCGCCGCCCAAGCGTTATAACCGGGAGGGTCGATGCCGCGATGATGGCCCCTCATCTTCGGCTTTTGCGCCTTTGCGATGTCGACGCGTGGCGCGGACGGCGACCCGCTCGATGGGGCGCCTTGCAAGTCCATCGCAAAGGGAAACGAGGCCTTCGCCGCCCGCAAATGAACACCGCCCGCGGTGGCCTATCGAGGTTCAGCGATCGTTGCGTTCGAGGCGGCGCGCAACCTCTGTTTGTGCGACCTGCAGCAGCGTGTCTATTTCGAACATCGCCGCCGCATGGCCGCCGTCGCGAATGACACGGCGGGCGCGGTGGAGCAGGTCGGAGACCGTCCGCAGCGTTTCAGCATGGCTCGATCGATTCGACAAATGCGTGCCCTCCATCAGCCACAACCGTTGGATCGGGAGAGTGTTCCCAAAGTTGGCGGCCGGCCGGGTGAATGACTGTGAGCGCAGGCAGCGGAACCATCCTTGTCCGTTGGCCGTTCCCCCTGCCTCAACGAAAGGAACAGCCATGGCCGACAACGACACCCCGAAGGACACCCCGAAGGACACCGCGAAGGACACCCCCAAGGACACCCCGAAGATTTCCGCCCGAGAGGCCCAGGAGGCCCTGGAGAAGCAGGTCGCATCGCTGAAGCGCGAGATCAGCAAGATCAACCGGACGCTTGCCGAGCGCGCAGAAGATGCCGTTGGCGAAGCCGGCGGCTGGTATGGCAGCGCGACCGAGCGCGCGGCACGGGCAACGCAGCAGCTGAGATCGCAGGCGCAGACGGTGTCCGAAGCCGTCCAGCAAAATCCCGGCACCATCAGCAGCGCTTTCGTGCTTGGTGGCATTGCCGGGTTGTTGATCGGCATGCTGCTCGGGCAAAGCCACGAACGCGACCGAAGCTGGTTCTAGCGGCGCATCTTATGACTATTGCGCCCGCCGGCTTTGCTGGCGGGCTTTGTATAGACGCCAGATCACGTGGCTTTGAGTGAAAAACTCCCCGCTCGGGTAAACGGGATTTGTGGTCGGCGCCGCCCGCGCGGCGCCCTCGACAGGTGAGTTGAGTTTCCCTGCCGCGGTCGTATGTTGTTGACCGTAGTGGAGGATCACAAATGCCCATTCGACGCAAAGCCACCGAGGCCGGCGTTTTGCAGCCATCCGAACTCGAGCTGTTGGGCCGTGTATTCGAGCAGCTTAAGCGCGACGGTCAGTCGCCCGAAGCACGCGACGCCATCGCATCCCGAATTATCGCGAACTATATGGCCGGCGTGGTCGACGAAGCCGAGCTCGTCAGTCTTTCGAGGCAACCGCTGGGCCGGTAGTGCGCTTTCCATTCCGGGTTCAGAAGAGTTTCAGGTCGTCAAATCAGAGGGATAAGGCAATGCCGGCTGACCCACCGATAGAGCGACGGTCGCTTATCCGTGATCTCGTTCTGAAGGAAGCGACAATCCGCGTTGGCGACGCCAGTATCAATTGTCTGGTTTGTAACCAGCACGCCCATGGCGCGGAGCTACGGGTGAAGGCCGATATCGCAATCCCCGACCGTTTCGTGCTTCACGTGCCGGTCGATCATACCAGCTATCGCGCCGTGGTGCGGTGGAGACGGAACGAGCGACTTGGGGTGCAGCTTGATTCGGGAAGGCAGGCCTAGATGGCGGTAGCCGGGACGGATCACCCACCTGTTCAAGTGCAGGGTTGATGGGACAAGGCAGGGCTCGTTTGCGGCACGAACGCTTCTTCCATGCTGCTTGCGATTTGCAATCAGTTGCTATAGCGTCTGACTGCTTGCAAATTACAAGCGGTTAATCCGTGAACCGACTATGTGAAGGCGCTGCTTATGGCCAAACTTATCTTGGGAATGAACGTTTCCATCGATGGCTATGTCGATGACCTTGCCGGAAATCTGGTCATGGGCGCACCAAGCCAGAAGCACTTCGAGTACTGGATCGAGACGATACGCAACCATGCCGGCGCTGTGTATGGCCGCCGGATGTACGAGGTCATGCGCTATTGGGACGATGATCACGCGGAATGGGACGCTCCGCTTCGCCAGTTCGCGACACTCTGGCGCAAGCTGCCCAAATGGGTCGTTTCGCGCACACTTTCACGGGTCGGCCCGAACGCCACGCTCATCTCCGGCAATATTGAAACGCAGATTCGCGAGATCGCGGCCGGCACGGAGGGTATCCTGAGCGTTTCCGGTCCGGAACTGGCCGGTCTTATGACCGGGCTGGGCCTGATCGAGGAATATCACCTGCACGTGAGGCCGTTCGTGCTCGGCAAGGGCAAGCCTTTCTTCCACGAGGCAAGGCCTCCGCTGCAACTGGTGTCGAGCACATTGATCGATGACGATACGGTTCATATGATCTATGTGCCGCGAGGCTGAACGATAAGGCGCTTCAGCGCCAACATGCGAACCAACACGTACGTTCGCAGTGGGCCTGGTCCCGGCCTTCGCACCGAGGTCTCACATGTCAGCTTGCGTGCTGGGTACCCAAGCAGCAGAGGGTCTGCTGTCGTCCGAAAATCTGCCGGTCAGCAATGCGCCCCATGCCGGTCAAAGAGGCCTTGCCGCCGTTCCTCCATAAGCAGACAATGCAGACCTACAAGGACATCGCTTTTACGCCCGAAGCGCCGCTTCGGTTGGTCCTTCAGTGACCTGGCGGCCCAAGGGCGTCGTCCTCCACCGCCCGCCCTCGTCCGCAACTCACCGTTGCCAGCGGCTCTGCTCCTGGCCTTCCCGCGATGACCGAGCGGGTAGTGAAACATCATGGTCAAGCCTGAAAAGCAAGGTCCAACCTAGCCGCCTTTCCAGGCCTGCGTCATCATCGTCCAGCAGTTCAGGATCCTGCGTGCGCCAGCCGGGTCCGTCGGGTCGGCCGGCCGCACAGTTTTTTTCATCCCGCTGGAACATTGGCGAAGGAATGCAGTTGGGGTCGCTGCCGCGTGGTGCCTGTGGGCGATTGGTGGCAACACCTGATCGGCCGCCGCTCCTTTACGAGGCGGCTTAGCGTGTGAGCCAATCCTGCAGCAAAGGCCTTGGGATTGGAACGACCAACAGGAGGCAGTCATGAAGCACCAGACACTCGATCAACTCCAGTCAGTCGCGGACATCAGTCCACTATCGCCGGCTCTGCTGGCTACAAGGACGCAACGGATAGAGCGGTGGGCGGAACTGCTCTATCGAAATCCGACGCGCTCCCTTGTGGCTCTCACCGGGACTGAGCATCTGCATCCCTCTGTCCGCGGAGAAGCGCGCGCGGTCGGATCGGCGATCAGTGTCGCCTTTGACGATCCACTGCTGCGTGCATCGGGCATGCAATCGGATACCTACGGGGAAGCCAGACGCTTCTTCGAACTCTCGGATTGGCAGTTGCATGAGATCGTCTGCAGTTGCCACACCGGCGCCACCATGCAGGCTGGCTGGGCCGCCGGGCGTGTCCGCAGGGTTCTCAATGGGAGCAAAATATTGGCTTGGCTGAGAAAAGGATTCATGCCGCACTGAGACACAGCGCTTGCGCCTGAAGAAGCATGCAGGCTCCAGCAGAGATTGCGTCGGCTCCGCGAAGGCATGGCTGACCTCAATGGAGTAGGCCGGCCGAGTTGCTTGCGACTTCAGAAATGACGTTCACCATTGCTTAGTGGACCTCGTCAGGGTGATCGGCAATTTCGTGAATAGCGAGTACCAGCGCCAGTTTCGACCAACCGGTCGGCAGCGCCCTCGTGACCAAGCGGGGTTACTTATCCTCGGTGCGTCACATGTGCGCTTCGTCAGCGGTATAGCCTGCCAATCCCTCCACAGCCGTTTTGACGCTGCGAAAAGCTCGAGGCGTGAGGGGGCAATTTAACCCAGGAATCCCGAAAACGGCACTTCCGCTTTCGGCCCCGAAATTGAAATCCGAGGCACCCCGCCATCACCCCGGAAAGATCGTAAACCCGCCATCGACGCGGAGCACCTGCCCATTGATAAATCGTGCGCGGGGGCCGGCTAGAAAGGCCACCGCCTCGGCGATCTCCTCCGGCTCGGCATAGCGGTTCAGCGACTTCTTGCTCGAATCCATGCGCTCCGGATCGACCGTGCGGGTCGCCTGGAAGCGTGCCGTCTTCGTGGCGCCTGGGCTGACCGCGTTGATGCGCACGCCGTCGTCGATCAGTTCCTTGGCGAGACAGCGCGTGTAATGCACGACCGCGGCCTTCAAGGTGGAGTAAACGACCTCGGGCGAGCAGCCGAGATGTGCCGCCGCGGAGGCGATGTTGATGACGGAGCCGCCGCCGCGCTGCTTCATCGGCGGCACGAAGGCCTGGCAGACCAGCATCGTGCCGATCATATTGTTCTCGGTGAGCACGCGGATGTCGTCCAGTTCGATGTCGAGGGCGTTGTTCGGGTTCGGCTTGCCGCCCTTGGCGCCGATGTCGCCGCCAGCGCAATTGACCAGCACATGGACGTCGCCGAGATCGGCCTCGATCCTGCGCTTCATCTCGGCCACCGCCTTCTGGTCGCCAATGTTGCCGGTCACCGACGTGACCTTCGTGCCGTGCCGCTTCAGGCGCTCGACCACTTCGCCGAGATTGGCGAACTCGCCGTATTTGGCCGGCGCCGTTTCGTCCATGTCGTGGATCGCGACATTGGCGCCGAGTTCGGCCAGGCGCTCGGCCATCACGCGGCCGAGGCCGCGGCCGGAGCCGGTTACGAAGGCGGTCAATCCATCGAGTTCACGTGCCGTCATCAGATCTTCTCCATCAAACCAAATTTGCGCATGTTGGCGGCGCTGCGCCGGATCATGTCGAGCTCATAGGAAACCAGTGAGACGTCGGCTTCGCGCTCCCAAGGCGTGCGGTAGTCGGCATCGTCGGGCAGCCGGTTGCGCTGCGCGGCCGCCAGGCAGGCGGCAAATTCGCGTGCCGTCTTCTGCGGATAGCCGCGCCACCAGTCGTCGCTGAGATAGCGGACATGCCGGGCCTCCAAGGCGCCCGGTTCGAGAACGGCGGTCATGCGATCGTGGTGTTGGCCAAGAATGGCGAACAGCTCGGCAAACGGCACCGCACCGTCGCCGATGGCGCAGCGGATCAGCCGGTAACCTTCGGTCGTGAACTGCACGCGGTAATCCTTGAGGTGGACATGGCGGACACAGGGGGCGATCACCTTCGTGAAATCGAGCGGCGCTTCGCCGACCGGGAACGTGTTGCCGGTGTCGAAGGTGACGCCCACACTGTCACCACCGAGGGCGCAGAAATCGACGAGTTCCCGGCTGGTAAAGTCCTGGTGGTTTTCGATCGCAAGGACATACCCTTCGGCATTCGCGCGGGGACCCCATTCCACCAATCGCTCTCGAATGATGCCGACGTACTCGCTCCATTTTTCGCCGGCCGCGTTGCGGTCGCCGCAGAGAACCGGCGTCAGCGCCGTCCGGATGATTTTGGCGTTGAGCAGGCGCGCGGCCCGAAACGCATCGTCGAGCGGTTCGCCCACCAGCAGGCCGCCGCTGACGACCGGCGCGATGCGAAGGCCGGCGAGCCGTTCGCGCAGCGCGATCACCGCGTCGTCGGAAAGCTCGGTCAGCCATGGCACCCAGATCTCCAGCACGCGCGCGCCGAGATCGGTCGCGAGCGCGATGAAACCTTCGAGCCCCGCAGGTCTAGGATTGGCGCGTGGCGTGCCGCGGCCCTGGAGGCCGAGATGATAGGTCAGGCCGTAGGGGTTCAGGCCGACCTCGAGCATGAAGCGGTCCTTTGAGTCAGGTGTGGTCATCGCAGGCCGGCGTCCACGGTGATCGACTGCTTGGTGATCATGCGGCTGTCGTCGGCGGCGAGGAACAGTACCGTGCGCGCGATCTCCTCGCCGAGCAGAATCTTGCGGATCACCTGGCGCTGCACGACCTGATCGACCGAACCTTGGGTCTTGTACCAAAGCTCCCGCTGCCGGTCGGTGATGACGGCGCCCGGCTCGATGGCGTTGACGCGGATGTTGTCGGGGCCAAACGCCCGCGCCAGCGCGAAGGTCAGCCCGACCACCGCAGCCTTGGCCGCCGCATAGGGCGCCATCTCTGACGCGCCGAAACGCCAGGCGATCGAGGAAAAATTGACGATCGAACCAAAGCCCACTTCCTTCATGTGCGGATGCACGGCCTGGGCGGCAAAGAAGTGGTGCCTGAGGTTCACATCCTGGGCATGGTCCCATGTCGCCTGGGTCACGTCGGCGACCGGCTGGCGATTGTCATCGGCGGCGTTGTTGACCAGCACTGCGACAGGCCCGAGGCGGTCGCGCACCGTGCCGATCGCGGCCTGGAGGGCGGGGATATCGGTCACATCGCAGCGCAGGAACAGGGGCGCGTGCGCTGCCGCGGCGGCGAGGTCGCGGGCAAGCTGCTCGCCGGCCTCCTGCTGCAGATCAAGAAACGCCACTCGTGCGCCATTGGCGGCGAAGGCGCGGACCGTGTCGGCGCCGATGCCCGACGCACCGCCGGTGATCAGCACGACACGCTCGGACAGGCTCGGATAGGTGACGAAGGACAAGGCGGAACTCTTTTCAGATCAAGCTTCGGTCAGATCGGGTCAGATCAGGCGTTGGGTCGTCGGGTCGAACAGGCACGCCCGCGCCATGTCGATGCCGAGCGTCACCGTCTCGCCCATAAGCGGCGTGCCGTCGGGGTCGAAACGGCCGGTGATCTCCTTGCCGCCCAGGCGCAGGACGGCCATGGTCTCCGCGCCTGTCGGCTCGACGAGCTCGACCACTGCATTGATCTGCGCGATGCCCGGCTTGCGGCGCGCAAGGTCGGGATCGAAGCGGTAGATATGCTCGGGACGGATGCCGAGCACGAGCTGTCGCGGCGTGTCGGATGGGAGCGCCTGGACCATCGGCAGGCTGGCCGTCTTGCCGTCGGCGGTCTGCAACACAACAGTGGCGCGACCGCCTTCCTGGCTCAGTTCGGCGGCCAAAAAATTCATCGCCGGCGACCCCATGAAGCCGGCGACGAACATGTTGGCCGGACGGTTGTAGATCGTGGCGGGATCGTCGAATTGCTGGACCTCGCCCTGGTGCATCACGGCGATGCGCGATGCCAGCGTCATCGCCTCGACCTGGTCGTGGGTGACGTAGACCGTGGTCTTGCCGACGCGGTGATGCAGCTTCTTGATTTCGGTGCGCATGTCGACGCGCAGCTTGGCATCGAGATTGGAGAGCGGCTCGTCGAACAGGAACAGTTTGGGATCGCGCACCAGCGCCCGGCCCATGGCGACGCGCTGGCGCTGGCCTCCCGAAAGCTGTCCGGGCTTGCGCCCTAGCAGCGGTTCGATCTGCAGGAAGGCAGCAACTCGGCTGACGGCCTCGTCCTGCTGCGGCTTCGGGACGCGGCGGCTTTCCATGCCGAAGGTGATGTTCTCGCGCACCGTCATCGTCGGGTACAGGGCATAGGACTGGAACACCATGGCGATGTCGCGGTCCTTCGGCGCCACCGAATTGACCAGCCGCCCGTCGATGCGGATCTCGCCGGAGGTAACGGATTCGAGCCCGGCGATCATCGCCAGCAGAGTGGACTTGCCGCAGCCGGACGGTCCGACCAGCGCGATGAACTCGCCGTTCCGCGCTTCGAGATCGATGCCCTTCAGCACCTCGACCGCGCCGAAGTTCTTGCGCAGCGATCGGATGATCAATGTCGACATGCAATGCCCTTCACTTGATCGCGCCTCATTTGATGGCACCTTGCGTCAGGCCGCGCACAAAATACTTGCCGCCGAAGAGATAGATCAGCAGCGGCGGCAGCGCGCCGATCAGCACGGCGGCGCTCATGACATCGTAGGCGCGCACATTGGTGCCGCTTGCCGTCAGCGCGACGAGCGCTGCCGTGATCGGCTGTTGCTGCCCGGAGGTGAAGACGACGCCGAACAGATATTCGTTCCAGATGCCGGTGAACTGCCAGATCACCGTGACGATCAGGATCGGTGAGGAGAGCGGCAGAATGATCTTGCGGAAGATGCGCCAGAAGCCGGCGCCGTCGATGCGCGCCGCCTTGATCAGGTCGTCGGGGATGCTGACGTAGTAGTTGCGGCAAAACAAAGTGGTGAACGAAATGCCCTGGATGACGTGGATGAGGACGAGCCCGTAGACCGAATTGCTGAGGCCGAGATTGCCGAGGATGAACGCCCACGGCATCAACGAAATCTGGCCCGGAATGAAGACGCCGAGCAGCATGCAGGTGAACAAAGCTTCCGAACCTCTGAAGCGCCATTTCGACAGGATGTAACCGTTCATCGCGCCGACCGCCGTCGAGATGATCGTGGCCGGGATCGTCATCTTCAGGGAGTTGTAGAAGTTGCGCTGCATGCCCTCGCAGGTGCCGCCGATGCAATAGGTGCTCCAGGCCTGGCCCCAGGCATCGAGGCGGAAGCTGCGCGGCAGCGAGATCAACCCGTTGCGCGCGATCTCCTGCTGGTCGCGGAATGAATTCAGCACCACCACCAGCAACGGGACCAGGTAGATCGCCGCGAAGACGACCAGCAGCCCATAGATGGCGAAGCGGGTGAGAAAATGCCGGCGCGACGCGACTGCGGCAGCGCGACGGTCGAGCGACTGGTCCAGGGAGACGTCAGCCATGGCCGGCTTCCTTGCGCCGGCGCCAGACCACCCAGAATGAATAGGGCACCAGCACCACGGCAACAGCGGCAAGCATCATGATGGCGGCGGCCGCACCTTCGCCGATCTGGCCGCGTTGGAACATCAGGTCATAGACGTAGATGGCGGGGAAGGTGGTCGAGATCCCCGGGCCGCCTTTGGTCAGGGCCGCCACGAGGTCGAAGGTCTTGATGGCGAACTGGATCTGGATGACGGCGACCGCCAGGAAGATCGGCGCAATGGTTGGCAGAAGCACCTTGCGATAGATGCGGAATGTCGATGCGCCGTCGATCTGCGCGGCCTTGACGAGGTCCTGATCCACCGAGCGCAGGCCGGCCAGGAACAGCGCCATGGCAAAGCCCGAGGCCTGCCAGACGCCGGTGATGATCACCGCGTAGATCGCATAGTGCCGGTCGCTGGCCAGTGCGAAACTGAAGCTCGTCCAGCCGAAACCGCGCACCATGGCCTGGATGCCGTCGGTCGGATTGTAGAGCCAGCTCCAGACCGTGCCGGTGACGATGAAGGAGACGGCCAGCGGATAGAGGAAGATCGTGCGCCATGCCGCTTCGCCGCGCACGCGCTGGTCGATCAGGATCGCCAGCAGCAGTCCCACCGCCATCGAGCCGACGATGTAGAAAGCGCTGAAGAAAAACAGGTTGTTGTAGGCGATGTTCCAGCGCCGGTTCGCCCACAGCGACGCGTAGTTGTCCAGGCCGACGAAGCCGTAGGTCGGCAGCAGCGAGGAGTTGGACAGCGAGATATAGAGCGTCCAGCCGGTGAACACGAAGACGTAGACGAAGCTCGCCACGAGTGAGGGGCCGAGCACGAGCAAGGGCATCGCGGAGCCCAGCCGCTCGCGCCAGGGGCGGGCGGGCGTCGGTACCGACAGGATCAGGTCTTGATTTGACATTCAGAGTACAGCATTGGCAGAGCACGGGACTGAAAGGGAGGACGGCCGGGCGGATAGGCATCGCGCCCGGCCATTCCCGTCTATTTCTGTGCTTCCGCCGCGTCGGCCATCGCATTGGCGCCATCCTCGGGCGACATGTCCGGTGTCGCCACGAACTCGGTAATGGAGTCCATGATCGCGCCGCGCATCTTCTGCGGGATGGTCATGTTGTGCGCCATCGAGCGGACCAGCGTGCCGTCCTTGATCGAAGCCTGCAGATCCTTCTGCGAGAGCTGCTGGCACGGATTGAAGCCCTTCGACAGATCGATATCCAGGCGTGCGGGGATCGAGCCCTTGGCCTGGTTGAAGACCGTCTGGAAGTCGGGCGACAGGATCAGGCTGGCCAGCAGCTTCTGGCCGTCGATGTAATCCTGGTCCTTCTGCTTGAAGAACACGACCGAGTCCGAGTTGAGGATGAAGCCGGGTTTGCCCCAATCGGTCGGCGCCTGGGCGCAGACATAGTCGGTGCCTTCCTTGAAGCCGGCGGCGGTCAAAAGGCCGATCGTCCAGTCGCCCATGATGTGGAACGCCGCGTCGCCCTTGCCGACCAGCGCCGACATCGAATCCCAGTCGCGGCCGACCATGCCCGGATCCATGTATTTGCTCGTCATCAGGCGCATCTGCGTGAAGGCCTTGACCATTCCCGGGCTGCGCATGGACTCGACATCGCCTTCCACAAAGGCCTTACGGTAGACATCGATGTCCTGGCCGTAGAGCACGACCTCGAACACCGTCGAATCCGTCCAGTCGGCGGTCGAATGCGAGATGCAGATCTTGCCTGTGGCGACGATCTTGTCGCAGGCCGCATTGAACTCGGCCCAGGTCTTCGGCATTTCCGCTACGCCGGCCGCCTGCATGACCTTGGGCGAGGCCCAGAGCCAGTTGATGCGGTGGATGTTCATGGGCGCGGCGACCCATTTGCCGGTCGGCTTCATCACCGGAAGCAATTCCGGCGCCACCACTTTCTCCCACCCTTCCGAGGCCGCCAACTCGTCGAGATCGGCGGTCATGCCGGTCTCGTTCCATTCGGCGATCTCAGGGCCCTTGAGCTGCACGGCAGGCGGGGCATTGCCGGCGATCACGTCGGCGCGCAGCTTGGCCAGCGTATTGGCGGTGTGGCCGGCGATCGAGGTCTGTTCCCATTTGCCGCCCTTGGCGGTGAACATCTCGCCGAGCTTGGCGATCGCCTGGGCGTCCGATCCGGTCGCCCACTGGTGCAAAAGGTTCGTCTTGGGTTCGGCGAAGGCTGCCCCGGCGAAAAATGTGCACGCAGCAGCGGCCGCAAGCGCGGTCATGACGGACTTCATCGTTTCACTCCCATATCGTGTTGCACGGTTCGTCTCGACCGCTTATGGCCGCGGTTTGAAGCCGCCGCCGGCGAGATGCGTCAATCTCGAGTTCTTTCCAAGATGACATATTGGAGCTATCAGTCAACGATGTTTATGTTGAGTCATGACAAAACCTTCGCTTAGAACCTGGCTGATCGACAGACCCTCCGCGTCGCCGGAGAGCATGATCGTGCGCTGCCTGAGCGAGCGCGGCGCACTCTCCGCGTTGCAGATCGCACGCGCCACCGGTCTGGCGCGCTCGACGGTGTCAACCGCGCTTAACGGCTTGAAAAGGTCTGGAATGGTGATCGAAGCCCCGACCAGCCGCGACGGCATCAGAGGCATCGGCAGGCCAGCCGCGGCGGTGACGCTCAATCCGACAGCGGGCACCTGCGTCGGCATTCACCTGGCTCTTCAGCAGATACGGCTCATCGTCGCCGATGTCTCGCATTCCGTCATTGCCGAACAAAATATTCCAATGGGGCTGGACTACCAGCCGCAACAGGCGGCCCAGGCGGTCAAATCGGCGATTGCCCAATCCTACAGGGAAAATGGTCTGCCGATGGCGGGGCTCCTGGGGGTTGGTGTCTCCGTCTCCGGCCCTGTCAGCCGCGATGGAGTGGTGCTGCGCGCAAGCATGGTTCCAACATGGGCCGGCGTCAACATACGAGATGTGTTCGGACCCGTCCTGGAACAGCCGATCTTCGCCGACAACGAGAGCAACTGCGCGGCCATTGCCGAGCTGATGTGGGGTGCGGCCGTCGGCCAGGACGATTTCGTGCTGTTCAAGATCGATCTGGGTGTCGGCGGCGCCATTGTCCAGCATGGCCGGCTGGTGACGGGCATCGCCGGCGGCGCCGGCGAATTCGGCCACATCAGCATCGATCCCGGCGGCGACCTTTGCCGCTGCGGCAATCGCGGATGCCTGGAGCTCTACGCGAGTTTTACCCGGCCGCTGGAACAGATTTCGCGTGTCGTTGGGCGGCAAGTCACCATGGACGATGTCATCGCCATGGCCGAGCAGGGCGACGTCAGGGCGTTGCGGATGATCGAGGATACCGCCGAGATCGCCGGCCGGGGTCTCGGCCTGATCGGCTCGGTGCTCAATCCGCCGCTCATCATCATCGGCGGCCACATGGCTTTGGCAGGGGACATTCTGTTGACGCCGCTGATCGCGTCCTATGAACGCCATACGCTGATCAAGTCCCGCGATGTCGCTCCCGCCCTGCGCACGCGCATCATCGTTGGCAAGCACACCGAGAACGATGCTTTGCTGGGCGCGGTCGGCCTCGTTTTGAGACACCAGACGAAGGAACTGTCGCTGGGGTGATCGTCAGGACCTGCCTGTGCTTGTTCAAGTCAATTGCATGTGTCCGCAGCCTTGAGCGCTTCGGCGCGGGACGATTTGGGCAAATCCGCGATCCGCCGGACAGAAGCGTAAAACCTTGGATAGTCGCCCGAACACAGGTCGAACAAGCGAAGAAAGGCCGGAACCTGTTCACCGTAGACAGAAGTTGCGGCGAGCTTTGCGTTGTTGATCGGGGCAGCGAACCAGGCGTCGTATCCCCGGTATCCCGCCCAGTGCTTGTCGCGCATCTGCCGGTAGCGCGCCCGCATCCTCTCGATCGCGGCTTTCTTTGCAGTCGCCATCTGCTCCGGGGTACGGGGACTACCATAGACCTGCCTTAGCTCGTCGCGCGTCTTCGCCACCAGCCCGAGAAAATCGGCGCTGCGTTTGCGATCGGCTTCGTAGCGGCGCAATCCGGCCCGGTCGCCGGCCGCGCGCAGCCATTTCCTGACGCCGCTGGTTTCGACGGCAACGGCGAATGCCTCGTTGAATGCGGAATCGCCATCCACATAAAGCCGCTGATGCGCCAGTTCATGAAAAACAAGGCTTGCGAGATAGGTGTCGTCCTGACGCAGCATGGTGCTCAGCAGCGGGTCACTCGACCAGCCAAGCGTGGAATAGGCGGTGACGCCCGAGACATAGACGTCGAGGCCTTGTCTTTGAAGCTCGACAGCGCTTTCAGCCGCGGATTTCCGGGAGAAATAACCCCGGTATGGAACGCAGCCGAAGACCGGAAAGCACCATGTCCGTGGCGCGAGCGAGAATTGCGGCGCGGCAAAAACGGCCCAGGTCACGGCATCGCGATGGATGTCGACATAGCTGCGGTAGCTGCTGTTCTCGGGCAATGCCAGTTCATCCGTCGCAAACCGTCTTATCGCGCTGGCCGACGCCAATTTCGCGCGCAATGCCTCGGGCGTCGAAGGGTCAAGGATGAGTTTCCCGACATTCCTGCGCGCGGCCATGATCTGCGCGTGACCCTGCAACGACTGCGCGTAGTAGGAAATGCTCGTGCAGCCGGTCGCCCCGGACGCCATGATCGCCGCGGCAAGCATCCGAAGAACGCGCTTCACTGTTTGCCCACCCTTGCCCATCTCCCCATGCAGCAAACGTCCTGGTCCACCTCAAACAGGAGGCACCGGTTTCCGTCAAGAGCTGCAGGGGCAGGGGGCGACACCGACCTGGGCAGGGCAATGCGGGCATTCGCCTAGGATTGACGAAAGTCCACCGCAGGGCGGAGCGGGCGAGATACGGACCGTCCGTTGGGACGCCGTTCCCCCAAGCTGCCGCGCGCTACTGGTCCGAAAACTTCACGCTCACGCCGCGCTGGCGAAAATAAGCCTGCATCAACTTACGGCCCGAGCGGTTGTTCTGCGCCAATTTGGCCGGATCGAACACCGCCTGTTTTGCGCCCTCTCGCGTCAGCGCAGCCTTGAGCGTCGCGATATGGGCGTCGATGTCGGCATTGTCCGCCCGCAGCGAGGCATAGATACTTTCGGTCGCTTCGGCCACAGTCGGTTCGCTCACAGATGTCGTCCTTTGGTTGGTTGGGCGGCGGCTTTACCACAGATTTGCGGCTCCGACGATATCGACCGAACCGTCAGAGCACAGCGCCCAGGGCGCAAAACCGCAAAACGTATGTATTCGGCCCTGCTAAACATTGCCCGGCAGGCGAATGGGTCTAACTATCGCTAGGAAACGGGGGGAATCAGGTGGCTGCCAATCGTCGAAACGACATCTCATCGTCCGAGCGAGGGCTAGGACGGATTCTTGCGGCAGGCAATGCCCATCCGCGAACAGCTCTGCCTACCGTCGCAACCATCGTCACGACGGTAGCTGCGCTGTATTTCGGTCGTGAGGTGTTCCTTCCCATTGCCATCGCGCTGCTTTTGACCTTTGCGCTGGTGCCGATGGTCTCCGCACTGAAGCGTGTCGGCTTGCCTCGGCTGCCCGCAGTGCTTCTGAGCGTGATTGGCGCATTCGCGGCCCTGGGCCTGTTCAGCTTCATTGTTGCGACCCAGGTAAGCGAGCTTGCTCAGAACATTTCCGTCTACCAGACAAACATTCTGACCAAGGTGCGTTCCCTCAAGGAGACGGGGGTTGGTGGCGGCATAATTGCCAGGCTGAGCGGGGTGATCGAGCGTGTCGGTCAGGAGATCGACAAGCAGGATGTGGCGCCGCCTGCGGCCGACAAGCCCCGGCGTGAGCCCGTACCGGTCGAGATCGTCGCCCGCGAGAGACCTCTGGAGGTATTGCAGAACATCATCGGACCGTTGATCAGCCCGCTGGCTTCAGCTGGCCTGATCATCATCGTCGTCATCTTCATGTTGCTTGAGCGCGAGGATCTGCGTGACCGGTTTATCCGCCTCGTCGGCTATGGCGACCTCCATCGCACAACGCAGGCATTGCAGGATGCCGGCAAACGGGTTGGCCGCTATCTGATCATGCAATTGGTGGTCAACATCGTCTACGCGATACCAATCGCGATTGGCCTTTGGGTGCTCGGCATTCCCAACGCGCTGCTGTGGGGATTGCTGGCACTGGCGCTGCGCTTCGTTCCCTATATCGGCCCTGTTATCGGCATGCTGCTGCCCTTGTTTCTGGCCTTGGCGGTTGCGCCCGGCTGGTCGCTGGTGCTGTGGACCGCCGCACTGTTTGTCGTCATGGAATTGGTAACCGGCAACGTCATCGAACCGTGGCTCTATGGCTCGCGCACGGGACTTTCTCCTTTGGCAATCATCGTTGCGGCAATTTTCTGGACATGGTTGTGGGGGCCGCTCGGCCTGGTCCTTTCGACGCCGCTGACAGTTTGCCTCGTCGTCCTCGGGCGACATGTTCCGCAGTTCGAATTTCTCGACGTCCTGTTTGGCAACGAGCCCGTCCTTGAAGCTCACGCCCGGCTCTATCAACGGCTCCTGGCCGGTGATCCGGACGAGGCAACTGACCATGCCGAGGAGATCCTCGAGGAGAAGTACCTGATCGATTTCTACGGCACGGTCGCCATTCCTGCTCTCCTGTTGGGCGAGCAGGACCGCATGCGTGGCGTGATGGGCGATCAAGAGCGAAGGCAGGTGGCGGCGAGCGCCCAAATTCTTGTGGCAAATCTTGCCGACGATGCACAGGAAGAGGCAAGCGAGGAAGATGCGCCGACAACCACCGCCGAAGGGACCGCGAGCAAGGAAACAGATGGCATCGAAGAGGAAGAGATCGAACTGCCCGACGGCAAGGACATGTCGGTGCTTTGTGCCGGCGGTCGCGGCGAACTCGACGATGCCGCTGCCGCCATGCTCGCTCAGGTGCTGGAGGTGCAAGGTGCTACGGTGGCGAAGGCCAGTTTTGTCGATATTGAGCCGGCAGGTATTCGTCGTCTCGAACTAGAGGCGATCGACACCGTCGTGGTCGGTTTCCTGAACCGGGATTCGCTCAAGCATGCCCGCTTTCTGGTCCGGAGACTGAAGCGCGCCAAGGCAGGTTTGAGAATTGGGATTGTGTTCTGGTCAGACGCGGAGCAGGGCGATGTCGGGCAAGAAGGGCAAGCTTTGGCCGCCGGCATCAGCGCCGATTTCGTAGCCCACGGCATGGTCAACGCTGTGCTTGGCGCACTTTCTCCAGCGCCGGCCGTTCCCCTCAAAGTCGTTTCGAAACGCCGCGATCGACGCCGTCCGGCCCCTCGAAAACGGATCCCGGCCCAGGCAACGGCCGCAACAGCCTAGCCGCACCGCCATGTCTCAGATTGCCGCGCCGGCGCTGGAATGTCTGGTGCGACGGCAAGATCGTCCCCACTCGCAAACCATGGAACAATCTCGCGGCCTTGCGGTTCCTAGCATCGAAGGAGAACCCCCATGCTTAGATTCCTTATCCGCCTCGGCGCGATCTACGCGGCGTTCCAGATCGGCCGAGAGTTCGGCCGCAAGGAGACCGAAATCATGCTCCTGCCGCCGCCCGTTGACTACGAGCGGCACCCGACGTCAAGAAACGAAACTGATTTCGGAGAGGCATAGGACTGCTCAATCTGTCTGGTCGATCTGGCCCATGCTGGCGCCGTCCCTGTCAGGCGCATTATTGGTGCGCAGCGCGAGCAAGGCCGAATGGCTGAAGCCGGGACTGGTCGGCCGGGTCAAGAGGTCGAAGGGCGAAGAGAGGCTGCGCCGCGCAAAGCTACCGGATTCCTGGGAGGATAACCAAAGAGCGCGGTCAGTCTTGGGTATATTGTACGATTGTTACCCAAGCGGCGGCCGAGATGGACTCTCTTCGTTGTGGAACTACATTGCCACAATGGCTCAGCTCTTTGAATCCGCCCCAGTGAACGCTTCATATCAGTTGATCGTGGACCACTATGAGACAGCGGTTTCACTCCAGGAGCGCATTGTAACTCGCGTTCGACAACGCAATTTGTCAACGAAAGGTGATGACGAATTCCTGGAGCATCTGAATGCCGTCTTAGCGCGGGTGCGCCAACGCTTGGCTCAGGCCGATCAACGCAATTAATTAAAAATGGGACATCCGCGGTCCGCAGGCATAGAGTGTGCCATCGACGGCAACTCCAAGGGCGTCCGTCGGCTGTGAGCGATCAACATGCTTCCGCCCCGATAGGGAGAGGGGAGCTATGACAGACTCCAGGTCACAAACTCACACTGCCGCGCAACGCGACACCGGCCAAAATTCCATCTATCGCAATTCGCTACTGCTTCGAATGTGCTCGGCAGATTTGGCATTGCTGCAACCTCATTTCGAAAGCGTCTCCCTTGGGCTGAAGACGCATCTCGAAGTGGCGGGGTCACCGATCAGCACCGTATACTTCTTCGAGAGCGGTCTCGGGTCAGTGGTGGGCGAGCTGCGGCCTGGTATCGAAGCTGAGATCGGAATCATTGGTTGTGAGGGCATGACCGGCTCAGCGCTCGTCATGGGCGATGACCGATCAACGCACGATTGTTACGTGCAATTAGAAGCCCGAGCCTTTGGTATAGACGCGGGCCTCTTCAGCAAGGCGCTTTTGACAAGCCCAACCCTGCGAACTTTTCTGCTCCGCTACGTTCACTACTTTCACCTCCAGGCAAGCTTCACCGCTCTCGGCAATGCCCGGATGAACATCGTCGACAGGCTCTCAAGATGGCTGGTGATGTGTGATGATCGCGTCGACGGGAACCGCTTTGCGATTACGCACGAGTTCTTATCAGTCATGCTCGGTGTCAGGCGGCCCGGCGTCACCATAGCGCTGCAAACCTTGGAGGGCCAAGGTCTGATACGATCGATGCGAGGAGAGGTCGTCATCCTTGATCGCGCCCGTCTCATTGCGCTTGCCGATGGGTCCTATGGCAGGGCTGAAGCCGAATACGCTCGGCTGATCGGCCAACTGCATTGACCAAAGGCGCCCCGCCCCTTTTCGACGACCAACTCCGGATCGATTTGCGGTGATGGGGCAGCCCCCATTGAAGGGAAGCGGAGTGTATCGCGGCCGCCGAAACCCTTGGTGACAGGCCGCGCCATTACGCCCCAATTAGACCAAAGGTGCTCAGAGCACGGCTATCCCGTCATCTTCTGCTGGCCGGCGGCCATGGCTATGAGAGCCCGGATCACCTCTGCAGGTCCGGCGGGTTTCATCACTCTTACGCCGGGCGAGAACGCTTCGTGGGTTTCCTCGACCCCCAGGCCGGAATAGACGACGAAAGGAACCGCCCGCCCTGCCAAGGTTTTTGCCGCGTCAACAGCCTCGCCGTCCGACAGCCTGACGTCCAGGATCGCTGCGGCGGGGGTATGGTCAGCAAGAAAACGTTTCGCCTGGGAACATGTCGCCGCTAATGCTACGGCAAAGCCCGCCTCCGAAAGAGCGGACTCCATATCCAGTGCTATCAAGGCTTCGTCGTCGACGACAAGGACCAAGGGTTTGCCCATGCGCGGATGATCGCACGTTTGTAGATGGAAGACGAGTCGAGGCTAGGTCCCTTTTAGGGTCCAGTTCCCGTATGCCGCGGGTCGAGATCGCGAGCAATGGGAACCAACTGATCCAAGCCGAATTATATTTGGTTGGACTGGACAAGGTGTTTGGGATGCATGAAGCAACACAGGCGACTGTTGTCGCCTTCGAAAACCCGGGAGTGTCCAGCAATGACAGTCTGGATTTCGATTACAAGGATTTCTTCGAAAACGGCGCCGTTGCCCTGCATCTGGTGAACGCAGACGGCGTGATCGTGCATGCCAACCAGGCTGAGCTCGACCTTCTCGGCTATCCTGCAGAGGACTACCTCGGTTGTCACATCGCCGAGTTCTATCCCGACCGGGACGTCATAGAGGACATTTTGGGTCGCCTTGCCAATGGCGAGAAGATCGTAAGATATCCGGCGCGATTGAGGGCCAGCGATGGATCGATCAAGCACGTCGAAGTCACCTCAAGCGGACATTTCCGGGACGGCAAGCTGATCAACACCCGGTGCTTCACGGTGGATGTAACCGACTTGGTGCACACCCGCTCGGAGCTCAGGCAGCAAGACAGTACCTATCACCAGATACTCGATGGCCTACCCGTCGCCATCTACACGACCGATCAGGATGGGACGATCACCTACTACAACCGCGCCGCGGCCGATCTGGCAGGCAGGGAGCCTGAGGTCGGCAAGGATAAATGGTGCGTGACGTTCAAGCTGTTCACTGCCGACGGCAAGGAATTGCCGCACGATGAATGCCCGATGGCCATCGCGCTCAAGGAGAACAGGCCGGTCCGCAATCAGCAAGCTGTTGCGCAGCGTCCCGATGGATCGTTTTTTCCGTTCCTGCCCTACCCGACACCGCTGCGGGACGAGCACGGCGCTCTGATTGGCGCCGTCAACATGCTGCTGGACCTGACGGACCGCCAACGCGCGGAAGAAACCAGGCAGCACCTGTCAGCGATCGTGGAATCCTCATTTGACGCTATCGTCAGCAAGGATCTCAATACCATCATAAAAAGCTGGAACCAGGGCGCCGAACGGCTTTTCGGCTATACCGCCGAGGAAGCGATTGGCCGGTCGGTGACCATGCTGATCCCCGAAGACCATCAGGACGAGGAACCCCGCATCCTCCAACGCATTCGCCGTGGCGAACGCGTCGAACCATTCGAAACGACCCGCCAGCGCAAGGATGGCAGCCTGGTTCCGGTTTCGCTGACGATATCGCCCGTGCGTAACGCAACTGGGCAGATCACCGGCGCATCGAAGATAGCGCGAGACATCACGTCGGCGAAGGAGAATGAATATCGCATCCGCATGCTGATGCGCGAGGTCAACCACCGGGTGAAAAACCAGTATTCGGTCATCCTGTCGATGATCCGGGAGACCAACAAGCGATCGGAGACGCCAAAACAATTTGAAACCCAGGTGCGCGAGCGCATCATGGCGTTGTCGCGATCTCACGACCTGCTTGTATCGGCGGATTGGAAGGGTGCCACGATCAGCGACCTTTTGGCGGCCCAGGTCGAGCCTTTCCCGCGGGGGGATTTGATCGAAATGTCGGGCCCATCATTGGTGCTCAGTCCCAACGCAGTTCAGTATCTCGGGATTGCCTTCCACGAACTGGCGACCAACTCGGCCAAATACGGGGTTCTCTCAGGGGACAAGGGCCGGATCTCGGTCACATGGGGCATCACCGGTTCCGGTGCTTCGAGGCTCTTTCACCTCACCTGGGTCGAAACCGATGGGCCGCAGGTTCAGACTGTCGGACAAGGTGGCTTTGGAACCGTGGTGCTGAAGCGGGTCGCGCCCGCAGCGGTTAGTGGGCAGGGAATTCTCGAACACGGTCCGCATGGCATAACATGGAGCTTGGAAGCGCCTTTGGTTTCCGTGGCAGCTTCTGCCGTCCATGAAGCTTAGAAGCAGGAAGCAGCCCTGCAACGAGCATTCGTCAATTGGAAGCCCTTGATGCGGCCTTTGCCGAGCGAAAACCCCGTTTCCGCTAAAGATCGCCAGAGCCATTGCTAAAGTCGACAGAGCAAATCACCGGCAGAGGGCGCATTTCGTTGCACGGAACGGGACAGGACCGGCGTAGCCAGAGGCGAGGTAACTATGGACATCGACGAGTTCCGTGCGACCCTTCAGGGAGTAGAGCCCCCGGCGAATCTTGGGATGGCGCTCCACGCTCTATGGTGGGATAGACAGGGCGATTGGGAGCGGGCGCATGAGTGTGTGCAGGCCAACGAATCTGATCCGGCCTCTGTATGGGTTCATGCCTATCTGCACCGCAAAGAAGGCGACCTTTCTAATGCAGCCTACTGGTACCGCCGCGCCGGGCAGCCTGTGGCAACTGGCAAGCTAGACGCAGAGTGGGAGTCGATTACAGAATCACTTCTTGCAGGATAGTGAGGGGTCGCCCAAGGGGCAGCCTAGCGCCTCATCGCCCCCGTAGAGGCGAAACTCACCTCCGCCCGATGGGATCGGCTGGAGCCCAGGAGGTCCGAACGTTTCCGCATAAATTGATGCAGCGAGATTGTTCTCGCGATTCCGTAAGGTCTCTGTTTAATAAGCTATATCTAATATTGACTACTTTCTGTCGCTCAAAAGTCGCAGACTTCATTTTACTGATCACCGTTAGCTTCTTGGTAGCTCTCATGACTATAAACTTCTTGCGGGCGAATAGCTTTCATGCTGCCTTCGCGCACTCAGGAATCAGGGAGCTTAGGCATGGCGGAGCGGATTGCGCGTGATGGGTTTTGGGTTTTGCATCTCGCGCGCTTGCCGCAAGTCGTGTCGCTTCGCTCCAGCACTTCCGCCTTGATGATCCTAACTGTTGCCCTTGCGCTGAGCGCCGCGCCGGCTCGGGCCGATGGCGGCAATGGTAGCAGCGCAGGCGCTGGACAAGGTGGCGTTGACGGCGCGCTCGCGAGTGCCACGGGTCAGAATGCCGCCAATGGCGCGACCGCTGGTGGCGGTGGTGGCGGCATTGACCTCACGACGGGTGACGGGGCGCCAGGAGGATCGGGAGCGGTAAGTGGGACAGCCAACAACCCAAATGGCGTTGCCGGTGCCACTGGTGCTACGGGTCTGGTCATCTCGACAGACGGGACCATTGCAACCAGCATCAGCGGCGGGGCCGGCGCTTTGGGCTCCCCTGGCACGAATGGCGTCGTCAGGAGCGGCGGCGGTGGCGGTGGCGGTGTGGGCGTCAGTGCCACGGCCGACGTTACAGTCACTGGCACAGGATCGGTGAGTGGTGGCACTGGCGGCCGAGGTGGGACCAATGGCAACAGCGGCAGCGGTGGTGGCGGCGTCGGCATATTCTCGTCCGCAAACGTGTTTGTAGAGGCGGGCGGCAGCGTTACCGGCGGCACGAGTCTCTCCACAATTGGGGTCCAAGCAGGTGGTGGCGGCGGCGCAGCTGCCATCGTCCTGATGGGCGGCGGGACAATCCAGAACAGCGGGAATCTGCTCGGGGGTGCCGGTGGAAGAACAGTTCTCGGCGGCGGTGGGGACGGTGGCGTCGCTGTTCTGCTGCTTTCAGGTGGAACCGTCATCAACAAGCTAGGTGCGACGATCGTTGGCGGCAGTGGCGGTCAGGGCTCCTTGGCAGGCGGCGATGGCGCCGCAGGGATCAAGGGCGCCAACATCGCGGTCATCAATGCGGGTACGATCAGCGGCGGTGCCGTCGGCACCGGTGGCGGAACGCCGGCAGCCGGCAAAGCCATCCAGTTCACCGGCGGCGTCAATTCGCTGGAGATTCAGGCCGGCTCCACCATCACAGGCAATGTGGTCGCTTTCAGCGCCGCGGATACATTCAAGCTGGGTGGCGATATCAGCGCCAGTTTCGGTGTGTCGCAGATCGGCGCTGGCGCCAAATATGACGGGTTTGGGTTCTACGAGAAAACCGGAAACAGCACCTGGACCCTAACGGGGACGACAACTGCCGTCACGCCTTGGACCTTGTCCGGCGGGACCCTGCAAATTTCGAGTGACAACAATCTGGGCGCCCTCTCGGGCGGCTTGACCTTCGACGGCGGCACGTTGCGCACGACCACCAGCTTCGCCACCAATCGCAATGTCCTGATCAATTCGACCGGCGGGTTCGACACGGTGGCAGGCACGCAGTTGGACGTGTCAGGCCAGGTGACCGGCACCGGCACACTGGTCAAGAGCGGCGCCGGCACCCTCAACGTCACCAATTTGTCCAACAGCTATACGGGTGGCAACATCGTCAATGCAGGAACGCTTGCCGGCAACACCGTGGCGATCCGTGGCGACATCCTGGACAACGGCGCTGTCTCGTTTCTCGACCTCGGCCCCCACACCTTCGGCGGAAATATCTCCGGCTCGGGCAGCGTCGACATCGAAGGCTTCGGCACGCTGACGCTGACCGGTGCCAACACCCACAGCGGCGGCACGAAGGTCGGGACCGGCAAAAGCATCTCGGTCGCGTCGGACCAGAATCTGGGTGCCGCGACGGGCCTGCTGACACTCGACGGCGGCGAACTCGGCACGACAGCAAGCTTCGCCATGAGCCGCGATGTCAACCTCACTTCCGCCTATGGCTACTTCCGCGCGGCGGCGGGTACGACGCTGACCGCCAATGGCGAGCTGAGCGGCGTGGGCGGCGTCTACAAGGAGGGCGCCGGCACCCTGGTGCTCAAGGGCGACAGTACCTATTCCGGCCGCACCACCGTCGACAGCGGCAAGCTTATCGTCGAGGGCTCGCTCGGCAGCACCGAAACGACGGTCAACAGCGGCGGCACGCTGGGCGGCTCCGGCTCGATCGGCGGCGCGGTGATCGTCGCCGATGGCGGTGTGCTGGCGCCGGGGTCCAGCCCTGGCACGCTTACGGTCGGATCGCTCAGCCTGAGCTCCGGTTCTATGCTCGACTACGAGCTCGGCCAGGCGGGCATTGTCGGCGGCGGTGTCAACGACCTGATCGAGGTGACCGGCGCGCTGACGCTGGACGGCAGCCTCAACATCACCGATGTCGGCGGCTTCGGGCCTGGCGTCTACCGGCTAATCAATTATGGCGGCGCACTCACCGACAATGGTCTCGAGCTCGGCAATCTGCCGGCCGGTGTCACGGCCGCCGACCTGACGGTGCAGACCTCCGTCGCCAACCAGGTCAATCTCGTCAGCAGCGTCGGCACCGACTTGCTCTTCTGGGATGGTGACGCGGCCGGCAATGCCAACAATGATCTGGTCGACGGCGGCAACGGCACGTGGACGGCGACAAGCCTGAACTGGACGACGAGCACCGGCCTGGTAACTGGCGCGATGAAGCCGCAGCCCGGCTTCGCCATCTTCCAGACGCTCGGCGGCACCGTCATCGCCGACGGCAGCGCCGGCGCGCTTGCGATTACGGGCATGCAATTCGCCGCCGATGGCTACCGCATCGAAGGCGACGCCATCACGCTTGATGGCGCTGGCGGCGAGAGCATCATTCGGGTCGGCGACGGCACGGTGGCCGGAGCAGGTTACACCGCCACCATCGCCTCCGTGCTAACCGGGACCAGCAGCCTGACCAAGACCGATGCGGGCACGCTGGTGCTGTCCGGCGCCAACACCTACACGGGCGGCACCACCGTCCTGGGCGGCGTGCTATCTGTTTCAGCCGACAACAATCTCGGCGTTGCCGCTGGCGGCCTAACGCTCTCCGGCGGGACGCTGCGCAACACAGCGGCGTTCAGCTCGGCGCGCGACGTCACGCTTTCGTCGGCCGGCGGCACCTTCGACACTGTGGCCGACCTGACCTTGTCCGGTGCGATCTCTGGCGCTGGCAGCCTTGTCAAGACCGGCGCCGGCACGCTGACGCTTACGGGAACGAACAGCTATGGCGGCAACACGTTGGTCAGCGCTGGCACGCTGGTCGGCGATGCAACCTCGATTCGTGGCGACATCGGCAATTCCGGCACTGTCGTGTTCGACCAGGCGGCGGACGCCAGCTTCGCCGGCGATATCTCCGGCACCGGCGCAATGATGAAGGATGGCGCCGGCGTGCTGACGCTGTCAGGCACGTCGCTGCTGGACTGGACCGTCAATCAAGGCGGCCTCGTCTCGGCAGCCGAGCGCTTCGGTGGCGATGTCGCGATCGGCGCCGGCGCCTCCTTCACATTCGACCAAGTCGCCTCCGCCAGCTATGCCGGCGTGTTCTCGGGCGCCGGTACGTTCATCAAGGACGGCCAAGGCACGCTGCTGCTTGCGTTGGACAACTCAGGCTTTACCGGCGCCACTACGGTCAGCGGCGGCACGCTTGCCGCGGGCGCTGCGAACGCGTTCAGTTCCTCCTCGCAGTTTTCCGTCGCCTCGGGCGCCACGCTCGATCTTGCCGGCACGTCCCAGACGATTGCGGGGCTGAGCAACGCCGGAACGGTGCGCATCGCGGGTGGCGTCCCAGGCGACACACTTACCGTAAGCGGCGACTATGTCGGCAATAGCGGCGCCGTCGTTCTCAACGCTGCGCTCGGTGGTGACGGTTCGCCGACAGACATGCTGGTGATCGCCGGCAACACGTCAGGGACGGGTACCCTTCAGGTCGTCAATTTCGGCGGGTCGGGCGCCCAAACGGTCGGAGGCATCAAGATCGTCGACGTCGGCGGCGTCTCGAACGGCAGCTTCTCGCTCGACGGCAATTATACCTTCGAAGGCGATGCAGCGGTCGTCGCGGGCGCCTACGGATACAGGCTCTACAAGAACGGCGTCAGCACACCGGCCGATGGCGATTGGTATCTGCGTTCGGCCCTGGTCAACGGCGATCCCGATCCGCAGCCACTCTATTCGCCCGGCGTGCCGCTGTACGAGGCCTATGAAGGGGTGCTGCAGGCCTTCAATGAACTGGGCACCATGCAGCAACGCATTGGCAATCGGTCGTGGGGCGAGGGTGCTACGCCGCAAGGTGCGGACCTGCCAGGCCAGGGCTCGGTCGACGGCAAGGCGATATGGGCGCGCATCGAAGCTGCCCATGCCGAGATCAAGCCTGAGACGTCGACCTCCGGCACGAACTATGACGTGACCACCTGGAAGCTGCAGGCCGGCATCGATGGCCTGCTGCACGAAAGCGACGCCGGTACCCTGATCGGAGGGATTACGGCCCACTACGGAACCGCGTCGTCGGACGTCTCCTCGATCTTCGGGGCAGGGTCGATCGCTGCCACCGGCTACGGCGTCGGCAGCACGCTCACCTGGTTCGGCAGCGGTGGCTTCTACGTCGACGCGCAGGCCGAGGCGACATGGTATGACAGTGACATCCGGTCGGCCACGCTGGGCACCACGCTTGCGGACGGCAACAACGGTTTCGGCTACGGGCTGAGCATCGAGACCGGACAGAAGATCGCCCTCAACGGCAACTGGTCGCTGACGCCGCAGGCCCAGCTTGCCTATTCCTCGGTCGACTTCGACGCGTTCACCGACCCGTTTGGCGCCGTCGTGTCGCCCGGCAGCAGCAACAGTCTCGTCGGCCGCCTCGGCCTCTCCGCGGACTATGAAGACCAGTGGGTGGACGATGCGGGGCAAGTCAGCCGCACGCACATCTATGGGCTCGGCAACCTTTACTACGACTTCCTCGACGGAAATGATGTCGATGTGTCTGGCACGAAACTGGTCAGCGAAAATCAGGCGCTGTCGGGCGGTGTCGGCCTTGGTGGCTCGCTGAGCTGGGCGGACGGTCGCTACGCCGTCTTCGGAGAAGGGACAGCGCGGACAAGCCTCAAGGATTTTGGCGATAGCCACGCCCTGGGCGCCAAGCTCGGGTTCGCTGTGAAATGGTAGCGGCGATCAAGCTGGACATGTCGACTTTGGCTTGAGGGTCGTGTCCGGCACGGCTATGGAATCCGGACTTGCGGGCCACCCGGCTCGTCGCCCTCGGACGTTTCCTTACCGGCTGCCGGCATCAAGTACCAGGCTCGCATCCGAAGCACCCTGGCGGTCGATCACAGGGATGCCAGCGCGCTGGACATGCGCTCCAGTCCTTGGCGCAACAGAGGACGCGGGCAGCCGACATTCAGGCGGATGAAGCCTTCGCCGCCAGGCCCATAGACGCGGCCATCGTAGAGATTAACCTTGGCCCAATCGACAAAGAACTTCTGAATTCCACCCACTCGGCCATCGAGCGCGCACGCGTCCAACCACACCAGAAACGATGCGTCGGGCCGCATGGGCGTGATGCCTGGAAGGTGTTCACCGGCGAACTCGCAAACCAGATCGATGTTGCCGGCGATGTAGCGCGTGAGTTGGTCGAGCCACGGCGCGCCGCTGCTGTAAGCAACCTCCAAAGCCAGGCGGCCGAAAAAGTTCGCATTCACCATGAATGACGCCTGCATTGCGGCAAGAAGCGCCTCGCGGCGCTTTTTGCTGGCTACCGAAATGGTTGCCGAAGGAACCCCGGCAAGATTGAAAGTCTTCGTTGGAGCGGTGCAGATGAACGATTTCTCGGCAGCATCTTCCGAGATGGAGGAGAAGACGATGTGGGGGCGATCCGACAACCTTATGTCGCAGTGAATGTCGTCGGATATGACCAGGATCCCATGACGCTCGCAGATGTCGTTGAGCGCCGCCAATTCTTCGCGTGTCCAGGCCATTCCGGCAGGGTTGTGAGGATTGCACAGCAGGAATGCCTTGGCACCGCCGGCCGCCAGTTTCTCGAAATCCTCGAGATCGAGCTCATATCTGTTGTTCTGCAGCCTCAGCCGGTTCGTAAGCAGAACGCGGCCGTTTCCCTGAACCACTTCGAAATAGGGCGAGTACACGGGCGACTGCACAATGACGCCGTCACCGGGCTTGGTGAAGGTTCGCAGTATCGCAGCCACCGACGGCATGATCGCCGGCGCGGGAAGCAAGGTTTCCAGTTTCGGCGACCAGTTGTGCCGGTGCGCGAACCACGATTGCACGATCTCATAGTGGCGCGGATCGCGGCGTGTGTAGCCGTAAATGCCATGCTCCGCGGCCTCGCGCAGTCGCGCGATGACGGTTTCCGGAGCGCGGAAGTCCATATCCGCCGTCCACAGCGACAGCAGGTCCTGGCCCTCGACCTGGGGAGAGAACTCGTCCCACTGGTTGGCCCATTTGACGGATCCGAACTGCTGACGGTCGTGGATCTGGTCGAAATCTATTCCCGCGATATGTCGCTGCCCATGCGCCGATGCGGGCGAGTCTGCACAAGCCATTTGATAGTCACCTGGCCGCGGGCATTGCTTGTGGCATCATCATCGCCTCCTAGGATTTGCGGCCACGCGCCAATTGGCGCTCCATAGATTGCGAGTAACGCGACATGCCGAAGCAAAAGCTCCAGTAGACCAGCCCCGCAAAGAGGTAGCCGGTTGATGAGATCGTCGGGCCTGCCCAGTTCGGATCGACGCGCGCCGTTTCAACGGCCTTCAGGAAATCCGCGATGCCGACGATGGCGACCAGAGTCGTGTCTTTGAACAGACCGATGAAGGTCGAGACGATGCTCGGTATGACGATCGTCAGCGCCTGAGGGAGGACGATCAGGCGCATCATGTCGAAGTAGCCGATCCCGAGCGCCTTGGCCGCTTCGTGTTGGCCCTTCGGGATCGCCTGAAGGCCGGCCCTCACGACCTCGGCCATATAGGCGGACGAGAACAACGCTATCGCGATGAGCGGGCGCAACAGTCGATCAGGCGTCAGATAATCCGGGACGAAGAGCGGCATCATGAAGTTCGCCATGAACAACACTGTGATAAACGGCACGCCGCGGACGACTTCGATGAACGTGACGCAAACCGTCTTGACGAAAGGGAGTTCCGACCTGCGTCCAAGCGCCAGGATAACCCCGATCGGAAGCGAGAAGACGATGCCCACGATCGACATCAGCAACGTGATCAAGAGACCGCCCCAGAGCGTCGTATCGATGACAGGCAAATGAAGCCAGGCAACGCCGCGCACGAGAACGAACGCGGCCACGGGGTAGACGAGGAAGAACAGCAACGCCGCCATTTTGCGCCGCGGAGCCTTCGTCCACAGGAGCCAAACGATGAGGATGGCGCCGATCGCCTGCGCAAGGTCCACGCGCCACCGCTCGGAAACCGGATACGCGCCGTATCGCAGGTAGTCGAACTTCTCGGCGATGAAAGGCCAGCAAGCCCCCTGGCTGTTCGCACGGCAAGCTTCATGGCCGCCGCTCCAGACCGCGTTGAAGATCGCAAAGCTCAGGAAGTGATGCAGCAGCCACGCGGCTAGGAGGACAAAGCATATTGTCAGCGCGCCTGAAGACGGCGTCGAAAACAGGTTCTTTTTCATCCAGCTCACTGGACCCGGTCGAACGTCCGCGGGAGGCGCCATGGCTGGTATGAGTGCGCTGATCACAACTGGCGAACGCATGGACTGATCGCTCACCCGTCACCTCTCAACGATTGCAAAATGTTGGTTGCACGCGTTCATGGCCAATGACGTGGCAAGGGAGATAACGAGATAGACCGACAGGGTAATCGCCATGACCTGGACGGCGGCTCCGGTCTGGTTGAGCACCGTGCCTGCAAAGATCTGAACGAGGTCGGGATAGCCGATGAACACGGCAAGCGACGAGTTCTTGATGAGATTGAGATACTGGCTTGTCAAAGGGGGAATGATGATGCGCAGCGCCTGGGGAACGACGACCAGACGAAGCGTCTTGCCCGGCGCCAGCCCCAGCGCATGCGCAGCCTCGGTCTGGCCCTTTGGCACTGCCTGGATTCCACCTCGCACGATCTCGGCGATGTATGAACCGGTGTAGACCGACAGACCGATCAGGAGAGCGGCAAACTCCGGATAGAGCTGATGCCCGCCTTGAAAATTGAAACCCCGCAGCTGCGGAGCGACGAACGAGACCGGCTCGCCAGCCGCCAGGAAAAGGACCAACGGAAATCCTGTCAAGATCGCCAGACTGACCAGAAGCACCGGCAGCTGCTTGCCCGTCCGTCTCTGGACGCTCCTGGCGCGAAACCAGAATGCAACGCAGCAGGAAATGGCCGCAACGAATGCCAGGCCCACCAGACCCGCTCCCGGATGCAAATGAATCTCCGGAACGATGAGGCCGCGATTGTTGAGGTAGATGCCGCCGGGCATGGCGATGGACGCCTTCGGCGAGGGCAACGGCTTGAGGACGGCGTTGTACCAGAACAGCAGCTGCAGCAATAACGGAACATTTCGCACAAGCTCGACATAGGCGGTCGCCACCTTCGAAACGATCCAGTTCGGCGACAGGCGGGCAACGCCGATCACGAAGCCAAGCAAGGTTGCGAACAGGATTGCGAGGAGACTGACGTAGAGGGTGTTGACCACTCCCACCCAGAACGCCTGACCGTAGCTGGACAATGCATCGTACGGTATCAGGGTTTGATTGATGTCGAAGCCGGCAGACTCATTCCAAAAGTCGAATGAGAGCGGAATCCCCCGGACCCGCATATTCGATGCAGTCTGCATGCCGATGCCCAGGGCCAAGGCCAGCAGGCAGCCGGCGAGCAAGAGCTGGTAGAAGATGCCCCGCACCTTCGTATCGTGCAGCGACAACCTCCTGCGCGACGGCGCGGGAAGCGACAAATGGGACATGGGCTGTTCCTATCGGGTCCGTGCAAGGCGCTGACGGTAACACGCCAGCGCCTTGCAACCATGCCTTTGCCTAAAGCGCGTCGGGTTTGAACGGACTCAGGCGACGCGCTTTAGGGTCTTCGGTATGCATGTCGTTGTCTCAAAACCGGGGCCATTTTTGAGCGACATGCATTAGCGGATCGGCGGAGCGTACTGAACGCCGCCTTTGTTCCAGAGCGCGTTCATGCCGCGCTCCATTTTCAGCGGCGAATCCTTGCCGACATTGCGATCGAACACTTCGCCGTAATTGCCGACCTGCTTGATCACCTCGACCGGCCAGTTATCGCCGAGCCCGATGTCCTTGCCTATGCTGCCTTCCACGCCAAGCAGGCGGCGGATGCTGGGATTGTCCGACGATTTCATGGCATCGACGTTCTTGGAGGTGACCCCGTATTCCTCCGCGGCCACCATGACGTAGAGCGTCCACTTCGCCACATTGAGCCACTGGTCGTCACCCTGCCGCACCGCCGGGCCAAGCGGCTCCTTGGAGATCAGCTCAGGAAGAACAATGCTGTCGTCCGGCTTGGCCATGCGAAGCCTCGACGCGTTCAAGGTGGAGGTGTCTGCGGACAAGACGTCGCAACGCCCCTCCTCATAAGCCTTCACCACAGCTTCCTCGTCCGCGAAACCAACCGTCGTGTACTTGATCGACTGCGAGCGAAAATAGTCGGCAAGGTTCAACTCGGTCGTGGTGCCCTGGGTGACGCATATCGATGCGCCGTCGAGCCCCTTGGCCGACGTGATGTTGTCGGCCTTGCGCACCATGAACCCCTGGCCGTCATAGAAATACGTGCCGGCAAACAGTATGCCTAGCGACGTATCGCGGGACGATGTCCAGGTTGCGTTGTGCGCGAGAATGTCGATCTCTCCCGACTGCAAGGCGGTGAAGCGATCCTTTGGCGTCAATGGGATGAACTTGACCTTTTGCGCATCCCCGAGCACGGCAGCGGCCACGGCGCGACAATAATCGACGACAAATCCGGTCCATTTGCCTTCATTGTCGGGGAGGCTGAAGCCAGCCGTGGCCGAATTCGTGCCACAGGTCAGCACGCCATTTTTCTTGACATTGTCGAGGGTCGCGGACCACGCCGAGGAGGCGGTGCACGCGATGGCGAGGGCAAGTAGGCCCTTGAACGTTGATCTCATTTCGGCATTCCCCTGTTATTGTTGAAAGGGAATGTGCTCTCCAGGTAAACTATTCGTCAAATCGATTGTCCTCATGGTCAAAATGAGCGCCCCTCATAATTGCGCAGCACCCGCTCGCAGGTAAAAAGGCGCTCGAGTGTTGAAACAGACGACAGCGCGCGCGACCTATTTTACGGCCGACCCAGGTCTCCGACGGTCGACCCTTGGTCTCTTGGTCCGCGACTCGTTGTAGATGCTCACGATGATTTCCCGGAGCCACCTGGTTCCCGGGTCATTCGCCATCTGGCGGTGAACAATAAGCCAGGCATTCACATTCGATATCGGAATGGGTGGCGGGACCAACGTCACCTCACTCCTCTCGTCCAGCATTTGCAGGATGGCATCACCGCAATGGGTAATCAGTTCAGTGCCGCGAAGCGCCCAGGGCAGCACCGGATAGTTCGAGATGGTCGCAACGACATTGCGGCGAAGACCCATCTGTTTGAGGGCGGCATCCGCGAGGCCTTCCGCCAGGCCATCTGCGGAAATCTGGAGGTGAGAACTGGCCAAATAGGTTTCCAGCGTCATAGCGCTTCTGGCGATCTTGCTTCCACTCCACACCGCGCAAAACAATCGGTCCTGGCCAAGCTCCACCTTCAAGAGACCTGGGTCGTCGCGTATCGCTGCTCCCGTCAGCGCACAGTCAACTTGTCTCAAATAGACCGATGAACCGATTTCGGGTCCGTTTGCGGGAACGACGTTCAGCGTCGCGCCAGGAGCTTGCCTGGAAAATTCTCGAATGAGGCCCGGGATGAAAACCATGGCATGATAATCTGTAAGCCCAACTCGAAAGTTGCGTCGCGTCGTTGCTGGATTGAAGATCTGATGCCGGTCGATCGATGCGCGGATCGTCGCGAGTGCGGCGGAAATATTCGACAGCAGCTCAACTGCCCGGGGAGTTGGCCGCATCTCGCCGCCATCTCTGGTGAACAATTCATCCTGCAATAGATACCGAAGCTTCGACAGGGAGTGGCTTACAGCTGATTGTGTTCTGCCCAATTCGGTAGCCGCCCGCGTCACGCTCCTTTCCCGCATCATCACGTCAAAGACCCGCAATAGATTGAGGTCGATATCGTTATAATTCATGGAATTACCTCATCTGCGACCTGAGACCGCACCAGGCGGCACTAACGCGTTGGTTGCGACGGTGACAGATGGGGCACGAAGAGTGAAGACAGAGGTCCGGCTACGCCTTTGAAACTCTGGCGGTTGAACAGGTGACGGCGACCGCCGGATCGCTCCGCGGCATTTCTGCGCCTGGCTTGGCGAGCAAGCCGGCAATCCGCCATGAACCCAGGGCGAGCATGTGAAGTAAAGTCAGCCGCACCCGCTGGGATGGGAATCGCAGCGGTTTCAATGGCTTGATAATGGCGGAGAGAGCGGGATTCGAACCCGCGTTACGGTCTCCCGTAAACACACTTTCCAGGCGTGCGCCTTCAACCACTCGGCCACCTCTCCGTCCTTGCATTCGCGCCGGCCGGTTTTGCCACGCGGGTTGGGGAGATGCATCCCTTTGGGATTTGCGGGAAGACCCGCTTGATGGACACCGCCAACCAGCGGATGCCCTTCCCGGCGCCCGTCAATCAAACAGGCGCGGGGCTCATCTAGTCGATCCGGCGCCGAATGCCAAGCCATAACGGCAGTCTATTCGCTTTGCCGGCCATCCATCGTTTCGCGGGGCGTTGAACGGCTCCGCTTCTATGGCGCTTCGGTTCTGAATGGTGTGCACGGGCAAGGCGGCAGGGCCGGCCGTGCTTGACTTCGCCCCTCGCCACCTGTCGAGTGCGGCGGAGGCTTTGCGGGGGCAACGTCCAGACATGACATCGAGCAATGAACAGCCGGCCAGCGGAACGCCGGCCGGAGGCATGCCAGGCGGGCTGACGCCCGCAGGGCGTCCGGACAGCGGGCTGTCCTTCGTGCCCGTGGTCTGGCTCCTCTTCGTCATGGCATGGTCGGTCTACTGGCTGGTCTCGGCGCGGTGGCTGTTCGAGAGTTCCGGCCTGCCGGACAGGGTCTTCTATTTCGTGCTTGGCGGACTGGCCTTCGACATCGTCACCATCGTGTGGGGGCTTTATCTGCTCGGCCTCGCCTTAAGCCGTTCCGCGCGCTTTCCGCGTCATTTCACCATCTGGCAGATCACCACCATCGCCTGGCGGCTGGCCGAGCAGGTCTATGCGCTGACCGTGCCCGATTTCACCGTCTCCGCCAGGGAGCTTGCGATCGCCGCCACCGAAATCGTCATCGGCCTTTTTTGCATTTACTTGCTGCGCCGCCGCGACGAGGCCAAGGCCTTTTATGCAAGGCCGGAAGCGCAGGCACCGTCAGCCTTTAGTTCGATCGTCGCCGCCCTGGCCGGCATCATCCTCGGCGCCGTCGTCGGCACTGTCGCCGGCTTCGCGCTCGGCGCGGGGATCGCCGAAGCCACCGACATCAGCTGTTTCGAAGGCGGCTGCGGCTACTTCGCGGTGTTCATCGGCCTTGCCGGGCTGGTGGTCGGGGCCATTGGCGGCGGCGTCCTCGGCGTCTGGCTCGTCCATCGGCGGAGCCGAAAAGTGGCCATAGGCGGGCGATAGGCTTCAAATTCGCGTATGGCGATTGCACGCCGGGCGTGCGCATTCTATTCCTCGCCTTTGACCGGAAGGTCCTCGGGAGGAACTTGAGGACCGGGGAAGATTTCGATGCTGCGTTTTTTGTTTCGCCTCGCGGCCATGGTCGCACTCTCGGTCGCCGTCATCATGGCCGTGCTCGACGCGACGCGCTCGGTGGCGGCTTCCGCATTGGTCATGACGCCGCTGAATTCGAGCTGGCTGGCGGTTTCGCCCGACACCCGCGCGGCCTTCGAGACCTTCGTGCGCGCCAAGGTCAATCCGATGATATGGGATGGCGGCATCGCCTGGGTGCTTGCCCAGCCCGGGTTTGCCGTGTTCGCGGTGCTTGCCTTCATCCTCTATGCGATCGGCTACCGGCGCCGGCGGCGCGGCGGAGAATTCGCGCCGGGCTGATGGGTTGTCCCAGCGGACTTGAGACGACAATGTGGCAATCGCCCACAGCTGTCACCGTCTTGGGCATGTTTTTCCAACGGGGGGCATGCTTTTCCAAAAGGTCAAAATTCCGCGTGAATTTTGTTTCGGGCCGTGCCAGATTGCCTTGAGCGGGAGGGGAGTACACTCCTGGCTGATGCCGCATGCCTGCCGGAGAACCGGGCAGGCGGACGGCGCGTAACGGAAAAAAATAACCGACAGGGTGTGGATCACATGAAACGTATCGTTCTCGGCCTCCTGGCCGCAACCGCAATGGTTCTTCCGGCTTTCGCCGCGGATGTCCAGCCGGCCATCCTCTACGATCTCGGCGGCAAGTTCGACAAATCCTTCAACGAGGCTGCCTATCACGGCGCCGAAAAGTTCAAGACCGAGACGGGCACCGCCTATGTCGAGTTCGAAGTGTCGAACGCCTCGCAACGCGAGCAGGCGCTGCGCCGCTTCGCCGAGGACGGCCGCAACCCGATCGTCATGGCCGGCTTTGCCTGGGAGGATGCGCTGAAGGTGGTCGCGAAGGAATATCCCGATCTCAACTTCGCCATCATCGACGATGCCGTCGATATGCCCAATGTCCGCTCGCTGGTCTTCAAGGAAAACGAAGGCTCCTATCTCGTCGGCATCCTGGCGGCGATGGCCTCGAAGTCCAAGAAGGTGTCCTTCATCGGCGGCATGGACATTCCGCTGATCCGCAAGTTCGAATGCGGCTATGTCGGCGGCGCCAAGGCGGCCGGTGCGACCGATGTCATCCAGAACATGACCGGTGACACGCCCGCGGCGTGGAACGATCCGGCCAAGGGCGGCGAGATCGCCAAGACGCAGATCGACCAGGGCTCCGACGTCGTCTATGCCGCGGCCGGTGGCACCGGCGTCGGCGTGCTGCAGGCGGCGGCGGATGCCGGCAAGCTCGGCATCGGCGTCGATTCCAACCAGAACGGCCTGCAGCCCGGCAAGGTGCTGACCTCGATGCTGAAGCGCGTCGACGTTGCGGTCTACACCGCCTTCATGGACGGCAAGAACGGCACCTTCAAGGGCGGCCTGCAAAATCTCGGCCTCAAGGAAGGCGGCGTCGACTACGCCATGGACGACAACAACAAGGCGCTGGTCACCGACGAGATGAAGGCTGCCGTCGAAAAGGCCAAGGCCGACATCATCGCCGGCACGATCCAGGTGCACGACTATACCGCCGACAACGCCTGCCCGTATTGATTGATAAGAATTCGCTTACGAACCGCCGGGTAAAAGCCCGGCGGTTTTGTTTGAGGGCTTTAAAGGACGTTGAGGATTGGCGGAGGTCTCGGCGACGTCCGATCTCCCCCCTTGCGGGGGAGATGCCTGGCAAGGCAGAGGGGGGGCTGTCCCTCGGCCTAACGGCCAATCAGGTTGGCGATCCTTCACACCCCCTCTGGCCTGCCGGCCATCTCCCCCGCAAGGGGGGAGATCGGCAGTTTCGGCGTTGCGGGTCCTTCTTCGCAAGTCCATATGCGATTGCCTTGGACGTCAGGGCAGAAGCGCACCGCCGGTCGACAACAAGCCCAAGAAATAACCCAGCGCGAATACCATGATCAGCGCGATGGCGATGACGGCGCCGCGCCGGCCACCGAGCGAATGCACGCCGACGCCATAGGGCTTCCGCTCCAGTCTGCCGAGCGCCGGCGTCGCTTCGTCCTGGCCGACCACACGCATCTGCGGCAGTTCGGCGATGCGTTGCGAGATCAGCCGCCAGCGATCGTCGTCGCCCGAGGGCCGCCCCGTGCCGTCGAAGACATGCATGCGCTCGGCCAGCCGCATCACCGTGTCGCGGAAGGCGGGATCGATCGCCAGGTCTCGCTCGGCACGCTCGCGGTCGCGATCGTTCATCAGGCCAAGCACATAGTCGCCCGCCCGCGCAACGCGATCGCTTTCACCGGCCATCGGCTTCTCCTTGTTACCAGTGCGGCGGTTTGGTTATCGGCACGTCGGGGGCCGACTGTTCCTCCAGCGCCATGAAGCGCCCGGTCAGCGCATCGAGCTTGCGCTGCATGCGTTCGATCGCCGTCCACTGTTCGGCGATCTGGCCCGACAGTTCCTCGATGGTCTTTTCCTGCTCGGCGGCGCGGATTTCCAGCGTCGTCAGCCGGTCGACAGGCATGATCATTCGAAACTCCCCAGGTCCTGGTGCACGCAGTTGCAGCATGATGATGCGACTGGTGACCCTTGCATATTAGTGAATGTGAAGGTCTGCGGCCACGTTCGAAATTGACAAGCGCACCGGGATTTGTCGAGAGTGGCCACTGCGCCGCCAATTGGCACGGGTGGGGCATCATGCTAGGCGTTTTGACCAAGCGATAAAAAATAAGAGTGGGACAGGCTGCATGGCGCAAGCCGCAATCGAACTGATCGGCATCAACAAGAGTTTTGGCGCCGTTCGCGCCAATCGCGACATCAATCTGGAGATCGCACGCGGCACCATCCACGGCATCGTCGGCGAGAACGGCGCCGGCAAGTCGACGCTGATGTCGATCCTCTATGGCTTCTATCAGGCCGACAGCGGCGAGATCCGCGTCGGCGGCAAGCCGGCGTCGATCAAGACCTCCAACGACGCCATCGCGCTCGGCATCGGCATGGTGCATCAGCACTTCATGCTGGTCGACAATTTCACCGTGCTGGAAAACATCATCCTCGGCGCCGAAAGCGATGCGCTGTTGAAAAAGAGCATCGCCAAGGCGCGCTCCGAACTGGAGCGGCTCGAGCGCGAATACGGGCTGGAAGTCGATCCCGACGCCATCATCGAGGAATTGCCGGTCGGCCTGCAGCAGCGTGTGGAAATCCTCAAGGCGCTTTATCGCGGTGCCGAAATCCTGATTCTCGACGAGCCGACGGGCGTGTTGACGCCGGCCGAGGCCGACCATCTGTTCCGCATCCTCAGGCAGTTGAAGGACCAGGGGAAAACGGTGGTGCTGATCACCCACAAGCTGCGCGAGATCATGGCCATCACCGACAATGTCTCGGTCATGCGCCAGGGCACGATGGTGGCGACGCGCGAGACCAGCAAGACGACAGTCGGCGAACTGGCCGAACTGATGGTTGGGCGGCGCGTGCTGCTGCGGGTCGAAAAGGGCGAGACGGAGGCCGGCGCGGTCAAGCTGGCCGTCAAGAACCTGACGGTGAAAGACCAGCGCGGCGTCACCATGGTCGACGACATCTCCTTCGATATCCACGCCGGCGAGATCGTCGGCATTGCCGGTGTCGCAGGCAACGGCCAGTCCGAACTGCTCGAGGCGATTTCCGGCATCAGGCGCGCGGTTTCCGGCTCGGTGATGCTCGATGGCAAGCCGATCGACCTGACCGGGGCCGCCGATCCCGGCGAGTTGCGCGACCGTGGGCTCGCCCATGTGCCGGAGGACCGCCATCATGTCGGCCTGGTGCTGGCCTTCGAGGAGAACGAGAATTCGATCCTCGGCTACCATGACGACCCGCGCTACCTCAAAGGGCCGTTCCTCAACATCGACGCCATCATGACCGATGCCAAGGACAAGATCGAGAAGTACGATATCCGTCCCGGCAATCCGCGTCTGAAGACGGCGAATTTCTCCGGCGGCAACCAGCAGAAGATCGTGCTGGCGCGAGAAATGGAGCAGGATCCCGGTGTTCTGATCGTCGGCCAGCCGACGCGCGGCGTCGATGTCGGCGCCATCGAATTCATCCACAAGCGGCTGATCGCAATGCGCGACCATGGCAAGGCGGTGCTGGTGGTGTCGGTCGAGCTCGACGAGATCCGTTCGCTGTCGGACCGCATCCTGGTGATGTTTGCCGGGCGCATCGTCGGCGAACGTGGCCCCGAGGCGACCGAAGGCGAGCTTGGCCTGCTGATGGCAGGCGTCGATCGCCAGGAGGCGGCAGAGTGAGCACGCCTTACGCCAAACTGCCGGCCTGGGCCGATTATGGGCTGATCCCGCTGATCAATCTGTCAGTGGCTTTCATCGTTGCCGGTTTCGTCGTCATGCTGGTCGGCGAAAACCCGTTTCGTGCCGCCGTCATCCTGGTCGAGGGCGCTTTCGGCAAGGGAACCGGCATTGCCTTCACGCTGTTCTATGCCACCACCTTCATCTTCACCGGCCTGTCGGTGGCGGTGGCCGCGCATTGCGGCCTGTTCAACATCGGGACCGAGGGCCAGGCCTATATTGCCGGCCTTGGCGTGGGCGTGGTCTGCCTCGCCTTCGACACTGTGCTGCCGTGGTGGCTGACCTTTCCGCTGGCGATCGTCGCCGGAGCCGCCGTCGGTGCGCTGTGGGCGCTGATCCCGGCCTATCTGCAGGCCAAGCGCGGGTCGCACATCGTCATCACCACCATCATGTTCAACTTCATCGCGGCCTCGATCATGGTCTATCTCCTGGTCGGGCCATTAAAGCCGGCGGCGTCGCAGGCGCCGCAGACGCGCAACTTCCTCGCTGGCGCCGAACTGCCCAAGCTCAACTGGATCATCGAACTGTTCGGCGCCAAGATCCGCTCGGCGCCGTTCAACATCTGCTTCCTGCTGGCGCTGCTCATGGCATTCCTGGTCTGGCTGCTGATCTGGCGCACCAAGCTCGGCTACGAGATGCGCACCTACGGGCACAGCCCGAAGGCCGCGCGCTATGCCGGCATTTCGGAGACCCGCATCATCATTATCGCGATGATGATTTCGGGCGCGCTGGCCGGCATGATGACGCTGAACCCGGTGATGGGCGACCAGCACAATGTGGCGATCGATTTCGTCTCCGGCGCCGGCTTCGTCGGCATCGCCGTGGCGCTGATGGGCCGACTGCATCCGGTCGGCATCGTGCTGGCGGCGATCCTGTTTGGCATGCTCTACCAGGGCGGCGCCGAACTCGCCTTCGAAATGCCGGCGATTTCCCGCGACATGATCGTCATCATCCAGGGCCTGGTCATCCTGTTTGCCGGTGCGCTGGAGCACATGTTCCGGCCCTACGTCCAGGCGCTGTTCGCCTCGTTCAGTCCAAGGTCGGTGGGCATCGAAGCGGTCAAAGGGAAGGGCGCCTGAGATGGACGTCTTCATCGCCATCGTGCAGATCCTGGACTCGACCATACGCCTGTCGGTGCCGTTGCTGCTCGCTTGCCTTGCCGGCCTCTATTCGGAACGCGCAGGCGTTTTCGACATCGGGCTGGAAGGCAAGATGCTGGTCGGCGCCTTTGCAGGTGCGGCCGCCGCTTCGGTCTTCCATTCGGCCTTCCTCGGTCTCGGCATGGCGATCGTGATGTCGGTCGCCTTTGCCCTGGTGCACGGCTTCGCCTCGATCACCCATCGCGGCAACCAGATCGTCTCCGGTGTGGCCATCAACTTCGTCGCCGCCGGCTCAACAATCATTCTGGGCCAAGCCTGGTTCCAGCAGGGCGGGCGAACGCCGGCGCTGCAGCCGGGCGAGCGTTTCGAGGCCATCACTCTGCCTGGTGCTGCCGCGATCCACGACGTGCCGATCATAGGGCCGATCTATTCCGAGCTGCTCTCTGGCCATTCGATCCTGGTCTATCTCGCTTTCGCCATGGTGCCGTTCACCTGGTGGGTGTTGTTTCGCACCCGCTTCGGCCTGCGCCTGCGCGCCGTCGGCGAGAACCCGGCCGCCGTCGACACCGCCGGCATCTCGGTCGCCTGGCTGCGCTACCGGGCGCTGATCTGCACCGGTGTGCTGACCGGCATTGCCGGCGCCTACCTCTCGATGGTGCAGAATGGCGGCTTCGTGAAGGACATGACCGCGGGCAAGGGCTACATCGCACTGGCGGCGCTGATCTTTGCCAAATGGCGACCGGTCAACGCTATGTTCGCCTGTCTTCTGTTCGGCTTCCTCGACGCGGCGGCGATCCGCCTGCAGGGTTCGCCGCTGCCGTTGATCGGCAAGGTGCCGGTGCAGTTCATGCAGGCGCTGCCCTATGTGCTGACCGTGATCCTGCTTGCCGGCTTCATCGGCAAGGCGATCCCGCCGCGCGCCGGCGGCGTGCCTTATGTCAAGGAACGGTGATCCGGGCACGCTAGTGTCTGAGACCGTTGAGCCGAACATGCGGCTCGGTGCTCGAAAGGCGCCAGGAAACGCAAATGGCCGGGTTTTGAACACGATCGTCGGAGAGAACGTCTAGATGTCGCATGATCTGTTCGAAGCCGCGCAGGAGGCCATGGCCAAGGCCTACGCGCCCTATTCGAAGTTTCCGGTGGGTGCGGCGTTGCGCACCGAAGACGGCCGTGTCTTCACCGGCGCCAACATCGAGGTCGCGTCCTATCCGGAAGGCTGGTGCGCCGAGACCACGGCGCTCGGCCATTACATCATGGGCGGTGGCGGCAAAATTGTGGAAATCGCCGTCATTGCCTCGCGCATGGCCAAATGCTCGCCCTGTGGCGGCTGCCGGCAAAGGCTGGCGGAATTCTGCCGGCCGGACACAAAGCTCTATCTTTGCGACAACACCGGCGTGGTCGAGACCGTGACCATGGGCGACATGCTGCCCTACGGGTTTCGTGGCGACATTTTGAAGTGAGAGTTGGCTGATATGAAGGAAGCTCTGGACCACCTCGTCGAAAGGCTGGACGGGTTAGCGCCGACAACGGCGATGGTGCTGGGGTCGGGCCTTGGCGGGCTTGTCGACCAGGTCGAGAATGCCGTGCGCATCTCTTATGCCGACCTGCCGGGTTTCCCCCGCAGCGGGGTGACTGGCCATGCCGGCGAGGTGGTCGCCGGGCTTTTCGCCGGCACGCCGGTGCTGATGCTGTCCGGCCGCGCCCATTATTACGAGCACGGCGTTGCTGCGGCGATGCGGCCGGCGCTGGAGGTGCTTGCCGGCATCGGCATCACCAAGCTGATCCTTACCAATGCCGCCGGCTCGGTCGATCCCGACATGCTGCCAGGATCGGTGATGCTGATCACCGATCACATCAATTTCTCCGGCTCCAACCCGCTGATCGGCGAACCGAGCGACCGCCGCTTCGTCGGCCTGACCGAAGCCTATGATGCCGGCTTGCGCGCGGCGATCGAACGGGCGGCGAAGGCGACAGGGACGGCGCTGCACAAGGGCGTCTATATGTGGTTTTCCGGTCCGTGTTTCGAAACCCCTGCTGAAATCCGCATGGCGCGCGTCATGGGCGCCAATGCGGTAGGGATGTCGACCGTGCCGGAGGTCATTCTCGCCCGCTTCCTTGGGCTTCGCGTAGCCGCCTGTTCGGTGATCACCAATCTCGCCGCCGGGATGACCGGGGCGGAACTGTCGCACCAGGAGACCAAGGACATGGCGCCGATCGGCGGCGCACGGCTGGCGACGATCCTTGCGCATGTGTTCCAGGATGGGTTGCCGGAGCCGAAGGGCGCTGCCTGATGCTTCCGCAGGAAATCATCCGCCGCAAGCGCGACGGCCAGAAACTGTCCCCGCAGGAGATCTCGGCCTTCGTCGCGGGCGTGACTTCGGGCAGCGTCTCGGACGGCCAGGTCGGCGCCTTCGCCATGGCCGTGTTCTTCAACGGCATGAACCGCGACGAGGCGGTGGCGCTGACACTGGCAATGCGCGATTCCGGCGATGTGCTCGACTGGTCGGACCTGCCGGGTCCGGTCACCGACAAACATTCGACCGGCGGCGTCGGCGACAATGTCTCGCTGATGCTGGCGCCGATCGTCGCCGCTTGCGGCGCCTATGTGCCGATGATCTCCGGCAGGGGCCTTGGGCATACCGGCGGCACGCTGGACAAGATGGATGCCATCCCAGGCTATATCAGCCAGCCGGATATCGCGCGCTTCCGCAAGACGGTGCTCGAGACCGGCTGTGCCATCATCGGCCAGACCGCCGATCTCGCGCCCGCCGACCGTCGCCTCTATGCGATCCGCGATGTGACCGGAACGGTGGAATCGGTGCCGCTGATCACTGCCTCTATCCTGTCGAAGAAACTCGCGGCCGGCCTGCGGTCGCTGGTGCTCGACGTCAAGGTCGGCAATGGCGCCTTCATGGAGAAGTCGCGCGACGCGACAGCACTGGCCAACAGCCTGGTCGAGATCGCCAACGGCGCCGGCCTGAAGGCCTCGGCGCTGGTCACCGGTATGAACGAGCCGCTGGCGTCGGCGGCCGGCAACGCGGTCGAGGTGCGCAACGCCGTCGATTTCCTCACCGGAAGGTTCCGCGACAAGCGACTGGAGGATGTGACGCTGGCGCTGGCCGCCGAAATGCTGCAATCGGCAGGGCTGGCGTCGTCCAATCAGGACGGTCTCAGGCGCGCGGCCGAGACGCTGGCCGGCGGCCGCGCGGCAGCCGCCTTCGCGCGTATGGTCGCAGCCCTTGGCGGTCCCGCCGATTTCGTCGAGAAGCCGGAAAAATACCTGCCGAAAGCGGCGGTGGAGTTTGCGGTCAAGGCGACAGGCAACGGTTTTGCCACCGCTATTGCCACCCGCGATATCGGCCTTGCTGTGGTCGGGCTCGGTGGCGGGCGCACGCGGCCGGACGACAGGATCGACCATGCGGTCGGCATCACCAGGCTGCTGCCGCTCGGCGCCGAGGTGCGGGCCGGCGAGCCGCTGGCGCTGGTCCACGCCCGCACGCAAGTGGAGGCCGAAGCGGCCGCAGCCGCTGTGCTTTCGGCCTATACGATCGGGGCGTCGAAACCAGCCGCCGACAAGACTGTCATCCGGCGCGTGCTGCCGCGCGGGTAGCGGAACGCGCTACTGCACCAGCAACAGTGTGCCGTTTTCGACCTGGTATTTTGCCAGCCGCTGCAAAAAGCTCATGCCAATGAGGTTGGTGCGCAGAGCCTTGTCGTCGAGCACTACCGCCTGGACGTTGTCGACGCTGATCTTGCCGATCTGCAGGCGATCGATGTTGACCACGGCGGCCCTGATCGCGCCATTGGCGGTGTTGACCTGCTGGTTGAAGTCCGACGGGTTGAGCGAGATGCCGATGCGGCGCGCCGTCGAGGTGTTGATGGCGACCAAAGTGGCGCCGGTGTCGATCATGCCGTCGACCTGGCGGCCGTTGAGCTTGAAGGCGGAGGTGAAATGGCCGCGCTCGTCGGCCGCCACCAGGACCTTGCGGCCGGTGGGCAGCGGTGCGGCCGGCTTGCCGGGAACCGAGGCCATGTTCAGTTCGGGCTGAGGCTGCGCGGACGGCTTGCCGGCGACGGTCGACTTCAACAGGTTGTCGAGAATCTGCGGGTTCGACTGATAGACGATCGGGATCGATGCCGACGTTCCGGCGAACACGCCCAGAATGAGAAGCTTGCGCAGCATGAACGGACCTTCGTGAAGGCCCATTCTTGCCCACGTATGGTGTGTGCCGCTTTAACGCCAACCCGAAACCGCGGCTTTGCGTAAACGGGCGGTAAACGACTGGATGCCAGCTGGCCTTGCCAGCCGCCGTCATTTAGTTCCGTACATGCGGTCGCCGGCATCGCCGAGGCCGGGCATGATGTAGCCCTTCTCGTTGAGCTGGCGGTCGATGGAAGCGGTAAAGACCGGGACATCCGGATGCGCCTTGGTGAAGCGCTCGATGCCTTCTGGCGCCGCCAGCAGGCAAAGGAAACGGATGTTGGTGGCGCCGCGCTCCTTCAGCTTGTCGATGGCCGCGATGGCCGAGTTCGCGGTCGCCAGCATCGGATCGACGACGATCACCAGCCGGTCGGCGAGATCGCTCGGCGCCTTGAAGAAATATTCCACCGCCTCCAGCGTTTCGTGATCGCGGTAGAGGCCGACATGGGCGACGCGGGCCGCCGGGACCAGGTCGAGCAGGCCTTCGAGCAGGCCATTGCCGGCGCGCAGCACCGAGGCGAAGACCAGCTTCTTGCCTTCCAGCGTCGGCGCTTCCATGGTTTCCATCGGGGTTTCGATGGTCGTCGTCGTCAGTTCGAGGTTGCGGGTGACCTCGTAGCCGAGCAGCAGCGAGATCTCGCGCAGCAGCCGCCGGAAGCCGGCGGTCGACGTCTCCTTCTTGCGCATGATGGTCAGCTTGTGCTGGACAAGCGGGTGGTCGACGACGGTGACGCCCTGCATGGGTTGCTCCAGTGAATGGTGAATAGTGAATAGTGAATAGTGAGCAGGTTTGCGAGTCCCGATGGATCGATCATTGCCGTTGACAGGCCGAACCGCCGGCAAACCAATCACCAGTCACCAGTCACCAGTCACCAGTCACCAGTCACCTCTTCGCATCGAGCCGGGCAAGCAGCGCGCTTTTCGTCTTCCTGTCGACGAAAGCCGCTTCGATCGCCGTCCTGGTGACGGCGGTCAAAGCTTTTTCATTCATGGAGAAATGCTCGGCGGCAATGTCGTATTCGCGCTTCAGCGAGGTCCAGAAATAGGGTGGGTCGTCGGAGTTCAGCGTCACCTTGCAGCCGGCCGCCTGCAGGGCAGGCAAAGGGTGATCGGCGAAACTGTCGTAGACTTTGAGCGCGATGTTGGAGCCGGGGCAGCATTCGAGCACGATGCCCTCATCGGCGATGCGGCGCACCAGGTCGGGATTTTCGATGGCGCGCACGCCATGGCCGATGCGCGAGGGGCGGATGTGGTCGAGTGCGGCCTGCACCGTCTCCCAGCCGGTCAACTCGCCGGCATGGATGGTGATGCCAAGACCCGCTTCACGGGCGATCTCGAAGGCCCTGACATAATCCTCCATCTCGCCCATGCGTTCATCGCCGGCGACGCCGAAGCCGGTGACCAGCGGATTTCCGCAGCGCGCCGCAAAACGCGCCGCCTGCTCGATCGATTCGACGCCGACATGGCGTACGCCAGTGACGATCATGCGGCCCTCTATGCCGGTCTTGGCTTTGGCGCGCAGCATGCCTTCGCCGAGCGCATCGGTGTAGGCCTTGGGCGACAGGCCGGCCCTGACGGCATGGTCGGGCGAGGTGAAGACTTCGGAATAGATGGCGCCGTCGCGGGCAAGGCTGGTCAGATAATGGTCGGCGAGGCGGGCATAATCCTCCTCGGAGCGGAACAGGTCGGCGGAAAAGTCGTAAGCCGCGAGGAAAGAGGTGAAGTCGTGCCAGACGAACGAGCCGTTCTGGATATAAAGCGAGGTGTCCTTGCCGTATTTCTGCGCCTGGCGGACGACGAGTTCGGGCGCCGCTGCCCCCTCGATGTGGCAGTGCAGTTCCGCTTTCAAAGGCATGCAGTTATCCCGTCTCATCAGTCCAGGCCGTAAGCCCACCACCTGGAAGCGCGGCCGAACACCGCGCCTTAAACAATAGCGCCCGCACCATCGATCGGCTATGGTCCCGCCGGTTTTATGACGGATCAAAATAATGTCAGTTGAGAGAACCACGGCCGCGGGCGGCATGGAAACCTCCTATGGTTTCAAGAAGGTAGGGCCGGGCGACAAGCAGCCTCTGGTCAATGAGGTTTTCCACAAGGTGGCGAACCGCTACGACCTGATGAACGACCTGATGTCGGCCGGGCTGCACCGGCTGTGGAAGGATGCCATGGTGACATGGCTCAATCCGCCGAAACGTCCGGGCTGGAAAGTGCTTGACGTGGCGGGCGGCACCGGCGACATCGCCTTCCGCATTGTAGACGCCAGCCATGGCAACGCGCATGCCACGGTGCTCGACATCAACGGCTCGATGCTCAGTGTCGGCCGTGACCGCGCGGAGAAAAAGGGCCTGTCCGGCAACACCGATTTCGTCGAGGCCAATGCCGAGGAACTGCCTTTCACCGATAGCACCTTTGACGCCTACACCATCGCATTCGGCATCCGCAACGTGCCGCGCATCGATGTCGCGCTGACGGAAGCCTTTCGCGTGCTGAAGCCCGGCGGACGGTTCCTGTGCCTGGAGTTTTCCGAGGTCGAGATGCCGCTGCTGGACAAGGTCTACGAAGCCTGGTCGTTCAACGCCATTCCGCAGATCGGCAAGATGGTGACGGGCGAGGGCGAACCCTATTCCTACCTGGTCGAATCGATCCGCAAATTTCCCAATCAGCAGAACTTTGCTGCCATGATCACCCGCGCGGGCTTCGAGCGCGTGTCGTTCCGCAACTATTCCGGCGGCATTGCCGCCCTGCATTCGGGCTGGAAGCTTTGAGGCACCACAGTTTGCAGCAGCAGGGTAGGCGATGAGCAGCGTCGGCGCCGCCTTTCGGCTCGCACGGGCCGGCTGGGTGCTGGTTCGCGAAGGCGTGATCGCAGCATTGCCGGGCGACGAACTCGGCGGCCTGCCGAAATTCGGCTGGCGCATGGCCCGGCTCTTCACCCGCCGCCGCGCACTCGCTTATGAGCGCAGCGACCGGCTGGCCAAGGCGGTGGTCCGGCTCGGACCCTCCTACGTCAAGCTCGGCCAGTTCTTGGCGACGCGGCCCGATGTCGTCGGCAACGACATGGCGCTCGACCTCGCCATGCTGCAGGACAAGATGCACACTTTTTCGCAGGCGGAAGCGGTGGCGGCGATCGAGGGCTCGCTCGGGCGCAAGATCGGCGAACTCTATACGCAGTTCGGCGGGCCGGTCGCGGCGGCCTCCATCGCCCAGGTCCATCCCGCGCAGGCCATGCATGACGGTGTCGATACCAAGGTGGCGGTGAAGGTGATCCGGCCTGGCGTGCGCCGCCGCTTCTTTCAGGATCTCGAAAGCTATTTCCTCGCCGCCCGGCTGCAGGAGAAATACATCCCGTCGTCGCGCCGGCTGCGGCCGGTCGAGGTGACCGAGACGCTGGCGCAGACCACCAAGATCGAGATGGATCTTCGCCTCGAGGCGGCCGCACTTTCGGAGCTGGGCGAAAACACCAAGGACGATCCGGGCTTCCGCGTGCCGTCGGTCGACTGGGAGCGCACCGGGCGCGATGTGCTGACCATGGAATGGGTCGACGGCGTCAAGATGAACGACATCGCCGGCCTCGCTGCGGCGGGGCACGATCTGAAGGCGATCGCCACCAACCTGATCCAGTCGTTCCTGCGTCACACGCTGCGGGACGGCTTCTTCCATGCCGACATGCATCCAGGCAATCTGTTCGTCGAGGCCAATGGCAATATCGTCGCCGTCGATCTCGGCATTGCCGGACGGCTCGGCAAGAAGGAGCGCCGGTTCCTCGCCGAAATCCTCTACGGCTTCATCACCCGCGACTATTTGCGCGTCGCCGAGGTGCATTTCGAGGCCGGCTACGTGCCGCGCCAGCACAATGTCGCGGCTTTCGCGCAGGCGATCCGCGCCATCGGCGAGCCGATCCACGGCCAGCCGGCTGAAACCATCTCGATGGCGAAGCTTCTCACGCTGCTGTTCGAGGTCACCGAACTGTTCGATATGGCCACGCGGTCGGAACTGATCCTGTTGCAGAAGACCATGGTGGTGGTCGAAGGCGTCGCACGCACGCTCGACCCGGCCTTCAACATGTGGAAGACGGCCGAGCCGGTGGTCGGCCAGTGGATCGCCGGCAATCTCGGGCCGAGCGGCCTGCTGATGGACGCGCGCGACGGCGCCAAGGCGCTGCTGGCGCTGGCCCGCCAGGCGCCGGACCTTGCCGCTCGCACCGAGCGGCTGTCACGCGAGATCGATTTTATGGCGGAGCACGGCCTGCGCTTCGACGAGGCGACATCGCGCGCCATCGGCAAGGCCGAAGCCCGCTACACCCGCTCCGGCCGGATGGCGCTGTGGGTCATCGCGCTGACGCTGGTGTATATCGCGTGGAAGCTGCTCTGATCGCTTGCAACGCTAGCAACTGTGGTGCTAGCGTTGCAGTCGCGCTATTGATGTCGCGGAGCAAGTCATGGGCACCATTACTGTCCGCAATCTAGCTGACGACGTGAAGCAGAAATTGCGTGAGCGCGCTGCGGCGCGCGGGGTGTCGATGGAGGAAGAGGCGCGTGATGCGCTTGCAAAGAGCGTGCTGTCGGCGGGAGCCCGCATGCCCGAGAGCGAAACCCTCTATGCAACAATCCGCCGCTTGGTTGAGCCTCATGGAGGTTTTGACATCGATCTGCCCCAGCGAGGTCAATCCACAAATACGCACAAAACCCTCGATGGCAAGCACATCCTGCTGATCATTTGCGGCGGCATCGCCGCCTACAAGGCGCTCGACCTGATCCGCCGGCTGCGCGAGCGCGGTGCTGGCGTGCGCGTGGTGATGACATCGGCCGCCCAGAAATTCGTCACCACGCTATCGGTTGGGGCGCTTTCGGCGGACCATGTCTTCACCGAGCTGTTCGACCGCAATGACGAGCACGATGTCGGCCATATCCGCCTGTCGCGCGAGGCCGACCTCTTGGTGGTGGCGCCGGCCACCGCCGACCTGATGGCCAAGCTCGCCAACGGCCATGCCAACGATCTGGCCTCGACGGTGCTGCTCGCCACCGACAAGAAGGTGCTGATGGCGCCGGCGATGAATCCTAAAATGTGGTCGCATGCCGCGACGCGTCGCAACCGGGCGACGCTCGCCAAGGACGGCATCGCCTTTGTCGGCCCGGCCAAGGGCGAGATGGCCGAGAGCAACGAGGCGGGCGAAGGCCGCATGGCCGAGCCGCTGGAGATCGTTGCAGTGATCGAGGCACTGCTCGACAGCAGGCCGAAGCCGCTGGCCGGCCGCAGGATCATCGTCACGTCGGGGCCGACGCATGAGCCGATCGACCCGGTGCGCTACATCGCCAACCGCTCTTCGGGCAAGCAGGGCCATGCGATTGCGGCGGCGCTGGCGAGACTGGGCGCGGATGTACGCCTGGTCTCCGGTCCGGTCGGCATTGCCGATCCGGCAGGCGTTGTGACGACACATGTCGAGACCGCGGCCGAGATGAAAGCGGCCGTCGAACAGTTGTTGCCGGCGGACGCCGCGGTCTTCGTAGCTGCCGTCGCGGACTGGCGCACCGCTGGCACGGCCGGCGAGAAGATCAAGAAGGTGGCGGGCCAGGGCCCACCGGCGCTGCAAATGGTCGAAAACCCGGACATTCTCGCCAGTGTTGGTCATCACGGGCAACGGCCGGGGCTGGTTGTCGGCTTCGCCGCCGAGACGCAGGACCTGATTGCCAATGCCGAGGCCAAGCTGAAGAAGAAGGGCGCCGATTTCATTGTCGCCAACGATGTCTCGCATGAAAGCGGCGTCGGCCCCACCGGCGTCATGGGCGGCGACCGCAACAAGGTGCGCATCGTCTCGAAGGACGGCGTCGAGGAATGGCCTGAGATGGGCAAGGACGAGGTGGCGGCGCGGCTCGCCGCGCTCATCGCCGAGCGTTTGCAAGCCTGAGCGGCCGCCGTTCCGCAATCGGGCAGGCCATGGTCTTGCAGGCAGCCTTGTGGCCGAGGGCATTTGACGCCGACAGCGCCGGCGGAATGCTGTCGCCAAATTCTCGATCCGCCGTGCCCTCAGCCTGTCGCCAATTGCGGCCGGCGTGCCGCCAAAGCCATCTTCAACGCCGCCAGGCAACCCACAATGCCAAGTGGCACGAAGGCCAGGTACAGCCAGCCGGCGACGTGCGCTGCTGCCTCGCGGTTCAGTCCGTCCGAAAAGCCGCTGGCATTGGCGATGATGCCGGCCATGGCGGCGCCCACGGCGTAGCCGATGCGCTGCATGGTCGGGACGGCGGCCGAGGCGATCGTCTGCTCGCCGTCGCGGGCCGAGGCGACGATGATGCGGGTCAGGAAGGGCCATGACACGCCGAAGCCACCGCCTTGCAACAAAGCGCAGAGCAGGATCAGCGGGATCGAGCCGGCGGGGATGGCATAGGCGAAACCGGCGAGGCCGGCTGCAATCATCAGCGCGCCGATGACGAGGATCTGCCGTTCGCGCTGCAGCGGCGCATTGGCGACGGCGATCGACAGGATCGACCAGGCGATCGATTCGGCGGCGATGATGTAGCCTGTGGTCAGGATCGGGATGCCGTGCAGCGTGGTAAGCAGAAGCGGCCCGTAGATGGAAAAAGAGACTGTCGCCACCGAGAAGGCGGCAACCATGGTCATGCCGCTGCCGACCGGCGAGCGCCATGAGAACAGGCCCGACGGGAACAGTCGCGATTGCGGCTTCATGGCGTCGACGAAAACGAACAGCGCCAGGCCGGCGAGGCCGATGATCAGCAGCAGCGACGATCGAAGCAAGGCGACGTCGACGCCTGCGGTGGCGATCAGCACGACGGCGATGGCGAGGCAGCCAAGTGCTGCATAGGGGAAGGGCGGCGAGGTGCCGGCGGCGGCTTGCGGCTTCGCCGCTTCCGGCGTGTTCAGGACGATGAAGCTTGCCGATGCCATGGCGATGCCACCCAGCACGAAGACGCCGAAGGCCCAGCGCCAGGACAGGAGCTCGACCATGATCGCGCCGAGCATCGGGCCGCTGAACGCGGCGACGCCCCAGATCGCCGACATTATGCCGAACAGCTGTGGCCAGATGTTGCGGTTAAACAGCCGCTCGACCGAGACGAAGGCCAGCGACACCAGCGCACCGCCGCCGAGCCCCTCGACCAGACGGCCGGCAAGAAACACCGGCATGGACGGCGCGGTGGCGCAGATCAGGGCGCCCACGGCATAGAGCAGGGCGGCGACCGTGACGTTGGAGCGTAGAGCGACATAGCTGACCAGCCGCCCGGCCGCTGCGCCGGCGACAATGGCGCCGAGCTCGTAGACGGCCAGCGACCAGCCGACGAACTGCACACCGGCGAGGTCCCCGACCATGGCCGGCATGACCGTCGCCACCATCGTCTCGTTGGTGGCGTGCAGCAGGATGCCGAGGCTGATGAAGCAGAAGCGCGCGAGGTCGCCGCTTGCCCACAATGCCCGCCAGTCGACCTTGTTGCTGGTGATTTCAGTCATTCTTTTACCCTGCCTTTGCATATCTCGATGCCGGCGCATGGCGCCAGAAGCCAGTGGGGGCTTTCCGGCGGGGCCATGCGCGCTGTTTCAGTCAGGCGAGTTGTAAAACCTCAAGCGCAGTTGAGCTCAAGTGGCTTTTTATCGAAGTGCAAACGGTCGAGATTGGCCGGAAGCCTCTCCGCTTGATGCGCCGGTCAGTTCTCAATGCTGCGCAGCTGAAACCGGCTGACGCCGATCGCGATGTTGATACCGGTCTGCGTCTGCAGGCTGAGCGGCTGCAGGGTGAAGGCCTGCGAGGAGCCGCCGACCAGGAGATTGGCGCCGGCGCCGACCGCAGCGGTCACTTCGGCGCTGGCGCCGATATAGTCGCCGGCCAGCGCGCCGGGCGCATAGATGTTCCTCAGCGGCGTCAGCACCAGCCATTGCATGACGGTCTGCTTGGTGGTGCCGATGTCGAGCCCATATTTGTTGACGGCGCCGAAATAGGCTTCCGGCGAAAAGCTCTTGTCGGCCGGCGTGAAGGTGCAGCTCAGATCCTTGCTGGAGCCGAAAACGAAGCCGGTGCCGCCGCCGATGGCGCAATCGAGCACACCGAGTTCGATGCCCTGGTCTTGCGCTTGGGCCTGGGCGGTACAGATGATGGTGATAGCGGCGGCGATGGCTGGTTTCAGCACGGCGGATCCCCCAAAAAGCATACGGCGCGAAACAGTAACCTGTTCCGCGCCGCGCGTAGAGGGATCAGTCGATCCTTATTTGCCGACGCTTATTTGAACGAGTGGATCAGCTCCAGGGAGGTCACGGCGACCGCTACATTGACGCCGGTCTGCGCCTGGACGCTGAGCGGCTCCAGCACAAAGGCGCCGTCGAGCCCGCCGACCAGCAGATTGGCGCCGCCGCCGGTCACCACGCTCGCCTCGGCGTTGACGCCGTAATAATGGCCGGCAAGGTCGCCCTCGTCATGGCCGCGGGTGGCGGCCAGAACCGCCCACACCAGCTGGCCCTGATGCGTCTGGCCGAGATCGACCCCGAGCTTGGAGATCATCCCCGTGTATTTCTCGGACGGCCCATGGTGATAAGGGCGGAACGTGCAGTCGACGCCCTTGTTCGACGTGATGACGTAACCGACGCCGCCGTCGATGGTGCAATCGAGCGTGCCGAGCTGAAGCTTGCCGGCGCTGGCGGGAACGGCAAGCAGCGTCGTGGCAAGTGCCGCGGCACAGATGATTTTCTTGATCATGGGTCAGTCCTTTCGAAAATGCCTTCAACAACGGTTGAATGGCCCGGAGCGTTCCGCTGAAAACTTGGCGCGATCAAGGCAGGGGTTAACGCTTTGCCCCGGTGGTTAAGATTGGGTGATAGTGGGGTTTTCTGGACACGCATCCCTAGCGGAAGCGCTCTGCGCTTTCCCGGGGAGAAACCGCTCACGCGGCGCACCGCATCAGGAATGGAACGTTGTTATAAAAGGCCGCGGATGGCGGCGCGCCGGCCGCATCTCAGCCGGCGGTGGCGCCCGATGTGCGCGACAGGCCGTCCTTGGCCGGCTGGTAGGTCGGGTCGAGATGGACGGCTTCGCGGTAGGCCTTCGAGGCCTTGACCTTGTCGCCGCGGCGCTCGTAGATCAGCGCCTGGTTGGACCAGGCTTCGGCGTTCTTGCCGTCGAGTTTGATGGCCATGTTGAAGTCGGAGAAGGCGTTGTCCTCGTCATTCATGGCGAGATAGGAGAGGCCGCGGCCGTTGTAGGGTTCGGCGGCGTCCGGCGCCAGCGAGATGGCGGTCGAGAAATCCTCGATGGCAAACTTGTGCTGGCCCTGGCTTTGATAGATCAGGCCGCGATTGTGGTAGGCGCGGGCATCCGTGGTGTCGAGCTGGATCGCCTTCTGGAAATCGTTGAAGGCCTGCTGGGTCTGGCCTGCCTTGCGATAAAGGTTGCCGCGGCCGATATAGGCGGCGTCATAATTTGCATTGATCTGGATCGAGCGGTTGTAGTCGGCAAGGGCGGCCGCCTGGTTGCCGAGGAAGCGCTGGATCAGCGCTCGGTTCGAATAGGCTTGGTAGAAATTCGGGTTGAGCTGGATGGCGGTGTCGAAATCCTTCAGCGCCGCCTGATACTGGCCGCCACGGCCATAGGCCGAGCCGCGCACATTGTAGCCTTCCGGATCCTGCGGATTGCGCTGGATCACCGCCGACAGCGAGGAGATGTTCTCGCTCGAGCCTTGCGCCTTGTCGATGTTGTTGAATTCGCCGGTCGGAACGCTCTGGCAACCGGCCAGCACCAGGCCGGACATCAGGGCTGCCGCCAGGGCCAAACCGCGCATTGTGGTTCTGCGCTCTACGCCGATTGCGTTCATGTCTGCCCTGTCCTCACTTCAGCCGCGCCGTCCAGGTCCCCCTCCGGGCCGGGTCACAGATTGTCGTAACAAAATCTAGAACGCCGTTTGCGCGTTCAAGGGAACGGCCTCTAACAGAATGGCGGCGCTCCAAACAAAAAGGTGGCGGCGATTCCGCATCGCGCCACCTCAGAGTATCCTTCGAAAAGGACGAAAAATTGGCGTCAGAACCGCGGTGGACGCGGAGCACCACCAGGACCACCGGCGGCGCCGGCAGCAACCGGGCGCGGCGTCATCGGCAGCAGGCCTTCGCGCTGGGCGCGCTTGCGGGCCAGCTTGCGGGCGCGGCGAACGGCTTCGGCCTTTTCACGGGCGCGCTTCTCGGAAGGCTTCTCGTAATGGCCGCGCATCTTCATTTCGCGGAAAATGCCTTCGCGCTGCATCTTCTTCTTGAGAGCGCGAAGCGCCTGATCAACGTTATTGTCGCGGACGAGTACCTGCACGGGCAATCCTGTCTTTCCGGTTTGATATCAACAGGCAAGTGGCCATAGCCACATGCCTCCGCGGCGCTTTACACCACGAATTGTGGCGGCTGATAGCAGAATCAGGCCGCGCTGTCCACACTGGAAATGAAGGACAACCGCCAATTTGCCACGGCAGCCCCGAGATAGGGCGCCAACTAGGCGCTGGCCAGATGGAGCCGTGCGAAATCCTCGAAGAATTCGCCGTAATCGCAGGTAATTTCCTCACCGGCTGATATATCTCGGGTGGCCGTGGCGCCGCCATATTGCGAAAAATCCGTGTTCGGCCGCTCGGCGTGGTTCATGAAGCGGCCATTATCGACTTCATAGACCATGAAGCCGGGACGGTCGGGGCTCGGATAGGCATAGCGGTCGAGCAATTCCTTGAGGTGCGGCGGCGCCGCCTCGTATTTGTCCATCGGGATCAGCCGGTCGAAATCCGGATCGAGCCGCCATATCGAGGCGCCCTTCCTGATCGGCTCGGCGGCGAACACGCCGACGCCTTCGATTGCGCTCTGGGCGACATAGGTCCTGATCAGCAGCATGTCCGTCCTCCTCACCCGAAACCGAATCGCCAAATCGCGTGGAAAAAGCAAGTCCGGTTTCGGGTTCTATGGCTGATCGGCGCGGGCGATGACCCGCGAAATGCTTCACGTCCGGGTGATCGAGACGCCGCCATCGGCAAACAGCGCCGATCCTGTGGTGAAGCTCGACGCATCCGATGCCAGGAAGAGCGCAGCGCGGGCGATCTCTTCAGGCACAGCGACACGTTTCAAGGCATGCAGGTTTTCCACGAAAGCGCGTGATTCCGGCGTCTTGAATGTTGCCGACGGGGTGTCGGTGCCACCCGGCATCAGCGCGTTGACCCGCACGCCCCTGGGGCCGTATTCGGCGGCCAGTACCTGCGTCAGGCCGATCAGTCCGGCCTTGCTCGCGGCATAGCTGGTCATGCCCGGCATGCCGACTGTGTGACCGACGAAGGTCGAGGTGAAGATCAGCGATCCGCCGCCGCGTTCGACCATCGCCGGCACCTGGTATTTCGCGCCGAGAAAGGCGCTGGTCAGATTGGCGTCGAGCGTCTCGCGCCATCCGTCCAGCGACAGTTCCGAAATCGGACCCATCGTTCCGACGGAGCCGACATTGTTGAAGGCGATATCGAGCCCGCCGAATTTTTCGACGGCGAGATCGACGAGGGCTTTTGCATAGGCTTCGTCGCGGACATCGCCGGCAAGCGCGACTGCCGTGCCGTCGGCGTCCTCGATTTCGACGACCAGCGCATCGAGTTCGGCCTGGCGGCGGGCGGCGATGACGACCCTGGCGCCTTCTTCGGCGAAGAGTTTTGCGGTGGCGCGGCCGATGCCGGAACTGGCGCCGGTGACGATGGCGGCTTTATTGGCGAGTGCGAACATTTTCTTACATCCTTTCATCGCGCCGGCTGTGCCGGCAACCGGGATGTTGATCGCAGTTCGAGACGGTGCTAGCCACCCGATACGTGCTCGACTTGCTGAATGGCTTCGCAGCGGCACAAGCGCCGCGCGCCGGACTATTGCTTCAGCAGCCAGCCGAGGCGATCGAGCGAAAATGCGTAGCTGATGGCGATGAGCAGCGTGATGACAACGCCCGTAGTCGTGTGACCGGCGGCATAGAATCCGGCTGCACCGCCAAACAGGATGGCCAGTTCAAGCACCAGCCTGACTGCGCCTGGTACAGGAACCGGCGCGCGTCCGGACCGGCTCGGATCGCCGCGCACCGCGAAGGTTCCCCACAGCGCAGCTGCAATGAACGGCAAGGCCAAGGCGAGGACCCAGCGCCACCATCCGCCGGAGAGGCTCCAGCCGGCAAAGCCGAGGCCAAGCAAGGCGGCAAGTTCCAGCAGGAAACGCAAGGTCAGATTCCACCAGGCGTTGCCCATATACGTCCTCCAGAGTCTCGCGATCGCCAGTGTGTCCGAACGCAGCCATGCCTGCCAGCCCGGGCAGGTCTTTTCCACCGCGGCGCAAAACGGCAAGCGCCGTCGCAAACAGCGCAAGGGTGGAAGCGCCGTTTCGCTAGTGATACACCTCGCGCGCCGGGGCTGCGTAAAATACCCCACCGCCATTTGCGAGGCTGGAACGTTGAAAAAATATTCGGTATTCGCCATCGCCCGCGAGGCCATGCGCGGCCACAAGGGCTGGGAGGAACAATGGTCCTCGCCGGAACCGAAGAAGGAATATGACGTCATCATCGTCGGCGCCGGCGGTCATGGCCTGGCCACCGCTTACTATCTCGCCACCGTGCACGGCATCACCAATGTCGCGGTGCTGGAAAAGGGCTGGCTAGGCGGCGGCAACACCGGGCGCAACACCACCATCATCCGCTCCAACTATCTCTATGACGAGAGCGCCGGCATTTACGACCATGCGCTGAAGCTGTGGGATGGGCTCTCCCAGGAACTCAACTACAACGTCATGTATTCGGCGCGCGGCGTCATGATGCTGGCGCACAATGTGCACGACATCCAGGTGCTGAAGCGCCATGTCCATGCCAACCGTCTCAACGGCATCGACAATGAATGGCTGACGCCTGAGCAGGCGAAGGAATTCTGCCCGCCGCTCAACATTTCCAGGCAGGCGCGCTATCCCGTTGTCGGCGCCGCCTTGCAGCGGCGAGGCGGCACGGCGCGTCACGATGCGGTGGCCTGGGGCTATGCGCGCGGCGCTTCGGCGCGCGGCGTGCACATCATCCAGAATTGCGAGGTCACCGGCGTCAAGCGGGCGGCCAATGGCGCGGTCATGGGCGTCGACACGACGCGCGGCTTCATCGGCGCCAAGAAGGTCGGCGTGGTGGCTGCAGGCCACTCCTCGGTGATCATGAACATGGCCGGCGTGCGCATGCCGCTGGAAAGCTATCCCCTGCAGGCGTTGGTGTCGGAGCCGGTCAAGCCGGTGGTGCCGTGCGTGGTTATGTCGAACACGGTGCACGCTTATATCTCGCAGTCCGACAAGGGCGAGCTGGTGATCGGCGCCGGCACCGACCAGTATGTCTCCTATTCGCAGACCGGCGGCCTGCATATCCTGCAGCACACGCTCGACGCCATCTGCGAGATGTTCCCGATCTTCACCCGCATGAAGATGCTGCGCTCGTGGGGCGGCATCGTCGACGTGACGCCCGACCGTTCGCCGATCCTGGCCAAGACGCCGGTGCCCGGCCTTTACGTCAATTGCGGCTGGGGCACGGGCGGCTTCAAGGCAACGCCCGGCTCAGGCCATGTCTTTGCCCACACGATTGCCAAGGACGATCCGCATCCTATCAACGCGCCCTTCACCATCGAGCGCTTCCGCACCGGTCGCCTCATCGACGAGGCAGCGGCGGCGGCGGTGGCGCACTGATGATGGTGGAGTTGGCTGTAGCGGTGCCGCTGGTGCTGGCGGGGGAGCAGGACCTGTTCCACTTTCCGTCACCGGACGAAGTGCGGACGCAGCCGATCAGCCGCGCCGGCAACGAAGCCAATTGGCCGTTTTCGATCGACGCCGGCATTCTGGGATGCGTGTGGAGTGGTGGCCAGAAGGTGGTCATCTTCATGGAGAACAGGCCCTCCGATCTCGGCGAGGACGACACATTCGAGCCGCGCAGCGTCATCGTGACGACCGATCCGTTTCAGCTCACGATCGGCAACATGGCGTATCGCGAGCTGTTTCGCCCCGCCGCAAGTGTAGAGGAGCGCATTCGGCTCGTCGCGCCTTTTGCGGCGATGGGCCAGAGGCTTTGCAACCAACCGGCCGGCGCGCATGTCGGCCACGGCGAATTGTAGGAACGAACGATAATGCTTCTCATCCGCTGCCCCTATTGCGAGGAAGAGCGCCCGGAGCTCGAGTTCCGTAACGCCGGCGAGGCGCATATTGCGCGTTCGGCCAACATGGCGGGCGAGAGCGACGACGATTTTGAAAAGTTCTTCTTCATCCGCTCGAACCCCAAGGGCATCATCTATGAGCGCTGGCGCCACATCCATGGCTGCGCACGCTTCTTCAATGCGGTGCGCGACACCGTCACCGACAAGTTCGTCATGACTTACAAAGCCGGCGAGCCGAAACCGTCCAAGCTGCCCAAAAACTCCAACGAAATGGCTTCCAAATGAGCGGCGCGTTCCGCATTCCGAGCGCCGGCCGTCTCAGCCAGGCCAAGACCGCGCGGTTCTCTTTCGACGGCCAGTCTTACACCGGCATCGAAGGCGACACGCTGGCCTCGGCGCTGCTTGCCAATGGCGTGCATTTGGTGGGACGTTCGTTCAAGTATCACCGTCCGCGCGGCTTCCTGTCGGCCGGAGCGGAAGAGCCCAACGCGCTGGTCGAGGTCAAGCGCGACGCGGCACGCAAGGCGCCCAACATCCGCGCCACGGTGCAGGAGCTCTATGACGGGCTGGTCGCGCAGTCGCAGAACCGCTGGCCTTCGCTGGCCTTCGATGTCGGCGCGGTCAACGACATTGCATCGCCGCTGTTTTCGGCCGGCTTCTACTACAAGACCTTCATGTGGCCGAAGGCAGCCTGGAAGAGCCTCTACGAGCCGAAGATCCGCGCCGCGGCCGGCCTCGGCGTTTCGCCTGACAAGCCAGATCCCGACCATTATTCGTCGCGCTATGCGCATTGCGACGTGCTGGTGCTAGGCGGCGGTGCGGCCGGCATTGCGGCAGCGCTCGCCGCTGCCGAAACCGGCGCGCGTGTCATCCTCGCCGATGAACAGGCCAGCTTCGGCGGCAGCCTGCGCTTCGAGAGCGGGGCGAAGATCGACGGCCAGGACGGCTATGCCTGGGCGCAAGGCGCGGTGGCCAAGCTCACCGCCATGGACAATGTCCGCGTTTTGTCGCGGACGACGGCGTTCGGCTACTACGCGCAGAATTTCGTCGGCCTGGTCGAGCGGGTCAGCGACCATCTGCAGAACCCCGGCCGCGATCTGCCGCGCGAAAGGCTGTGGCAGGTCCGCGCCAAGCGCGTGGTGCTGGCGACCGGCGCCATCGAACGCCATATGGTGTTTGCCGACAATGACCGGCCCGGCATCATGCTGGCCTCGGCGGCGCGGACTTATCTCAACCAGTACGGTGTCGCGGTCGGCAAAAATGTCGGCGTCTACACCGCAAATGACTCGGCCTACTCCGCCGCGATCGACCTGAAGAAGGCCGGCGTCAACGTGGCGGCGATCGTCGACCTGCGCGACCATCCGACCGGACCTGTGATCGACGAGGCGAGGGCGCTCGGGATCGAGGTCAATTTCGGCCGCGCGGTGATCCGCGCCGGCGGCAAGTTGCGCGTGACCTCGATGACGGTGCAGCCGAAGAATGGGGGCGGCGAGCGCACCATTCCGGTCGACGCCATCCTGATGTCGGCCGGCTGGACGCCGTCGGTGCATCTGTTCTCACAGTCGCGCGGCAAGGTCGCCTTCAATGACGAGACCAAGCGCTTCGTGCCGGGCATCTATGCGCAGGACTGCGTTTCGGTCGGCGCCTGCAACGGTACGGATGGGCTCTCGGCGTCGATCGATGAGGCCTATGCGGCCGGCGCAAAGGCGGCGAAGGATGCGGGCGGCAAAGTGGCCAAGGGCGTAAAGCCGAAGGTCGACGCGTCGGAAAGCTGGTCGCGCGGCATGCTGGGCGCGGCGCCCGGCGCCGGGCCGGACAAGACGGTCAAGGCCTTCGTCGATTTCCAGAACGACGTCACCGCCAAGGACATCCGCCAGGCGGTGCATGAAGGCATGCGCTCGATCGAGCACGTCAAGCGCTTCACCACCAACGGCATGGCGACCGACCAGGGCAAGACCTCCAACATGCACGGCCTGGCGATTGCCGCTGAGACGCTTGGCAAGCCGATCCCCGAGGTCGGGCTGACCACGTTCCGCGCACCCTATACGCCTGTTACTTTCGGCGCGATCGTCAGCCATTCGCGCGGTGCGCTGTTCGACCCTACACGCAAGACCGCGATCCATCCCTGGGCGGAAGCTCAAGGCGCGGTGTTCGAGGATGTCGGGCAGTGGAAGCGCGCCTGGTATTTCCCCAAACCCGGCGAGGACATGCACAAGGCGGTCGACCGCGAATGCGTCGTGGTGCGCAGCAATGCCGGCCTGTTCGACGCCTCGACGCTGGGCAAGATCGAAGTGGTCGGGCCGGATGCGGCCAGGTTCATGGAACTGCTCTACACCAATCCGTGGGAGAAGCTTGAGCCCGGCCGCTGCCGCTATGGCATCATGCTGCGCGAGGATGGTTTCATCTATGATGACGGCGTCGTCGGCAGGCTGGCGCCGGACCGTTTTCATGTGACGACCACGACGGGTGGCGCGCCGCGCGTCATGAACCATATGGAGGACTATCTCCAGACCGAGTTCCCGCATCTGAATGTCTGGCTGACCTCGATAACCGAGCAATGGGCGGTCATCGCCGTGCAGGGGCCGAAGTCGCGAGACATCATTGCACCGCTGGTCGAAGGCGTCGACATGTCGGACGAGGCGCTGCCGCATATGTCGGTGCGCGAAGGCAAGATCTGCGGCGTGCCGACACGGCTGTTTCGCATGTCGTTCACCGGCGAGCGCGGCTTCGAGGTCAATGTGCCGGCAGACTACGGCCAGGCCGTCTGGGAAGCGCTGTGGGCCGAAGGCCAAAAGCATGGCGCTACTGCCTACGGCACCGAGGCCATGCACGTGCTGCGCGCCGAAAAGGGCTACATCATCGTCGGCCAGGACACGGATGGTACGGTGACGCCGAACGATGCCGGGCTCGACTGGGCGGTCGGCAAGAAGAAGACCGATTTCGTCGGCATCCGCGGCCTGACGCGGCCCGATCTGGTCGCCAAGGGCCGCAAGCAGCTGGTCGGCTTGAAGACCAAGGACCCGAAAGTGGTGCTTGAGGAAGGCGCGCAGATCGTCGCTGACCCGAAGCAGGCGATCCCGATGAAGATGATCGGTCACGTCACATCCAGCTACTGGTCGGAAAATTGCGGTCGCTCGATCGCGCTGGCGCTGGTTGCCGGCGGCCGCGACCGGATGGGCGACACGCTCTATGTGCCGATGCCGAACGGGGTGATCGAAGTGGAGGTTACCGGCATGGTGTTCTTCGACGAGACGGGAGGGCGCCTCAATGGCTAAGGCTGCTGCAAAGAAGACGGCCCCAGCTGCAGCGCCGTCGGTCGAGCGCCGCCCGGCCCTGGCTGGACGCGTCCTTTCCGCAACGGATGTCAAGGTCGAGGTGCTGCCGCCGGCGGAGCGCATGTCGCTGCGCGCGCCGCAGGCTTCCGTCGCCGCGCTATCGAAGGCGCTCGGGCTGACCTTGCCGAAGCAGCCGAAGACCTCGGCGGCCAAGGGTGGCCGCACGGCGCTGTGGCTCGGACCGGACGAATGGTTTGTGATCGACGAAGCCGGCAAGGATCCGCTGGCCGATTGTGCTGGGGTTGCCGCATTGCATTCGGCGGTCGGCATCTCGCACCGCAACGTCGCCTTCGCCGTCACCGGCCCGGCGGCGGCCGCCGCGATCAATGCAGGCTGCCCGCAGGATTTGTCGCTCGAGGCTTTTCCGGTGCGCGCGGCGTCGCGCACCATTCTCGGCAAGTGCGAAATCCTGCTGCTGCGCACGGCAGCCGATGCCTTCCGGGTCGAGTGCTGGCGTTCCTTCTCGGACTATGTCTTTACTTTCCTGTCGGAAGCAGCCAGCGACGCGGCGGCGTAGGAACGTTTGACGGGTCAAGCCGTTCTGCTTCCCCCATCAGGGAGAACATACGATGCCGTCGAAAGCGCCGCCGAAGTCAGCTGGCAAGACGTCCGCCGTGCGCTCACTCGAACATGAGCAGCATCACGAGGTGACTGCCGAAGAGGAACTCGAGGAAGGCCTCGAGGACACGTTTCCGGCCAGCGATCCGGTGTCGATCACCTCGACGGCCATCCCAGGCGCGCCGGCAAGACCCGGCAAGGCCAAGACGGTGCCGATTCGCAAACCGCGCAAGAAATAACCGTTCGGCTACGCCAGGTTTGAACTCGGAGAAGCCCAGCTTGCGCTGAGAAAATGGGGGCGCTGAGGAAAAAACGGGCGGCCGGGATTATCCTGCCGCCCTTAAATTAGTCGTTGTGCTGTTCGGTGGTCGAGCTCGATCAACTTAGAACGTGCTCGGCACGATCCATGGGTTGATCTCGATGCCGAGACGCGGGCTCTTGGCCTTGACGTCGGACTTTTCGACCGAGCCGGTCACGGCGCAATCGAGCTTGGCATTGGTCGTGGTGTCGACGCAGGTGGCGGCCTGCTTGGTCGAGTGTGTGTTGTTGGCGGCGAAAGCCGAGCCGGAGAGAGCCAGCACGGTGGCTAGGGCGAGAAGGGTCTTGTTCATGTCAGTCTCCATCGGTTAAACTTTTTTCGTACATGTACGATACAACGTACACATACGTCCACCGAGATGGGTTTTCAAGTCGGAAAACGTACGCGTACGACAAATCTTTTTGAATGCCGAAAATTGCGGCGCACTGACACAGCCGAAGCTGTCAGGCCGGACGTTGAATTGGAGGGGCGGGGATGCTCAGCAGTCGACCGGGGTCTCGGTCAGCGGCGGCACATTCTGGGTGCTGAGCGTGGCGAGTGTGAAATCGCACATCCGCGTCACGAAAGCCTGTGGATCGCCGAAGGGGTAGAACGGGAACGTGATCAAAAGCGAGATGGTGCCGTGGCCGACTGCCCAAAGCATGGTGGCGATGGCGCGCGGATCGCCCTGCAGCTTGCCTGCAGCAACGCAGGCCTCGACCCTGGATATCAGCGCTTTCATCGCCGGGTTGGCCTCTTCCATGTCCTCATAGCTTCTGCCTTCCGGCAGCTTGGTCTTTTCGGTCATGAACACGGTGCGGTATTCGTTGGGATTGCCGAGCCCGAAGGCAGAATATTCGGTCATCACCGCACGCAAAGCCTCGATCGGATCGTCGGAAGGGTGCTCCTCGATGCGGCGGGCAAGTGTTTCGAAGGCATCCTCGGCCAGCGCAAACAGGATGTCTTGCTTGTCGGCGAAGTAGGAATAGACCGACATCGGAGCATAGCCGACCCGCTTGGCCAACTTCCGGATGGTCAGGCCTTCATAGCCCTCTTCCTTGACGAGCTTGTGGGCTGCGTCGAGCAGTTCGGAACGCAGTTCGGCCTTTTGTTTCTCGCGGCGTTTCTGGACGCTCAGTGGCAAGATCCGGTGCCTTTGGTTGGTTGTGCATGACTAAATATATACGCTGTACGGAAACGGGCAAGGGCGCTGTCAGGGACATCAAAAAGCGACCTCAAGCTTTCTCTCGAACAGTCGTGCCCGTCTGGTCCATTTCGCCGGCATCTATGTCACAGCATGTGTAACCTGGGCGCACGCAGGCAACATCGGACTGTTACAAACAAAGCCTATTTGGCGGCTCTGCAAGAAATTTCGGTTTTCGGGGGCCTCTATGGCTGCGATAGAGCTTTCGTCCGGGCTGCCGGGCGCACATCCACTTTCTCATGGCGCAAGGCTGGCGCTCAGGCGAGTCGTGATAGTCGCATGGCTGGCGATCGCAATCGGCTTCGCCATGGAAGCGCTTATTCTGACTGCCGGATTTGCGGCAGGTTCGCACCCGGCCCCGACCCAGGTTCTGATAGACTTGGCGCAAGGCGTGACCTGGTCATTCTTCGTCTGCGCCGGCGTCAGCCTCGGCACGGCGATCACCAAGGTGCGAGCCTCGCTTGGCGGCCTTATCGCCATGATCTCGGGGCCGCTGGCCATGGGCATCGCCAAAGGTACGCAAAAGGTGATGGTGAGCGCGCTTGATGTATCGGCAAAGCCCGTGATCCTGTCGCTCACCACGCTCGGTATGTTGCGGGCGATCGAGTATGGCTTGCTGGGCTGGATGCTGGCTTCGCTGGCATCCAAGGAAGAACCTCGCTCGCTGCATTTCATGCTGGCGGGTGCCTTGGCCGGCGCGGTGTTCGGCGGCGGGATCACGGCGCTGACGATCGAGACCGCCGCAGCCAAGGACATTGCGCTGGCATTGCCGCAGGCTGTCGCCACCGGCCTCATTGAGATCGTGTTTCCGATCGGATGCTCGCTGGTCGTCTACATCGCCCTGCAAGTCAGCCGGCACATGAAGTTCATTTCCAGCGATGCGCGCTAGAGCAGGATGATTTCAGGTCGAATTGACCTGAAATCTGAATCCGGGTCTAATCAAATTGATAGAGCATGATGTCGTCCGAAAACCGCTTCACACTTTCGGCATCATGCTTTTTCTACAGACGGTGATCGGTTTGCGTCCTGTTTCCAGGCCGGTTGCCACCGCCTCCGTGTGGGCTTGCTCCCCGGTCGGGGAACGGAACTGATCCGATCTGTCATCAAATCGCGCCGACCACACTATCTCATTGTCGAGTCAGGTTCGGTCGATCAGCTTGGCGGCAAGGTGCGACAGCAGCTTCACCGCTTGACCATAGGTCTTGGCCTTTTCGGGGTTGGAGGCGTTGCCGTCCAGCGCCCGCTTGTAGACGCCCTGGCAGATGGCAGCCAAACGGAAGAAGGAGAAGGCGAGGAAGAAGCTCCAATTGTCGATGCCGCCCAGCCCGCGCCGCCGGCAATAGGCGGCGACGTACGCGTCCTCGGAAGGAAGGCCGAGGGCGGCGCGGTCGACGCCGCCAAGACCGCGAAAGCCCGAGGCGTGCGGCAGGCGCCATTGCATGCATTGATAGGCGATGTCGGCGAAGGGATCGCCGAGTGTCGACAGTTCCCAGTCGAGCACGGCCAGCACTTTCGGCTCATTGTGCGCGAAGATCATGTTGTCCAGCCGGTAGTCGCCATGCACGAGAGATTTTCGGCCGTCATCGGCCGGCATATGCGTCTCCAGCCACGCGATCAGCAGGTCCATGTCGGCGACCGTGCCGGTCTCCGAGGCGCGGTACTGGCTGGTCCAGCGTGCCAGCTGGCGTTCGAAGTAATTGCCGGGTTTGCCGAAATCGCCGAGCCCGACCGCCTCGACATCGACGTCGTGCAGGGCGGCCAGGGTGGCGTTCATGGCATCGTAGAGGGCGGCGCGCTCATCGTTGCCAGCGGCCTCCGGCACTGCCGGATCCCAGAAGATGCGGCCGTCGAGAAAATCCATGACGTAGAACATGCGGCCGATCGGCGTCGCCTCCGCCGACAGATGCAGCATCGCCGGCACCGGCACGGCGGTGCCGGCCAGCGCCTTCATGACCGTGAATTCGCGGTCGACCTGATGCGCCGATTTCAGCAACTGGCCCGGCGGCTTGGCGCGCAGGACATAGCGGCCGCTGGCCGCGGTCAGCAGATAGGTCGGGTTCGACTGGCCGGATTTGAATTTTTCGATGGAATGAAGCCCGGCAAAACCCGGGATGTGCGCCTCGAGATAGGGCGCTAGTGCCGTCTGGTCCAGCGCGTTGGCGTCGCCGCTCATGCGGTCTCCGGCTCACGCTCGATCAGCGTCAGCGTCAGCCAGCGCGCCGTCAGCGCCGGCTTCTTCGAGCCTTCGATCTCGATGGTCACGTCATGCGCCGTCTGCACCCAGCCCGACGGCCTGACCTTGACGTCGGCCAGCACGAAGCGGGTGCGGATGCGCGCGCCGGTCTTCACCGGCGCCAGGAAGCGCAGCGAATCGAAACCGTGGTTGACGCCCATCTTGCCCTTTTCCAGCGGCGGCATGGTCTCGAAGGTCATCGCCGAGAGCAGCGACAACGACAGGAAGCCATGCGCGATGGTGCCGCCGAACGGCGTCTCGTTTTTGGCCCGCTCGGGGTCGCAATGGATGAACTGGTGGTCGTCGGTGGCGTCGGCGAACTGGTCGATCATGGTCTGTGTGACCTCGCGCCATGGCGAGACGCCGACTTCCTTGCCGACGCTGGCCAGAAGCACATCGAGACTGATCGGTTCCACTGCGGTGTCCTCCCCTCGCCGCCGACCGCGGCTCATTCCTTGAACAGTGTCAGCCCATGCTGCACCGACTGCCCGCCGTCGATCGGCAGGATGGCGCCGGTGACATAGGAACCGGCACGGCTGCACAAATAGAGCGTTGCGCCGCCGATGTCATCCGCCACGCCGATACGGCCGATGGGGACATGGCTGCCGACATGTCTGGCCTTTTCGTCGGTGCCCGTGGCAAAGGCGGTCATCCGGCTCTGGAAGGGACCGGGCGCGAAGGCGTTGACGGTGATGCGCCGCGCCGCGAGTTCGATCGCCAGCGTGCGCGTCAGGTGGTGAACGGCGCCCTTGGACGCGGTATAGGAATAGGCGTCGTCGGCCAGCGGCTGCGTGCCCATCACCGAGCCCAGATTGATGACGCGGGCCGGATCGGCATCGCTGGCCGCGGCTTCCAGCAGCGGCAGCAATTCGCGCGTCAGATGAAAGACGGCGGTGACGTTGACGGCGAACACCTTGGCCCAGCCGCTATAGGGAAAATCCTCCAGCGAGGCGCCCCAGGATATGCCGGCATTGTTGACGAGGATGTGCAGCTTCTCGGTGCGCGCCTTGACCTCGCTGACCAGCGCGGCAATGCCTGCTTCGCTCGAGACGTCACCGGCGAAGCCTTCGGCACTGCCGGAGCCGCCGAGCCCCTTCAACTCAGCGGCGACCTTGATGCAATCCTCGCCCTTGCGCGAGGCGATCATCACGGTAGCGCCGGCTTGGACCAAAGCGGTCGCCACCATGCGGCCGATGCCGGTCGCGGCTCCCGTCACCAGCGCTGTCTTGCCGGCGACTGAGAACAGTTCTTCCAGATAGCTCATCGCAATTCCTCCGCGCCTCTCTGCTCACGGTCTGGGGCGAAAGGGCTCGCGTTGACAAGGCTACCCGAAGTACGGTCATCCTTGCCACGGGTAAAGTGCCCCAGATGCGTGAAAGGGTTGGAGACCGATGGCGGACATGAATCTCGGCATGACCGAGCGGCTGAAGCCGATCCACGCCCGCGTCGCCACCATGGTGCGCGATGAGATCATGCCGCTCGATCATGAGTTTTTGAGCGAGGTCGGCAAGGGCGGCGACCGCTGGGTCTACACCGCGCGGCAGACCGAGATCCTCGAAGGGTTGAAGAAGACGGCCAAGGAGCGCGGTCTGTGGAATTTCTGGCTGACCGGGTCCGAGCGCGGCTACGGGCTCTCGACCGTTGAATATGCCTATCTCGCCGAGGAGATGGGCAAGGCGCATCTCGGCGCCGAGACCTTCAACTGCTCGGCGCCCGACACCGGCAATATGGAGGTGCTGGAGCGCTATGGCTCGGAGGATCACAAGCAGGCATGGCTGGCGCCGCTGCTCGAGGGGAAAATGCGCTCGGCCTATCTGATGACCGAGCCGGACGTCGCTTCCTCCGACGCCACCAACATCGCCATGCGCTGCGAAAGGCAAGGCGACGACTATCTACTCAACGGCGAGAAATGGTGGGCGTCGGGGGCCGGGGACCCGCGCTGCGCCATCTACATTGTCATGGTTCGCACCGGCGGCGAAGCCGATCCGCAGCACCGCCGCCACTCAATGATCCTGGTGCCGTCCGGCACCAAGGGCGTGACCAAGCTGCGGCCGATGCAGGTCTATGGCAACGACGACGCGCCGCATGGCCACATGCATCTTCGCTTCGACAATGTGCGGGTGCCGGCCGGAAACCTGATCCTCGGCGAGGGCAGGGGGTTCGAGATCGCCCAGGGGCGGCTTGGCCCCGGCCGCATCCACCATTGCATGCGCGCCATCGGCCAGGCCGAAATGGCGCTGGAGCTGCTGTGCCAGCGCTCGGTGCGCCGCGAGGCCTTCGGCCAGCCCTTGGCCAAGCTTGGCGCCAATTTCGACATCATCGCCGAATGCCGCATGGAGATCGAGATGGCGCGGCTGCTCTGCCTCAAGGCGGCGTGGATGATCGACCAGGGCGATGCGCGCGCAGCCGCGCCCTGGATCAGCCAGATCAAGGTCATCGCACCGCGCGTCGCGCTCAAGGTCACCGACGAGGCCGTGCAGATCTTCGGGGCGCAAGGCATCAGCCAGGACACGCCGCTGGCACGCTCATGGACGCATCTGCGAACCCTGCGCCTCGCCGACGGGCCGGACGCCGTGCACCGCCGGCAGGTGGCGCGTACGGAGCTCAGGAAATACACGCAGGAAAAGGTCTGAGCGGATGAAGGCCATTATCGCCCGCGATTTCGCGCCGCTCGACCAGCTCGTCCATGCCGACAATCTGAAGGAACTGGTCGGCTGGCATCTCCCCGGCAAGGTTCGGCCGGTCATCGAAGGCACTTATCCGCTGGCCGATGCCGCCGCCGTGGTGACGCGCGTGCTTGGCCGTGGCGCATCCGGCAAGCTCATCCTCAAACTGTAAGGAGCCCCGCCATGGCGATCCCCTCAGACATGAAAGCACTGCTGCTGACCGGCGACGGCTACACCAGGACGCCCTCCGGCAGTGCGCTGGAGGCGATGGAGCCGTATCTCAAGCTTGGCAGCATCGGCGTGCCGACGCCCGGACCGAGCCAGGTTCTGATCAAGGTCAGGCTCGCCTCGATCAACCCGTCCGACGTCATGTTCATCAAGGGCCAGTACGGTCAGCCGCGCGCCAAGGGCCAGCCGGCCGGCTTCGAGGGTGTCGGCACGGTCGTTGCCAGCGGCGACGAGCCCTATGCGAAAAGCCTGATCGGCAAGCGCATCGCCTTCACCACCGGCGTCACCAATTGGGGCGCGTGGGCGGACTATGCAGTTGCCGAAGCTGCCGGCTGCATTCCGCTGCTCGACACGGTCCGCGACGAGGATGGCGCGGCGATGATCGTCAACCCGCTCACGGCGCTCGCCATGTTCGACATCGTCAAGGAGACGGGCGAAAAAGCCTTCATTATGACCGCCGGCGCCAGCCAGCTTTGCAAGCTGATCGCGGGTCTCGCCAAGGAGGCTGGGTTCCGGCCGATCGTCATCGTGCGCCGCGACGAGCAGATTCCGCTGTTGAAGGAGATCGGGGCGGCCCATGTGCTCAACGAGAAGGCGCCGGATTTCAAGGCAGCACTACGCGATGTGGTCAAGGCCGAGCAGCCGCGCATCTTACTCGATGCGGTGACCGGGCCGCTGGCCTCGGCGATCTTCGACGCCATGCCGAAGCGCTCGCGCTGGATCATCTATGGGCGGCTCGATCCGGACCCCACTGTCATCCGAGAGCCCGGCCAGATGATCTTCCAACACAAGCACATTGAAGGCTTCTGGCTGGTCGAATGGATGCGCCACTTCCGCGACAAGCGCGGCCCGGCGATCATGGAAGCACAGAAGCGCTTTTCGGATGGGCGCTGGTCGACCGACGTGACGGCGGTGCTACCGCTGGATGAGGCGATGGCGAAGGTCCCGGCGGAGCTGGCCAAGCCGAACGGGAAGGTGTTTATCAGGCCGTGACTTTCTACCCTCCCCCTTGTGGGGAGGGTCGACGAAGAGCAATTTTGCTCTTTCGTCGGGGTGGGGGTCTTGGCTCCTACCTCTGTTATTCGCGGGAGCGCTGGACCGACGTTAGTTGGCGCTGCACCCCCACCCCGGACCTGCGGTCCGACCCTCCCCACAAGGGGGAGGGTAAGCGGAGCTACTCCGCCGGCTCGACATTGGCGTACGCCGCTTCCTCAAGCTCCCGCTTCAGCCTCGCTTCCTCATGCGTCTTCGGCGTGACGAAGCGGCCGAGCAGGAGGTAGGCGACCGGGGTCAGGAAAAGCGTCGAGACGGTGGCGAGACCCAGCCCGCCGACGATGACCCAGCCGAGCGCGATGCGCGCTTCGGCACCGGCGCCGGCGGCCAGCACCAGCGGGACCCCGCCGAGGATGGTGCAGATCATCGTCATCATCACCGGCCGCAGGCGGATGATCGAGGCCTGCTCGATCGCCTCGCGCACGCCGAGGCCGCGGTCGCGCAGCTGGTTGGCGAATTCGACGATGAGGATGCCGTTCTTGGCCATGACGCCGACCAGAAGCACGAGGCCGATCTGGCTGTAGGCATTGAGGCTGGTGCCTGACAAAAGCAGCGCAAAGATTGCGCAGGCAAGGCCGAGCGGGACCGTCGCCATGATGATGACGGCGCTGACGAAGCTTTCGAACTGGGCGGCAAGCACCAGGAGGATGATGACCAGCGCGAAGCCGAAAATGGTGATCATGGCGCTGTTGGTCTCGCCGAGCGTCGCGGCTTCGGCCAGCGGCAGGACGCGGCTGCCCGGCGGCAGCAGCGGGGCGGCGATCTGCTCGGCAACGCCGAGCGCGTCACCCAGTGCGAAATTGCCGTTCAGGTTCGAGGTGATCGCCACCGAAGGCTGCTGCTGTTCGCGGGTCAGCGACGGCGGCACGGCGCGCTCGGTCAGCGTGGCGATGGTCGACATTGGCACGAAGCGGCCGTCGGCGGTCTTCAGGAAGATGTTTTCCAGATCGGTCGGATCATTGATCGGGTTGGTGGTCGAGACCAGCTTCACGCCATAGCTGCGGTCGGCGATGTAGACATCGACGACATCGTTGCCGTCGAGCATCGCCTGCAAGGTGTTGGCGAGCCCTGATATGTCGATGCCGAGATCGGAGGCGCGCTCGCGGTCTATGGCCACCGCCAGCTGCGGCTGCGTCGGGTCGATGGAAAGCCGCGGCGTCTGGAAGCGCGGATCGGCCTGCATCCGGGCGATGATCTTCACCGCCGCGTCGCCGAGCGCCTTGCGGTCGTTGCCGACCAGCGCGAATTGCAGGCCGTTGCCGGCGCCGCGAATGCCGAGGCTATTGGCCTGCACCGGGAAGATGCGCACGGATGGCACCTGCCGGGTCAGCTGGCTTATCTGCGCCATGATCTCCTGCTGGCTGCGCGTGCGCTCGTCCCACGGCGCCAGCGTCATCACCATGAAGCCGGAATTGTAGGCGCCGTTCTGGCCGGCGTTTTCGAAGGTCGAGACGATCTCGCCGGAATCGCGCAGCGGCTGGATCAGCCGCTCGATCTTCTGCATCTGCTGCGTGGTGTAATCGAGGCTGACGCCTTGCGGCGCGTTGATGCGCAACAGCACGACGGCGCGGTCCTCGCTCGGCGTCAGTTCCTGGCGGATGGTGCCGAACAGGCTGAAGGCGACGCCCGCAAACAGCACCGCAACCAGCAGCACGATCCACGGCGCGCCGAGGCAGGCATGCAAGGCGCGCTTGTAGGCCGCGTTCAGCCCGCCACCGACGCGCGCGCCAATGCCGTGACCGCCTTCATGGTGGAGCGATGCGCCGGTCAACATGCGCGAGGCCAGCATCGGGCACAGCGTCAGCGCCACCACGCAGGAGAGCAGCACCGACATGGCGAGGACGAAGCCGAATTCGCGAAACAGGCCGCCGGTCTGTCCCGGCAGGAAGGAGATCGGCACGAAAACGGCAACGAGCGTCAGCGTCGTGGCGATGACTGCGAAGAACACTTCTTGGGCGCCGAGCACGGCGGCGGCACGAGGCCCCATGCCTTCGTTGCGCCGTCGCACGATGTTTTCCAAAACGACGATGGCGTCGTCGACGACAAGGCCGGTCGCCAGCACCAGCGCCAGAAGCGTCAGAATGTTGATGGAGAAGCCTGCGAGATAGATGGCGGCGATGGTGCCGATCATGGCGACCGGCATTGACAGACCAGGGATCAGCGTCGCGCGCCAGTCGAGCAGGAAGATGTAGATGACGATCAGCACCATGGAGATCGACAGGCCGAGCGCGATCTCGACCTCGTGCACGGCGCCGTTGACGAAGACTGCGTCGTCGCTGGTGATCTTGATCGACATGCCCTTGGGCAGGTTTTCCTGCAGCTTGGCGACGGCTGCTTTCACTCCGGTGGAAATATCCAGCGTGTTCGATTCCGCCTGACGGATGATGCCAAGGCCAATGCCGGTCTTGCCGTCGGAGCGCAACGAGGTCTGGCCGATGTCGGGACCGAGCGTGACGGTGGCGACGTCGCGGATGCGCGTCGTGCCGCCGATGATGATGTTTTCGAATTCTTCCGGCGTCGTCACATCGGCCGTGGTGCGGACGATGAGATCCTGGTTGGTGGTGGTGATCGAACCGGCTGGTGAATCGAAAGCGACCGAGGCAAGCGCTGCCCTCAGATCGGCGACAGTGAAGCCGAGGCTGGCGAGCTTGTTCTGGTCGACATCGATGCGGAAGATCTTGTCGCGGTCGCCATAGACCTGAACGTCGGCGACGCCAGGCACGGCAGCCAGTTCGTCCTCGATCTGGTCCTGGACAATCACCGTCATGTCCTGCACCGACATGGTGTCGGAGGTGACGGCCAGTCGCATCACGGCATCGGAATTGGCATCGGCCTTGACGATGCGCGGCGGATCGGCGGTCTCCGGTATCATGTTGGCGACACGGCCGACCGCGTCGCGCACGTCGGAAGCGGCGACGTTCAAATCGACGCCGTCGTTGAACTCGATGGTGACGCGGCTCTGGCCGAAGGACGAGGTCGACGAGATCGACTTGACGCCGGATACGCGCGCGACCGCACCCTCGATGGTGTCGGTCAGTTCACGGTCGACGGTTTCGGCGGCGGCACCCTCGAAAGCCGTCGACACGGTGACCACGGCGCGGTCGACATCGGGCAGTTCGCGGATTTCGACGCCGTAGAAAGCGGCAAGACCGGCCACTGCGATCAGCGTGTTCAGCACGAAGGCCATGACCGGCCTGCGGATGAAAAGAGCGGTGAAGCCGGTTTCGCTGGCGGTGCTGACAGGCGCGGTCATGAGCCTTCGGCCGCGTCCGCGGCGCGCTGATCCTGGCCGGCGATGCGGACCGCGCCGCCTTCGCTGACGCTCTGGGTGCCCTCGGTCACAACCATGTCGCCATCCTCGATCTCGGCGTCGATCAGCACCGTCTCGGTGTTGCGCTGGATGATGCGCACGGGAACGCGCCTGGCCTTGCCGTCCTCGACCTGCCAGACATAGGCGCCGTCGGAACCCCACAGGATCGCCAGCGGGCTGACGGCCGGATAGGTGTCGCCGGGGAAGCGCATGGTGATGCCGAACGACATGCCGGCGCGCAGCGAATCCGCCGGATTGGCGATTGCAGCCTTGACCAGCAGGGTGCGGCTCTTTTCGTCGATGTGGTTGTCGATGGCCGACACGGTGCCGGTATAGGCCTTGCTCGGATTGGCGATCGGCGTCGCCGACAGTTGCGCGCCGACCTTGACGGCGGCGGCGAAGCGCTCGGGCACCAGGAAATCGACCAGGATGGAGGAGCGGTCGTCAAGCGTGGCGATCGCCGACTGGCTGGTGACGTAATTGCCGGCCGATATCGGCAGGATGCCGACCGTGCCGGCGATAGGGGCGACGATCGAACGACGCTGCAAGGCGAGTTCGGCATCCTGCAGCGCCAGTTTGGCGCCGGCCAGCACCACTTGGGCATCGGCGACGGCGACCGGGGTCGCGGCGTTGGAGGCCCTCAATGATTTCACCCGCTCGAGCTTGTCCTGGGCATCCTGCAAGGCGAGCTTGGCACGATCCTGCGAGATCACCTCGGTCTCGGAATCGAGAACAGCGATGATCTGCCCCTTGTCGACGCGGGTACCGGACTGGACGAGGAATTCAACCAGCCGGCCGGAGCTGTACGGGTTGACCGTCACCGACGCGTTGGCGCGGCCGGTGCCGATCGCCTGCAGGCGATCGTTGATGGTGGCCGTGCCCGCCGGCAAGGCAACGACATTTGCCGGCCGGCCGGCAGCGTTGCGACCGCCTGCCTGTTTCGTCGTGTCGACCGCGCCGGTTGTGGCGGGCGCCGAAGCATAGGTCCAGTCGATGCCCCAGCGTGCCAGAACCTCCGGCGCGCCCGGGAAGAATCGCGCCCAGGCGAGGACAGCCGCGACCAGGATCACAAGCGCAAAAACGATCTGTTTCCAGGCGACCATCGACACTCCGGTTGGCAAAACGTCTACCGGTTTCGCCAAGCAAAAAAACGCGCAGCGACGCACCCGGTATGTGCCAAGCCGCCGCAATATCATGGCTTTATGGCAATTCTGCCGCTTCCATGCACATTAAATCTGCGTAATTTTGCGCACCTGCGGCGGGGATTGAACGTGTCAGCGCAGGCTTTCGAGGTCGCGGATGCGCCTGGCGCTGTCGGCCTCGAGCTGCCTCGTGACGGCGCCGATCAGCGTCTCGGCGACAACGAACAGAGCGGCGGAAGAGTCCCACGCCGAAGGCACGGCGGTGCGTCCGGCAATGACATGGCGGGCGAAGCGGGCGATCGGCGATAGCCACTGGTCGGTGAACAGCACGATCTGAACGCCGCGCTGATGCGCGGTCTGGGCAAAGCGGACCAGACTGTCCTGATAGCGCCTGATGTCGAAGATCACCAGCACGTCGCGCTTGCCCATGTCGATCAGCCGGTCGCGCCAGATGCTCTCCTGGCCGGCAAGGTGATAGACATCGGGCTGGATGATGGCGAGATGGGCGGCCATGTAGCGTGCCAACGGATCGGTGAAGCGGCCGCCGATCAGGAATGTCTTGCCGCGCCGGTCGGCAAGCCTTGCGGCGATGTCGGCAAGCTGTCTGTCGGAGAGATGCCTGAAGGTCTCGCGCATATTGTCCAGCGTCGCCTCCAGCATTGGCGATACTGCACCGCTTGGGGAGGCCGGGTTGAGCGTGCGCGATGCCGGCGACTGCAATTGCGCCGCCAGTTCGTCCTGCAGCGCCGACTGGAATTCGGGATAGTTCTGGAACCCCAGCCTGGAGACAAAGCGCAGGATGGTCGGCGACGATACGCCGGCGGCGGCCGAGAACTCGGCGACCGTCTTCAGCCCGATCAGCGGATAGTTCGCAATCAGTGTCTGCGCGGCGCGGCGCTCGCCGGCCGGCATCGTGCCGATGCGGTCCGAAATCAGTTCGGCAATGCTGGAAATCATCGTTTTCCCCACCCCTGAGCCCGTCCGGACCGCTTCCCCGAAATCGCGTTTGACAAAGCCGGACAAACTGTATGAAATCATCCACAGGGACGCAATGAGGCAAAATACGTAACATAAGATACAGCGCTCCCCAGGGGACGGCAGACTATGGAGAGAGCACGGCCCGCCAGCCTTGCATCGTCTGATACCGTAGGGGTAACGAACCCCGGCGGGTCCAGCCCTTTCGTGCTGACCTGCGACCACGCTTCCAACTTCCTGCCATCCGAATTCGGCACGCTTGGCCTGCCGGCCGAGGACCTCTCCCGCCACATCGCCTGGGACCCCGGCGCGCTGCCGGTGGCCCGCCGCATGGCGGCAGCGCTCGATGCGACGCTGGTCGAAACCCGCATCTCGCGCCTGGTCATCGACTGCAACCGTCCGCTCGACGCACCGGACCTGGTGCCGCCCGTCAGCGAGACGACGGCCATTCCGGGCAATGCCGGCCTGTCGGACAGTGAGCGCGCCGAGCGCATCGCTTTGTCGTGGCGGCCGTTCCACGACACGATCGCATCGATCATCGACGACCGGCAGGCGCGTGGGCAGGAGACCCGTCTGGTGTCGGTGCATTCCTTCACCCCCGTCTACAAGGGCAAGAAGCGGCCCTGGCATATCGGCATCATCCATGATGACGACCGCCGGCTGGCGTCGCCGCTGATAGCGGCGCTGCAGCGGCTCTCCGGCGTCACTGTCGGCATCAACGAGCCCTATTCGCCGGCCGACCGCGTATATTTCACTTTGGAGCGCCATGCACGCTCGCGCGGCCTTGCCTGCGCAATGATCGAAATCCGCAACGACGAGATCTCCGGCGAGACCGGGCAGCGGAAATGGGCGGATCTGCTCACGGGCATTTTTTCTGACCTGGAACCCGAGGAGGCCAAGGGTTCCCGGCGACACGCAATGGGAAAGTCAGTTCAATCGGCCAGCTAGAAAAACAGGGGACGAAAATGGCAGGACCGGACAAATCAGACGCTGAAAGATCGGAGGATGTAAAAACCCTCCATAGCATGGGCTATGCCCAGGAGTTGGCTCGCCGCATGAGCGGCTTCTCGAATTTCGCAATTTCCTTTTCGATCATTTGTATTCTGGCGGGCGGCATCACGTCCTTCCCGCTGGCCATGGCGACCGGCAGCGGCTTCGAGGCGACTGTCGGCTGGGTCATCGGCGGCGTCTTTGCACTTGTCGTTGCCGCGTCCCTTGGCCAGATCGGCTCGGCCTACCCAACGGCCGGCGGTCTCTACCACTGGTCGTCAATTCTCGGCGGGCGCGGCTGGGGCTGGGCCACGGCCTGGATCAACTTGCTCGGCCTGGTCTTCGTCGTCGCCTCGGTCAATGTCGGCGTCTACGCGCTGTTCAAGGACCTTGTCTGGTCCGGCGTGTTCGGCAACGACGTCTCCGCGTGGGGCTATCAGGAGCAGGTGATCGGCGTTGTGATCATCACGGTCGCACAGGCGCTGATCAACCATTTCGGTATCAGGCTCACCACCATGCTGACGGATTTCTCGGGCTACCTCATTCTGGTCGTCGCCGTCGTGTTGACCGCGATGTTCCTGATCTGGGGCGCAAGCTGGGATTTCTCGCGGCTCACCACCTTCGTCAACAACACCGGTGATCCAGGCGCAGGCTACGTTCCGACCGCACGGACGGCACTCGTCGCCTTCCTGATCGGCCTGCTCTACCCACTCTACACCATCACCGGCTTCGACGCTTCGGCCCACACGTCCGAAGAGACCCACAATGCCCGCGTGGCGGTGCCGCGCGGCATGATCCATTCGGTCCTGTGGTCGCTGGTGTTCGGCTTCGTCATGGCCGTTTCGTTCGTACTGGCCAGCCCCGATCTGGCAGCGACGGCCAAGGATGGCGCCAATGCCTGGTTCAATCTCTTCAACAACCTGCCGGCACCATTCCTGCTGAAGAGCATCATTGCCATCGCAATCGTGCTGGCGAACTTCATCTGCGCTCTCGCCGGACTGACGTCGACCTCGCGCATGATCTTTGCCTTCGCGCGTGACGGCGGCCTGCCCGGTTCGTCGGTGTGGAAAACCGTCAGCCCGACATGGCGCACGCCGGTGGCGGCGATCTGGCTCGGAGCGGTGCTCGCGGTCGCAGCGACATTGTACTCGCCGGCTTTTGCCGCACTGGCGGCCGGCTGTGCATTGTTCCTCTACGTGTCCTACGCCATGCCCGTGGCCGCCGGCCTGCTTGCCGAGGGCAAGAGCTGGACCGAATTCGGCCCGTTCCGCCTCGGCATCTGGTCCAAGCCGTTCGCCGTCATCACGGTGCTTGGCGTTCTGGTGCTGATGTATGCCGGCATCCAGCCGCCCTTCGACATCCTGATCAACTATGCCATCGGCCTGATCGTTCTGCTCGTGGTGCTGTGGTTCGGCATCGAATCGCGCCGCTTCAAGGGCCCGCCGATCGGCGCCGACATTGCTCGCCGCGCTTCCGAGATCGCGGCCGCGGAAGCAGCCGTCGGCCAGACGGCAGGCTAACAGCAAAGACTAGATGCTCCGGCCGGCGCAAGCCGACCGGGGCAGGGCCGGCCAGCTAAGAACGCAAAGGGGACTACAATGGCAGCACCGGGTTATTCAGACACAGACAAGGCGGAAGACGTAAAGCACCTCCATTCCATGGGCTACGCCCAGGAACTTGAGCGGCGGCTAAGCCGCTTCTCCAACTTCGCCGTTTCCTTCTCCATCATCTGCATCCTGTCGGGCGGCATCAATTCGCTGGCGCAGGCAACGTCGGGCGCCGGTGGCATCGGCATCGGCATCGGCTGGCTGGTCGGCTGCTTCGTCTCGCTGACCTTCGCGGTCGCCATGTCGCAGATCAGCTCGGCCTATCCGACGGCCGGCGGCCTCTATCACTGGGGTTCGATCCTCGGCAATCGCGGCACTGGCTGGGTGACGGCCTGGCTCAACCTGCTCGGCCTGATCACCGTGCTCGGCGCCATCAATGTCGGCACCTGGACGTTCTTCATCGGCGCCTTCGGGCCGACGCTCGGCATCGAGGGTACGCTGACCAATCAGATGATCTTCCTGGTCATCATCACTGGCGCCCAGGCGCTGATCAACCATCTCGGCATCAAGCTGACTGCGAAGTTGACCGACTTTTCGGGTTACCTGATCTTCTTCGGCTCGATCCTGATTGCTGTCGTCTGCCTGTTCTCCGCCGAGACCTGGGATTTCAGCCGGCTCTTCACCTTCCACAACTACTCGGGTGAGGCCGGCGCCAGCGTCTGGCCGTCCGTCTCGAACGCCTGGGTGTTCGCTCTCGGCCTTCTGCTGCCGATCTACACCATCACCGGCTACGATGCTTCGGCACACACTTCCGAGGAAACCATCAAGGCGGCCTCATCGGTGCCGCGTGCGATGGTGATGTCGGTTATCTGGTCGGCGGTCTTCGGCTATTTGTTCCTGGCCGCCTTCGTGCTGATGATCCCCAACATGGACGACGCCGCCAAGCAGGGTTGGAACGTGTTCTTCTGGGCCTTCGACCAGCGCGTCAGTCCCGGCCTCAAGGAGTTCGTCTACCTCGTCGTGTTCATCGCCCAGCTGTTGTGCGGCCTCGCAACCGTCACCTCGGCTTCGCGCATGATCTTTGCCTTCTCGCGTGACGGCGGCCTGCCGGGCTCGTCGGCACTGGCCAAGGTCAGCCCGACCTATCGCACGCCGGTGGCGGCGATCTGGACGGCGTCGGTCCTGTCGGTGCTGTTCGTCTGGGGTTCGACGCTGGTTTCGGTCGCCGGTACTTCGGCCTACACCATCGTCGTGTCCTGCACCGTCATCTTCCTGTTCCTGTCCTTCACCGTGCCGATCGTGCTCGGCATGCTGGCCTGGGGCACGCCGAAGTGGGACAAGATGGGACCGTGGAACCTGGGCCGTGGCATCTTCATGCTGTTCGGGGTCCTTTCCATAGTGTCGATGATCCTGATCTTCATCATCGGCATCCAGCCGCCGAACGACTGGGCGCTGTACATCACCGTCGGCTTCTTCATCCTGACGGCGATTGTCTGGTTCGCCTTCGAGCGTAATCGCTTCCAGGGTCCGCCGCTGGGCGATATCATCGCGGCGCGTCAGGCAGCGATCAAGGCTGCCGAACAGGCTGTCGGCGAAACCGGCCACTGACGTCACCATCATGGCCATGGCCGGCGTGCAGCCGGCTATGGTTTCGTCCTCAACGACCAAGCACTGGAGTGCCAAAGGAATGGCCGGAAATTTCTCGTTCGATCAGTTGAAGAAAGCGGTCTCCAATGGCGAGATCGACACGGTGCTGGCCTGCATCGTCGACATGCAGGGGCGGCTGGCTGGAAAGCGTTTCCTGGCGCAGTACTTTGTGGATTCTGCTCATGACGAGACGCATGGCTGCAACTATCTGCTCGCCGCCGACATCGATATGGAGCCGGTGCCGGGCTACAAGGCGGCAAGCTGGTCGAAAGGCTATGGCGACTTCGTCATGAAGCCGGACCTGGCGACGCTGCGGCGCATTCCGTGGCTGGAAAAGACGGCGCTGGTGATCTGCGACGTGCTCGACCACCACACCCATGACGACCTGCCGCATTCGCCGCGCGCGATGCTGAAAAAGCAGGTCAAGCGGCTCACCGAACGCGGCTATATCGGCTACTTCGCCTCGGAGCTCGAATTCTATCTGTTCAACGAGACCTATGATTCCGCCCGCAAGAAGCACTGGCAGGGCCTCGATACCGCTTCGCCCTATATTGGCGACTACCAGATCGGCATCACCACCAAGGAAGAAGGCGTCATGCGCCGGCTTCGCAACGAGATGGAAGCGGCCGGCATTCCGATCGAGAATTCCAAGGGCGAATGGGGCCCGGGCCAGGAAGAGATCAATGTGCGCTATGCCGAAGCGCTCGACATGGCCGACCGCCACGTCATCCTGAAGAACGGCGCCAAGGAGATTGCCGAGTCCGAAGGCAAGTCGATTTCCTTCATGTCGAAATACAATTACGGGCTCGCCGGTAATTCCAGCCACATCCACAATTCGCTGTGGAGCGCCGACGGCAAGACGCCATTGTTCTTCGACAAGAAGGCGGACTGGACTTTGTCCACGCTTGGCCAGCAATGGGCGGCTGGGCAGCTCAAATACGCCAAGGAGTTTACCTGGTTCCTGGCGCCCTACATCAACTCCTACAAGCGCTTCCAGGCCGGCACCTTCGCACCGACCAAGATCATGTGGAGCGAGGACAACCGCACCGCCGGCTTCCGCCTGTGCGGCGAGGGCACCAAGGGCATCCGCATGGAATGCCGCATCGGCGGCGCCGACCTGAACCCCTATCTCGCGTTCGCGGCGCTGATCGCCGCCGGCCTTGCCGGCATCGACGAGAAGCTCGAACTGCAGAAGCCGTTCGTCGGCGATGCCTACCAGGCCTCGCGCCTTCCGGAGATCCCGAAAACGCTGCGCGACGCCACCGAGACGCTGGCCAAGTCGAAGATGCTGAAGCAGGCGCTCGGCGACGATGTGCTCGAACATTATGTCCACACCGCAAAGTGGGAGCAGTTCGAATACGACCGCCGCATTACGGATTGGGAACTGCACAGAGGGTTCGAGCGGTACTAAAACTTTATAAAGCTTTAATGTTGACAATGTAGTGAAGTTAGTGCCATATGGTACTTGTAAACTGCAGTGCGCTACATTGAGGAGTTTGCAATGTCCAAATATGCGCCGCTCAAGGACTTTCTCATTGCCCAAAATGTCGATCGCGTTCCGATGTCATTCGCCGAAATCGAGAGAGTGCTCAATCTGCCGCTGCCCGCATCGAAGCAATACCCTGCATGGTGGAGCAACAATCCGAGCAACAATCCCATGACAAGGGAGTGGCTTGAGGCTGGGTTCGAGACCGAATCCGTCAATATAGGCAGTGGGAAATTGGTATTTCGCCGCGTTCGCAAAGTGCCCATTTCGGCGCCGCCCAGTGGTAGCGTGCCTGCCGCGCCAAAGGAGGCGCGCGCGGATCGCCACCCCGGTTTTGGTTTCATGAAGGGCCTGATAACAATCGAAGCCGGATTTGATATCACCAAACCTTTCGATGACGAGCCATGGGACCGGGGCTATCTGGGCGGTGAGGCTGACGCGCGTGACGGCAAACTTGCGGTGCGTAAATGAGCGAAGGGCCAAACCTGCTTCTGGATACATGTGCGATGATCTTTGTCGCCAACGATAGTCTGATCGATCCGCACGCAAGCCGGGAGATTTCGGAAGCGGCCTATGACGGCCGTCTGTATCTTTCGCCGATGTCGACATGGGAGATCGGAATTGGCGTAGCCAAGGGCCGGCTCAATCTGCCATTGGCGCCACTCGACTTCGTGGAGCGATTCATCGAGCGAATGTCGGCAAAGCTCAGCGCTATCTCACCAGCCATTCTGATTGCGTCATCCAACCTGCCCGGTCCGCCTCATGGTGATCCGATGGATCGGATACTGATGGCAAGTGCGAGAGCGTTGGACATGGTTCTGGTGACGCGTGACGAGCCCATCCTTCGCTATGGCCGCAATGGCCATCTGCGCACCCTAGCCTGCTAACTTGGAGTATCCTTTGGAAACCGTAAAACTCAAATCGCCCATCGATGGTTCGATTTACGCCGAGCGGCCGATCGCGACCGACCAGGCGATCAATGCCGCGGTCGAGCGCGCCAAGGCGGCGCAGGAGAAGTGGGCGCTGACGCCGATCGTCGAGCGCGGCAAATTTATGCTGGCGATGCTCGAAACGCTGGTCGCGATGACCGACGAGATCGTGCCGGAGATCGCCTGGCAGATAGGGCGACCGGTGCGCTATGGCGGCGAGTTCGGCGGCGTCAGGGAACGCACCAACTACATGGTCGAGATCGCTGAAGCCGCGCTGAAATCCGTGCCGGCATCCAACCCGAAGGACGGCTTCCGACGCTATGTGAAGAAGGATCCGCTCGGCGTCGTCATGGTGATCGCGCCGTGGAACTATCCCTATCTGACCGCCGTCAACACCATCGTGCCGGCACTGATGGCCGGCAATACCGTTATCCTCAAACATGCGGCGCAGACGCTGCTGGTTGGCGAACGGTTCCAGCAGGCGTTCGACAAGGTTGGGCTGCCCAAGGGCGTGTTCCAGAATGTCGTGCTGAACCATGCCCAGACCGAGAAGCTGCTCGGCTCGGGCAAGATCGACCATGTCAATTTCACCGGTTCGGTCGGCGGCGGCCGCGCCATCGAGAAGGCGGCGGCCGGCACCTTCATGACGCTCGGGCTCGAACTCGGCGGCAAGGATCCGGCCTATGTGCTGCCCGACGCCAAGCTCGACCATGCGGTGGCCAATCTGGTCGACGGCGCCTTCTACAATTCCGGCCAGTGCTGCTGCGGCATCGAGCGCGTCTATGTGCATGAGAAGGTCTACGACCAGTTCGTCGAAGGTTTCATCGCCGAGACGAAGAATTATGCCGTCGGCAATCCGCTGGAACAGGCGACGACAATGGGGCCGATGGCGCAGGCGCGCTTTGCCGACCTGATCCGCGAGCAGAAGGCCGAGGCGCTGCGCAAGGGTGCAATCGCACACATCAATATGAAGGTGGCTAACGACAAGGCCGGCTCGCCCTATCTGGCGCCGGAAGTGCTGACCGGCGTCGACCACCAGATGAGCGTCATGCGCGAGGAAAGTTTTGGCCCGATCGTCGGCATCATGAAGGTGCGCAACGACGAGGAGGCGATCGCGCTGATGAACGACAGCCCCTACGGGCTGACCGCTTCGATCTGGACCGGCGATATCGAGCATGCGGTGGCGATCGGCGACCGCGTCGAGACCGGGACCGTGTTCATGAACCGCTGCGACTACCTCGATCCGGCGCTGGTCTGGACCGGCGTCAAGGACACCGGCAAAGGCGTCGCCCTTTCGGCGCTCGGCTACGACAATCTGACCCGGCCGAAATCCTTCCATCTGCGCGAAGCCATCTGATTTTTTGAAAGACAAGACATGTCCAAGCTGATCTCCAAATGGAACTACCCGACCACCGTCCGCTTCGGCGCGGGGCGCATCAAGGAACTGCCTGACGTGCTCGCTGCCACCGGCATTAAGCGGCCGCTATTCGTCACCGATCCGGGGTTGGCGAAACTGCCGGTCGTCGCTTCGACGCTGAAAATCCTCGACGACGCCAAGGTATCCTATGGCGTGTTCTCCGAGGTGAAGCCGAACCCGGTCGATTCCAACCTCACCGCCGGCATCGCCGTGTTCAAGAAGGGCAAGCATGACGGCGTCATCGCCTTCGGCGGCGGTTCAGCGCTCGATCTCGGCAAGCTGATCGCGTTCCAGGCCGGCCAGACGCGACCGATCTGGGACTTTGAGGATGTCGGCGACTGGTGGACGCGCGCCAATTCAGATGCCATCGCGCCGATCATCGCCGTGCCGACCACTGCCGGCACAGGCTCGGAAGTCGGGCGTGCCGGCGTCATCACCAATGAGGCGACGCACACCAAGAAGGTCATCTTCCATCCGAAGCTTTTGCCGGCAATCGTCATTGCCGATCCGGAACTGTCGGTCGGCATGCCCGGCTTCATCACCGCCGGCACCGGCATGGATGCGCTGGCACATTGCCTCGAAGCCTATTGCGCGCCGGGCTACCATCCGATGGCCGACGGCATTGCGGTGGAAGGTGTGCGCCTGGTGTTCGAGAACCTGCCCAGGGCCTACGCCAAAGGCAAGGACCTTGTCGCGCGCGCCCACATGATGAGTGCGGCCGCCATGGGTGCTGCCGCCTTCCAGAAGGGTCTTGGCGCCATCCACTCGCTGTCGCATCCGATCGGCGCGCTCTACGACACCCATCACGGCATGACGAATGCGGTGTTCATGCCCTATGTCTTGGCCTTCAATCGCGACTCCATCGAGGAGCGGATTGCCCGGCTCGCTGCCTATTGCGGCATCAAGGGTGGCTTCGACGGCTTTGCCAAAGCGATCATCAAGCTGCGCAAGGAATTGAAGGTGCCGCATGCGCTGCCCGATCTGATCAAGGGGCTCGACATGGACAAGAAGCGCAAAGGGCTGATCGCCGACATGGCGGTGGTCGATCCGACCGCCGGCGGCAACCCGGTCAGGCTGACCAAAAAGGCGGCGCTGACGCTGCTCGAGAACACTATCGCCGGCACTGTCTGAGGCGGTTTCTGCGCCGGACGTGATCTAAAAACGAAGGGAAAGGAAGGGCAAGGGGGCAAAAAGCAAGGCAATAAACCATTAGCCGGGAAATTAAGTCGAGGCTAATTGCTACAGCCGGTTAAAAAGAGTTAACTTTTCGTACCGCCGGGGGCCAGTTTCAAAAAGCTTTCATCTGGCTGTCATATGAAACCGATACCGCATCGCAGGCGTCCATGACGCCAGTTCAACGGAGAGAACACATGTTCAAGTTCACAGGGAAAGTGCTTTCCCTTTCGGCCGTCGCCCTCATGGCGACCTCTGCTATCTCGTCGGCCCAGTCCATGGATGAACTGGTTGCCGCTGCGAAGAAGGAAGGCCAGCTCACGACCATCGCGCTGCCGCATGACTGGTGCGGCTACGGGGCCGTCATCGACGGCTTCAAGGCAAAGTATCCTGAGATCACCATCAACGAACTCAACCCCGATGCCGGCTCCGGCGACGAGGTCGAGGCGATCAAGGCCAACAAGGACAACAAGGGCCCGCAGGCGCCCGACGTCATCGACGTTGGCCTGTCCTTCGGCCCGACCGCCAAGGCTGACGGCCTGATCCAGCCCTACAAAGTGTCGACCTGGGACTCGATCCCCGACAGCGCCAAGGATGCCGATGGTTACTGGACCGGCGACTACTATGGCGTGCTATCCTTCCTGGTGAACAAGGACCTCGTCAAGGAAGCGCCTGCTGACTGGGCTGACCTGCTGAAGCCGGAATTCGCCAACACCGTGGCGCTTGCCGGCGACCCGCGCGCCTCGAACCAGGCCATCCAGGCCGTCTACGCGGCCGGCATTTCCGGTGGTGCGGCTGCCGGCGAAGCTGCTGGCACTGCTGGTCTCGACTTCTTCAAGAAGCTTAACGCCGCCGGCAATTTCGTGCCGGTCATCGGCAAACCGGCGACCCTGGCACAAGGCCAGACGCCGATCCTGGTGACCTGGGATTACAATGCACTTGCCGGTCGCGACACGCTGAAGGGCAATCCGCCCGTCGACGTCGTCGTGCCCAAGACCGGTGTCGTTGCCGGCGTCTATGTGCAGGCGATCAGTGCTTTCGCACCGCATCCGAACGCTGCCAAGCTCTGGCTAGAGTATCTCTACTCCGACGAAGGCCAGATCGGCTGGCTGAAGGGCTATTGCCACCCGATCCGCTTCAACGATCTTGCCAAGAACGGCAAGCTCCCGGCGGACGTGATGGCCAAGCTGCCGCCGGCCGAGGCTTACGCTGCCGCGGTGTTCCCGACGCTGGACGAGCAGGGCAAGGCAAAGGAAGCCGTCACCAAGAACTGGGATGCCGTCGTCGGCGCCAACGTCAAGTAAGGCTTGAAACCAACCGGGCGGCCTCGCGGCCGCCCGGTGTTCCTCGGAGACGGTAGCCGGCGCATGACAGATATCTCGCTTTCCGATCACGCAGTTGCCGGGAAGACCGCGCCCCCCAGCGAGGCGCGTGCAATGCGACTGCCGACGCAATGGCTCGGCGTTGCGCCATTCTTCATCTTCGCCATCATGTTCCTGATCCTACCCACGCTCTATCTGATGCTGGGTGCATTCCAGAACGATGCCGGCGAATTCACGTTCGAAAACATAGCAGCACTGGCGCAGCCATCGATTGTCGCCGCCTACTGGATCTCGCTCAAGGTCAGCCTTTCCTCGTCGCTGATCGGCGCCTTCGCAGGTCTCGGCATCGCCATCGCTATCGTGCGCGGCGGCCTGCCGGAGTGGATACGTTCGGCGACGCTGACATTCTCCGGCGTGGCTTCCAATTTCGCCGGCGTACCGCTGGCCTTCGCCTTCATCGCCACGCTCGGACGCCTCGGTCTCGCCACGGTGCTGCTCAACACCGTGTTCGGCCTCAACATTTATGCGCACGGCTTCAACATCCTATCGTTCTGGGGCCTGACGCTGACCTATGTCTATTTCCAGATTCCCCTAATGGTGGTCATCATCACGCCGGCGATCGACGGCTTGAAGAAGGAGTGGGGCGAGGCTGCGGCGACGCTTGGCGCCACCCAGACGCAATACTGGCGCATGGTGGTCATCCCGGTGATCTGGCCGAGTTTCCTCGGCACGGTCATCCTGCTCTTCGCCAATGCCTTCGGCGCCATCGCCACCGCCTATGCGCTGACCGGCTCTTCACTCAACATCGTGCCGATCCTGCTCTATGCGCAGATACGCGGTGACGTGCTGCACAATGCCCATCTCGGCTATGCGATCGCCTTCGGCATGATCGTCATCACCGGGCTGGCCAATGTCTTCTACATTTGGTTCCGGACGCGCTCGGAGAGGTGGCTGAAATGAAGTCCGGAAAATTCTGGGCTTGGGTCGTCTTCGGGCTGGGCGCGGCCTATTTCTTCATTCCGCTGATCGCGACGGTGGAATTTTCCTTGCGCATGCGGCGCGGCGCTTATTCCTTCGACGCCTATCAGATCGTGCTTGGCGACCCTCGTTTTCAGGCGACCTTTGGCTACTCAGTGCTTGCCGCCATCTTCACCATCATTCTGGGCGTGTTGATCGTGGTGCCCGCCGCCTACTGGATTCGACTGCGCCTGCCGCAACTGCGGCCGATCGTAGAGTTCATCACGCTGCTGCCGCTGGTCATTCCCGCCATCGTCATCGTCTTCGGCTATATCAGGATGTACGGTTCGAATTCGCCGCTGCCGTTCCTGGCGACCGACATGGGCACAAATGCCTTGCTGGTCATCGGCTATGCAATGCTGGCGCTGCCCTACATGTATCGCGCGGTCGATACCGGACTGCGCACCATCGACGTCAGGACGCTGACCGAAGCGGCGCAGATCCTTGGCGCCGGTTGGGGCACGATCATTGGTCGTGTGATCCTGCCCAATGTGCTGATCGCCGTGCTGTCGGGCGCCTTCCTTACCTTCGCCATCGTCATTGGCGAATTCACCATGGCCAGCTTGCTCAACCGGCCCGCCTTCGGCCCCTATCTGCAAAACGTTGGCGCCAACCGCGCCTATGAGCCGGCGGCGCTTGCCATCATCGCCTTCGCCATCACCTGGGGCTGTATGTCGCTGATCCAGATCCTGTCCCGTTTCGCGCCGAGATCGGCGAACCGCCCGAACTGATCGACAAAGTACTGATCGAAAGAAAAAGCCATGGCCGAACCATTCCTCTCCATCCAGCATGTGCGAAAATCCTTCGGCGCCACCACCGTGGTCGAAGATTTCAATCTTGATGTCGAGCCGGGCGAGTTCGTTTCCTTCCTTGGGCCATCGGGTTGCGGCAAGACCACCGTGCTGCGCATGGTCGCCGGTTTCGAAGAGCCGTCGGCGGGCAAGATCGTCGTCGCAGGCAAGGACATCACGAGGCTAAAGCCCAACCAGCGCAATGTCGGCATGGTGTTCCAAGCCTATGCGCTGTTCCCCAACCTGACGGTGGCGCAAAACATCGGCTTTGGCCTGAAGGTCGCCGGCATGCCCAAGGCGGACATCGACAGACGCGTGGCCGAGATGCTCGACATCATCAAGCTGCCGCAGATGGCCGACCGCTATCCCTACCAGCTCTCCGGCGGCCAGCAACAGCGCATCGCGCTGGCCCGCGCCATCGCGCCGAAGCCGAAGCTGCTTTTGCTCGACGAGCCGCTGTCGGCGCTCGACGCCAAGGTGCGCGTCTCGCTGCGCGAGGAAATCCGCTCGATCCAGAAGAAGCTCGGCATCACCACCATCTTCGTCACACATGACCAGGAAGAGGCGCTGTCGATCTCGGACCGCATCGCGGTGATGTATGGCGGCAAGGCCGAGCAGGTCGGCACCCCGTTCGAGATCTACAACCGGCCGGCGACCAAGTTCGTCGCCAATTTCGTCGGCACGCTGAACGTGCTCGAAGGCACTGTCACCGATGCCGCGTCCGGCAAGGTGCGCGTCAACACGCAGGAAGTCTCGCTAATGGGCAAGCTCAACGGCTCGAAGTCCGGTGACACGCTGTCGCTGGCGCTGCGACCGGAGGCGATTTCGCTCGGACGCCAACCCGGGCGCGATTCAAGCCTGTCGGGCGAAATCTCCGAAGTGCACTTCCTCGGCTCAGTCATTCGCGTTCGCGTCGGCATCGGCGGCAACACGGTGTCGCTCGACACCTTCAACAGCCCGGCAACGCCACCGCCCGCGGTCGGCGAGAAGGCCGACATATCGTTCTCATCAAGCGATATGCTGGTGCTGCACTAGCAAGCAGCATTTTGGCGCGACCGAGGCGGTCGATTCGAGCTGGCGCGATGAACGGCCGTATCATTGCCGGACCCGAGTGCTGGATAATCAACAGCATCTTGCCATCCAGCCACTGCCCATGATGCCGCTTCGCCGCTACGATGGGCCATGGCGCTATTCGAACTTACCCTCATCCTGCTTCTGGCTGCCGTCGCGCTGACGGCGCTGTCGCGGCGGCTGGAAATTCCCTATCCGTCCCTGCTGGCTCTGGCCGGCGTCGCGATTGCCTTCGTACCCGGTGCGCCGACGATCGAGATCGATCCGGAGCTGGCGCTTGCCCTGTTCATCGCGCCGGTGCTTCTCGACGCCGCCTATGACACGTCGCTGCGCGACCTCAAGCGCTACCGGCTGTCGCTCGCGTTGCTCGCGCTGGGCGCCGTGGTCTTCACCACCGTGGTGGTTGCCTTGGTCGGCTGGAAGATGGCCGGCCTGCCGATCGCGGCGGCAATCGCGCTTGGCGCCATCGTCGCGCCACCGGATGCGGTGGCCGCATCCGCCGTGCTCAGCCAGTTCAAGGTGCCGCACCGCATCACCGCCATCCTGCAGGGCGAGAGCCTGCTCAACGATGCCACGGCGCTGCTGATCTACCGGCTGGCGGTTTCGGCCGCGCTTGGCACGATCATGCTCAGCAACGCCGTTCCGGTGATCCTGCTGGCAACGATCGGCAGTGTGATCGCGGGCTATCTGTTTGGCCGCGTCTCGCTGCTGGCGCTCGGCCGCATCGAGGATGCGGCGAGCAGCACGGTGGTGCAGTTTGCCGGAACCTTCGCCGTGTGGATCATCGCCGACAGGCTCGGCCTTTCCGCCATCATCACCATCGTCGTCTATGCCATGACCATTGCGCGCAGGGCGCCGCGCCAGTCGTCGGCGAGACGCCGCGTCAGCACCTATTCGGTCTGGGAGTCGGCGGTGTTCGTGCTCAACGTGCTGGCTTTCGTGCTGATGGGCCTGCAGGCACGCACGATCGTTGGCAGGCTGGCCGGCGACGGGCAAGGCGAAGCATTCCTTTTCGCCGCAACGGTGCTGGTCGTCGTTATCGTCGCGCGCCTTGTCTGGGTGGCGAGTTACGTCGCGATCATCCGGTGGCTTGCCCGCTTCGGCAGCCAAGAGGCAAGGCGGGAATTGCCGACGTTCGGCGGCGCCGTCATTGTCGGCTGGTGCGGCATGCGTGGGTTGGTGACGCTGGTGGTGGCCATTGCGCTGCCGGCCGATTTTCCCGGCCGCGACCCGATCGTGCTTGCCGCCTTCGCGGTGGTGCTGGGCACGCTGGTGCTGCAAGGCATGACGCTGAAGCCGCTGCTGCGCTGGATCAACTTCGACCCCGATAGAACCGTCGACAATGAGGTGGCGCAGGCGCGCGTCGCCATCATGCAGGCAGCACTGGACGTGCTGAGCCGCAAGACATCTGCGGCCGCCGCCGTCGTGCGCGAACAGTATGAAGCGCAGCGCCTGATTGCGGAAAACCCGGAGGACGCTCAGGCCGCGACCGAATACGACCGGCTCCGCCTCTATGCCATCAACCGCCAGCGCGACACGCTCGAGGAGTTGCGCAGCAACGGCACGATCGGCGACGAAGCCTACCACCGGCTGGAGGAAGAGATCGACTGGGCCGAACTGGCGGCATCGCCGGCGGGCCGGTTCCAGCCGCTGACCACATCATAGACGCTGGCCCAGTTCCGCCGTCGTGCCGGTACATTGCAACCCGTCTGCCGAACCGCTACTGCCAAAGCGAAATTGAGCCGGATAAGCAATGAAGCTGGTCAGCTACAACATCCAGTACGGGTTCGGCGGCGATGGCCGTTACGATCTTTCGCGCTGCACCAAGCTGGTCGACGGCGCCGATATCATCGCGCTGCAGGAGGTCGAGCGGCATTGGCAGCGCACCAATGAGGACGACCAGCCGGAGGTCCTGTCCAAGCTGCTGCCTAGCTATTACTGGGTCTATGGCCCGGCCTTCGACATGGACGCCAGTGAGCAGCGCGACGGCCGGGTCGTCAACCGCCGCCGCCAGTTCGGCACCATGCTGCTGTCGAAGCTGCCGATCGCCTGGTCGCGGCTGCACGCGCTGCCCATGCGCCGCACGCTGCGGCCGCTCAACACGCGCAACGCCGCGCTCGAATGCATGATCCGCACGCCGGCCGGACCGGTAAGGGTCCTGTCGCTGCATCTCGCCCATATCGCGGCGGAGGAGCGTCTGGAGCAGATCGACTATCTCTTGGCCGAGCATCGCCGCGCGCCGTCCGAGGGCGGCCCGTGGAGCGGCGCGGACGATGAGCCTTCGCGCAACTGGACCAGTGGCGAGGCCGAGCCGGAAAACCCGACAGCTGCGATCTGGATGGGCGATTTCAACATGGAGCCGGGCAGCGCCGAATACAGCCGCATCGTCGGCAGCACGCCCTATCATCGCGGGGCAGCTTATCTCGACGGCTTTGTTGATGCCGCTGCCGTCGCTAGCGAGCCGGCTGCCGATTTCCACACCCATGTGAAAACGATCGACGGGAAAGTGGCAAAACGCCGGCTCGACCATTGCTTCGTCGGCGGTATGTTCGCGGACCGTGTGCGCTCGGTCAGTGCCGATATAGGCGAGATCGCTTCAGACCATTTTCCGGTCCGGATCGATATCGATCTCGAAACGCCTTTGAGCTCGGGAGATCGGTGAGCCCTCAATGACGCTTTTCGTCTTTTTCGCGGTGCTTGCCGCCGCCGCCATGCACGCGATCTGGAACGCGCTGGTCAAGGTGCATCTCGACCGCTTCCTGTCGATCACGCTGATGACGCTGGGCATGGGGTTTGCCGCACTGTTCGTGCTGCCCTTCGTCGAGTTTCCGAAGGCCGAAGTGTGGCCTTTCATCATCGCCTCGGTGCTCTTTCACATGGGCTACCGGACCTTCCTGATCGGCGCCTACAAGGCCGGCGATTTCGCCCAGACCTATCCGCTGGCGCGCGGCACGGCGCCGCTTTTGACCGCCCTCGGCGGCGTTGTCGTGGTGCAGGAGATGCCGGCGCCGTTCGCCATCCTCGGCATCCTGCTGCTGTCGGCCGGCACGCTGGTGATGTCGTTTCGCGGCGGCGCGCATCTGGAGCGGATCAATGTGCGGGCGGTCGGCTTTGCGCTCGGCACTTCGATCTTCATATCCAGCTATACGCTCTCCGACGGCAGCGGCGCGCGGCTGGCCGCAACGGCAACGAGCTATGCCGCATGGCTGTTCATCTGCGATGCCACGTGGGCGCTGGTGCTGTGCCTCATCTTTCGCGGGCCCAAGGCGCTGCCCGTGCTGGCGCGTGACTGGAAGGCAGGCCTGTTCACCGGCGTGCTCAGCGGCGCGGCCTACTGGATCGTCATGTGGGCGATGACCAAGGCGCCGATCGCCTCGGTGGCGTCGTTGCGCGAGACGTCGATCCTGTTTGCCATGATGATCTCGGTTTTCGCGCTCGGCGAGAAGATGACAGGCTGGCGCGGCGCCGCCGCGCTCAGCATCGTCGCCGGTGTCGTGGCCCTCAGGCTGGGCTGAGATTCTGATACTTCAGCCGAGCACCGTCATCACCTGTCCGCGCCGTTCCGGACTGAAGCGGATGACGAGGATGATGCAGACGGCGACCACGCCGGCAAACAGCGCCAGCGCGTAGCCATAGCTGCCTCCAGACGCCTCGGCGATGCCGGCCTGGTAGGGACCGCCATAGGACGCCGCGAGATTGCCGGCCTGGTAGATGAAGCCGGGCAAGGTTGCCCGCACGGCGCCGGGCGACAGCTCGTTAAGATGCACCGGGATGACGCCCCAGGCGCCCTGCACCGCGACCTGCATGACGAAGGCGCCGATGGCCAGCATGAACGGTGTCGAGCTGAAGGCCCAGAGCGGAATCGAGGGCAAGGCAATCACGCAGGCGAGCGTTATCGCGTTGACGCGGCCGATCTTCTCCGACAGTGCGCCGAACGCCAACCCGCCGACGATGGCGCCGATATTGGCGACGATGGTGATCCAGCTCACCGTGTGCGGGTCGAAGCCATGCTGCTTCTTGAGGAAGGTCGGGTAGAGGTCCTGCGTGCCGTGGCTGAAGAAATTGAAGAACATCATCAGCACGACCGCATAGACGGCGACGCCCCAGTGCTTCTGCAGCGTTTCAAGAAGGCCAGGTCTGACGGATTTCTGCGCCTCGACGAAGGCCGGCGATTCCGGCACATGCGAGCGGATGAAGAGCACGATCAGTGCCGGCAGGAAGGAGAGCAGGAACATGGCGCGCCAGCCGATCGTGTAACCACCGATCGTCTGCTGGTAGAGCACGCCGTAAACCACGGCCGCCAGAAGGTAGCCGGTGGGATAGCCGCATTGCAGGATGCCCGAGACCATGCCGCGGGCACTGGGCGGAATGGACTCCATGGCGAGCGAACTGCCCAGCCCCCATTCGCCGCCCATGGCGATGCCGAACAGAGCGCGCAGCGCGAGGAAAATGCCGAGTTTGGGCGAGAAGGCAGCCAGCGCGCCGATCACCGAATAGCTGACGATGTTGAGCATCAGAATGGGCTTGCGGCCATATTTGTCGGCCAGCCTGCCGAAGAAGAAGGCGCCGATGAAGCGTGTCGCCAGCGTCAGGAACAACGCTTTGGAGACTGCCGGAACGTCAGTGTTGAATTCGGTTGCGATATCGGTGAGCAGGAACGTCAGAAGGAAGAAATCGAAAGCGTCGAGCGTCCAGCCGAGGAAGGAGGCAAGGACGGTTTTCTTCTGCTGCGCGGTGAGAGCCACGACGTTCCTCCTAAACGCCCCCGGGGAACGATATGTTCCTTGGGGCGCAAAAGAGAACAGGCGTCAGCCGGCTTTCGAAAGAAGCGCGGTCACTTTTTCGTAATGTCGAGATCGAACACCATCAGCCCGTCGGTGCCGCCTTCGAGCGCTGCGACCAATCGGGCGCCGGCGCGCTGATGCGCTTCATGCACGAGATAGGCGTCGCGGGCGGCGGCATCGCGGAAGTCGATGGTGAAGGCATGGCTGAAGCCGCGCGCGAACGGCTCCGGGCTGACATTGGTGCTGAAATGGACCGTGTCCATGCCGTCGACAACGGAGCGCAGTGCTTCGAGATCGGCGTGGATTGCCGTGCGCTCGGTGGCGGGCACATCGCTGCGGAAGCGTACGAAGACGCAGTGTCTGATCATTGGTTCGTTCTCCTAAGTGGCTATGCGGCCCGATTGCCGGAGAACACCGCCGGCGGAAGCGGCTCGCGGCCGAGGATGATGTCGGCGCCTTTTTCGCCGACCATGATGGTCGGCGCATTGGTGTTGGAGGAAGGCACGCGCGGCATCACCGAGGCATCGCAGACGCGCAGGCCCTCGATGCCGCGCAGGCGCAGGTCCGGTGTGACCACCGCCATATCGTCATGGCCCATGCGGCAGGTACCCACGGGGTGATGGTCGGTCTTGGCGGTGCGGCAGGCATAGTCGATCAGCTCGTCATCGCTGGCGAGCGATGGTCCGGGCAGCACCTCGCGCAACACGTAAGGCGCAAGCGCCTTCTGCCGCATGATCTCGCGCGCAAGCCTGAGGCCGTTGATCGACATGGCGCGGTCATAAGGGTCCGACCAATAGTTGGGATCGATCAGCGGGTGGTCGGCCGGGTCGGCGCTGCTCAGCCGCACCGTGCCGCGCGAGCGCGGGCGCAGGAAGGCCGAGTTCAAGGTCACGCCGGGGTTCTTCAACCTCTCGACGCCGGCCTCGATGCCGGAGCCGAGTCCCAGATGGAACTGGATGTCGGGCGAGGCGGCGGTCGGATCGGCGTACCAGAAGCCGCCGGTCTCGAACAGGCTGGAGGCGACCGGCCCTTTCTTCAGCAGCAGATACTGCAAGCCGGCCCACGCGGTGCGGTGCAGCTTGGCGTAGTTGTCATAGGTGTGGTCGCCGGTGCATTCGGCGATGACGAACAAATCGAGATGGTCCTGCATGTTGGAGCCGACACCGGGCAGATCATGCACCGGCGTCACGCCGACCGATTTCAGGTGATCAGCCGGGCCGATGCCCGACTGCATCAACAGCTTCGGCGAACCGATGGCGCCGGACGAGACGATCACTTCGCGCTCGGCGCGCATGATGGTCTTCTCGCCGCCGGGTTTGTCGACGATCTCGACGCCGGTGGCGCGGCCTTTCTCGACGACGATGCGGGTGACCAGCACATCGGTTCGGACCGTCAGGTTCTTGCGGGCGCGGATGGGCTTCAAATAGGCGACCGAAGCGGATGAGCGCCGGGCGTCCTTCTGGGTCAGCTGGTAGTAGCCGACGCCTTCCTGGCTAGCGCCGTTGAAATCCGGGTTGAAGGGGATGCCCATCTCTTGGCCGGCGCGGAAATAGGCTTCGCAAATCGGCAGCGGCGAAATAGGGTTAGACACGCCGAGCGGCCCCTGGTCGCCGTGAAAATCGTTGGCGAAGCGCTGGTTGTTCTCGGCGCGCTTGAAATAAGGCAGCACGTCGCGATAGCCCCAGCCCGCGAGGCCCTCTTCCTTCTCCCATGCGTCGTAGTCGCGAGCGTTGCCGCGCGTGTATATCTGGGCATTGATGGACGAGCCGCCGCCGACCACCTTCGCCTGCGTATACCAGAAGACGCGGTCCTGCATGTGCCTCTGCGGCACGGTCGACCAGCCCCAGGAAGCGATGCCCTTGGTCATCTTGGCAAAGCCCGCCGGCATGTGGATGTAGGGGTGCCAGTCCTTGCCGCCGGCCTCGAGCAGCAGCACGGAATTCGCTGGATCCTCGCTCAGCCGGTTGGCCAGAACGCAGCCGGCCGGGCCGGCACCTACGATGATGTAGTCGGTCATAACCCTATCCACCTACAGTCGAGGCACGGAGAGCGCGCCGTCGACATTGATAATCGAGCCTGTGGAAAAGCCGAGCTTGCCGGCGGCAAGCGTCGCCACCACGGCGCCGATGTCCGATGCTTCGCCCCAGCGTTTTGCCGGCACCAGGCCGCTGTCGATAAGCGCGTCGTATTTGGCTGATACGCTCGCGGTCATGTCGGTGCGAATGATGCCCGGCCGCAGTTCGAACACGCCGATGTTTTCCGGCGCAAGCCGTAGCGCCAGGTTCTTCACCCACATCGAAAGGCCGGCTTTCGAGATGCAGTAGTCGGCGCGTTCCGGCGAGGCCATATCGGCGCTGACCGAGGTGATGGTGATGATCGAGCGCGGATGATTGCTGGGAGCCGCCAGCATCGCCTTGGCGACGGCCTGGCTAAGGAAGACTGTGCCGCGCAGATTGACGTCCAGCGCACGGTCGAAATTCTCGGGCTTCAGCTCCAGCAGATCGCCGCGCACCACGGCGCCGATGCCGGCATTGTTGACGAGGCAGTCGATGCGGCTGAAGGCACGTATGGCGGCGTCGACGAGGGCCGTGTGATCCTCGAGGTTGGCGATATCACAACGGACATAGGCGAACTCCGCACCCCGTGCGGTGATGTTGGCGGCCAGTTCGTCCGGCGCTTGTTCGGCAAGGTCGGCGATCAAAATGTCGAAACCGTCCCCGGCCAGCGCCTCGGCGCAGGCGAGCCCAATGCCGCGCGCACCGCCGGTGACGATTGCTGCGGGGCGGGTCATGCCGCGAGGTCCGTTCGGCGAATATGCTCGGCCACGCGCAGCGCCTGTGCCGCAATCGACAGCGCCGGATTCACGGCGGCCGAGTTCGGCAAAAAACTGGCGTCGACAACGAACAGGTTCGGGTGGTCGAAGGCGCGGCAGAAAGGGTCGAGCGGCGACGTCGCCGGATGGTCGCCCATTTTCACCGTGCCGCACTGGTGCGAGGGCGTGCGCTTGTCGAAGGGACGCGACAGCACGATGGGATAACCGCAGGCGCGGAAGTTCTCACGCATCACCCTGGTCAGCCCGTCCAGCGACTGCATGTTGGAGCGCCGCCATTGCATGACGATGTCCTTGCCGTCGACCATGATGCGGCTTCCCGGATCGGGTAGATCCTCGCACATCAGATACCAGTCGACGGCGTGACCGGCCATGTAATCGAGCGCGAATTTCGGCACGCGTTTGACGTTGGCCTTCAACATGTTGCCGTCGATCTTGCCGAGCAGCTGGACGTTGCCGAGCGGCTTGCCGCCTTTGCCGTCGGAGAGATAGTAGTCATTCAGCATCAGCGTCTTCTGGTAGACGCTGTCGTTCCTGCGGCGCGGATCGATCGCCAGCATGGCGCTCGAATTATGGTTCATGAAATTGCGGCCGACCTGGTCGGAGCTGTTGGCGAGGCCTTTGCCGTCTGATGACGGCGAGCGCAGCAGGATGACGGCGGAATTGACCGCGCCGGCGGACAGGATGACCAGCTTCGGCGCGACTTTCTTCAGCTCGCCATTCTGACGGTAGTGAACGGCAGCGATGCTTTTGCCGTCGGACGACGCTTCGAGATATTCGACATGGCAGCCGGTTTCGAGTCGGATATTGCTGTCCTTGAGTGCAGCCGTCAGCGGTCCGGTCTGCGCATCGACCTTGCCCTGGGCGGTATTGGGGAATGCGTCCCAGCCGGTCTTGCCCTCTTTCAGCCAGGTGTCGATGTCGACGCCGAGCGGCAGCGAGGCCGGATGCAGGCCGAGGGCTTTCAACTCAGCGCGGGCGCGGGCAATCGGCGCTTCGTCGGGCACCGGCTTGAAAGCATAGGGGATCGAGTGGAACGGTTCGGTCGGGTCCTCGCCGAGTGAGCCGCGGACGCGAAACAGCTGCTCGGCTTTCGAATACCAGGGCTCGAATTCATCGTAGGAAAACGGCCATGCCGGCGAGACGCCACCGAAGTGCTCCATGGCGGCGAAATCCTCTTTGCGGTAGCGGATCAGCACCGCGCCGTAGAATTTCGAATTGCCGCCGACATAGTAGTAATTGCCGGGGTTGAAGGCGCCGCCGCCGGCCTCGCGCCACATCTCCTTCGGACGGTAGTGGCCATCGACGAAGATCGAGCGCGTGTCGCGGGCATGCGGCGTTGCCGGCAAGGGCTCGCCGCGCTCCAGCATCAGGACCGAGGCGCCGCTGCCGGCCAGGCCGGAAGCGATCGTAGCGCCGCCGATGCCGGAGCCGATGATGACGATATCGGGGCTGACCATCTCGATCAGCGGATGCGGTGTTCGGTCGCCGGATCGAAGAACACGGCCTTGGTCAGGTTGAAGGCGAGCGGCGTGCTGGTGCCCGGCTGGATGTTGGCGTCGGCCCGCAACCGCGCCACCACGCCCTTGCCGCCGAGGTTGGTCACCGCGAAAGTGTCGGACCCTGCCGGCTCGACCACTTCGATGTGCAGGTCGGCAGTGGCAATGTTGGAGGCGTTGCGTTCCGCACCTTCCGGATCGGTCAGCGCTTCCGGGCGCACGCCGAAGATGATCGGCTTGCCCTGGAACGCCGACAGGCCCGCCGGCGCATTGGCCATCGGCAGCGTAATGGGCTCGCGCGCCTCGCGCTCCAACACGACGGACAGCGCATTGCCCGACGTGGCAATGGTCGCCGGGATCAGGTTCATCGCCGGCGAACCCATGAAGTCGGCGACGAACAAATTGGTCGGGTTGTTGTAGATCTCGGCCGGGGTGCCGAACTGCTGCACCTCGCCGTCGCGCATGACGGCGATCTTGGTAGCCAGCGTCATCGCCTCGATCTGGTCGTGGGTGACGTAGACGATGGTTGTGCCGGTGGTGGCATGCAGGCGCTTGATCTCGATGCGCATGTCAACGCGCAATTTGGCGTCGAGGTTGGACAAAGGCTCGTCGAACAGGAACAGCTTAGGGTCGCGCACCAGCGCCCGGCCCATGGCGACGCGCTGGCGCTGGCCGCCGGAAAGCTGGCTCGGCTTGCGCTGCAGGAGGTGGCCGATCTGCAGGACCTTGGCCACCTTGTCGATCGCCTTTTGGCGTTCGTCGGCCGGCACGCCGCGCATCTCCATGCCGAAGGAGATGTTTCCGGCCACCGTCATGTTCGGATAGAGCGCATAGCTCTGGAACACCATGGCGATGTCGCGCTTGGATGGGTGCAGATCGTTGATGGCGCGGCCGTCGACGCGGATTTCGCCCTCGGTGATCTGCTCTAGGCCGGCAATCGTGTTGAGCAAGGTGGACTTGCCGCAGCCGGACGGGCCGACCAGCACCAGGAAGCCGCCCTTTTCGAGCTCGACATCGATGCCCTTCAGGATCTCGACATTCCCGAAGCGCTTCTTCAGCCCATCAATTTCCAGAAAAGCCATCAGATTATCCTTTGACCGCGCCCGCCATCAGGCCACGCACGAAGTAGCGGCCGGCGACCACATAGACGAGAAGGGTGGGCAGGGCTGCGATCATCGCCGCAGCCATGTTGACGTTGTATTCGACGACGCCTGTCGAGGTGTTGACGACGTTGTTGAGCGCCACCGTCATCGGCATCACGTCGCCGGAGCCGGCATAGGCGGAGGCGAACAGGAAGTCGTTCCAGATGTTGGTGAACTGGTAGATCACCGTCACCACGATGATCGGCAGCGAGTTGGGCAGCATGATGCGCCGGAAGATCTGGAAGAAGCTTGCCCCGTCGATCTGCGCCGCCTTCACCAGCTCGTTCGGAAACGCTTCGTAGTAATTGCGGAAGAAGAGGGTGGTGAAACCGATGCCGTAGACGACGTGAACGAACACCAGGTTCACGGTCGGATTGCCAAAGCCGAAGGTGAAACCGGTCGCGTTCTGCAGCTTGACGCCGAACCGGCCCAAGCTGCCGAGGATCGTTGCCATCGGCAGCAGTACCGACTGGAACGGGATGAAACAGGCAAACAGCATCAGCCCGAACACCAGCGTCGCCCCGCGAAAGCGCCATTTGGTCAGCACATAGCCGTTGAGCGCGCCGAGCAGGGTCGAGATGATGACTGCCGGAACCACCATCTTGATCGAGTTCCAGAAATAGCCCTTCATGCCGACGCAGGTCAGGCCCGAGCAAACTTCGCTCCACGCCTTTATCCATGGGTCGAAGGTCGGCGCCTGGGGCAGCGCCAGCATGTTGCCGTTCTGGATCTCCTCCATGGTCTTGAACGAGGTCACCAGCATGACGAACAGCGGCATCAGGTAGAACAACGCAAACAGCGCCAGCAGTCCGTAGATGACGATGCGGTTGAGGGTCTTGGTGCTCATGCCGCTAGAGGCCTGGCGGGTAGGGGTGGCAACGGCGCTCATTGCGGCTTCTCCCGCAGTTCCGAATAGAGATAGGGCACGATGATGGCGACGATGGTCATCAGCATGATCACGGCACTCGCCGAGCCGACAGCCATTTCGTTGCGCTTGAACGTGTACTCATACATGAAGTTGGACGGCAGCCAGGCCGAGCCACCGGGGCCGCCGCTGGTCAGCGCCACCACCAGATCGTACGACTTGATGGCGAGGTGGGCGAGCACGATGAAGGCCGACAGGAAGATCGGCCGCAGCAGCGGAATGACGATGCGGCGGTAGAGCTGGAAAGTAGTGGCGCCATCGATCTGCGCCGCTTTCATGATCTCACCGTCGATGCCGCGCAGGCCGGCCAGGAACATCGCCATGATGAAGCCGGAGGCTTGCCAGACGCCGGCGATGACCACCGTGTAGATGACGAAATCCTTGTTCTTGATCCAGTCAAAATGGAAGCTCGTCCAGCCCCATTGATGCAGGGTCTGCTCAAGGCCGAGGCCGGGATCGAGAAACCATTTCCAGGCGACGCCGGTAACGATGAAGGACAGCGCCATCGGGTAGAGATAGATCGGCCGCAACACGCCTTCGCCGCGGATCTTCTGGTCGAGCAGGATGGCCAGGAACAGGCCGAGCGCCAGGCACATGGCGATGTAGAGAAAGCCGAAAATGCCCATATTGACGATCGACGTGTACCAGCTCGATGGCGGGTCGGAGTCGAACGTCCAGCCCCATAGCCGTAGGTAGGCGCGCGGTCCGGTGATGACATAGGACGGAAAAGTCTTGGAATTGGTGAAGGACAGATAGACCGTCCACAGGATGAAGCCATAGACGAAGACGATGGTGATGGCGAAGCTCGGCGCCAGCACGATCTTCGGCAGCGCGTCCTGCAGTCGCGCGCGCACCGAGGGGCGCGACCGCTCCGGCGTCAGCTTGATCTGGGTTGTCGCTACACTGCTCATGAGGCTCCTCCCGTTTCGGGTTGTCCGTGCTCTGCCGTCAGGCGGCAAGGCGACCCCGTGCATACGGGTCTCTGGTCGGCATGGTGTTCAAGAGCGTTTTCACCGTTTCACGAAACGGCGAACCTCTCTAACTCTTTCTTTTACGCAATTCCGGCCGGAAAACCGCTCACACTTTTCCTGGAATTGCGCCAGCTGGCCAATCCTTAGGTGAAACCTTCCCCGCCGAAGCGGGGAAGGTGTGTTTCTGGCTAGCGCTTACTTGGCGTCGTCGATCGCCTTTACCAGTTCGGTCACGGCTTCGTCCGAGGTCTTGATCTGACCATGGACGAACTTCGAAACGACGTCCTTGTAGGCATTGGCGACTGCCGGAGGCGCGCCATAGCCCTGGGCAAGCGAGCCGAACAGTGTGCCGCCTTCGTTGGCAGCCTTCAGGTCGGCGATGCCCTTCTTGCCGCACGCGTCGAAGTCGGTGTCCGGAACGTCGGTACGGGCGGGAACCGAACCCTTGACGACGTTGAAGGCCGACTGGAAGCTCTTCGACAGGGTGGCGGTGGCCAACGCGACCTGGGCGGCCTTGCGGTCGTCCGGAACGTTGAACATGCCGAACATGTCGGAGTTGTAGACCACCGAGCCTTCCGTGCCCGGGAAGCGATAGCACAGGAAGTCGGTGCCCGGCGTTTTCTTGGCGGCGTTGAACTCGCCCTTGGCCCAGTCACCCATCACCTGCACCAGGGCATCGCCCTTGATGACCATGGCGGTGGCAAGGTTCCAGTCGCGGCCCGAGAAGTTCGGGTCGACATAGGTGACGAGCTTGGCGAGGTTATCGAACGACTTCTTCATCGTGTCCGACTTGAGGGACTCGTCGTCGAGGTCGTTGAAGGCCTTCTTGTAGAACTCAGGTCCGCCGGTCGACAGCACAACCGAGTCGAACATGGTGGCTTCCTGCCAGTTCTGGCCGCCAAGGGCGAGCGGAATGACGCCAGCCGCCTTGGCTTTGTCGAGCAGGGCGACGAAGTCGTCGAAGGTCTTTGGCTCGGTGCCGCCGATCTTGTCCATCACCGCCTTGTTGATCCACAGCCAGTTGACGGAGTGGACGTTGACTGGAGCAGCGACCCACTTGCCGTCATAGACGGAGAACTTCTGCAGGGCTGCCGGAACCGACTTATCCCAGCCCTCCTTCTTCGCCGTCTCGGTCAGGTCGCCCATGACGCCGGCCGCCGCATAGTCGAGCACGGTGTAGCCGAGCATCTGCGACGCGGTCGGGTAATTGCCGGCCGCGACCATCGCCTTCAGCGCAGTCATGGCGGCGTCGCCGCCACCACCGGCCACCGGCACGTCCTTCCAGGCATAGCCTTCCTTGGCAAGGTCGCCCTTGAGGACGTTGAGAGCAGCCGCTTCGCCGCCCGACGTCCACCAATGCAGCATCTGCACTTCCTTGACGTCCTCGGCATGGGCCGAGAAAGCAAAGGCCGTCGCCAGAGCCGTTCCGATAAGCAGTTTGCGCAACATGTTCTACCTCCCTTGTTGCATTACACGACCGGTGGAAGCCCACCGGGTTCTTCCAAACTCAGCCGACCCACCAACCGGTGCGCTGGCCGCGATGAAACTGGATTGTCTTTTCCTCGGTATAATCCTCGACAGCGCGTTTGCCGAGTTCGCGTCCGATGCCGGACTGCTTGTAGCCCCCGAATGGCAACTCGGGAAAGCCTTCCATGAATGTGTTCACCCAAACGGTCCCCGAACGCACACCACGCGCCACCGACATACAAGTGTCGATGCTGGCGCTCCACACCCCTGCCGACAGACCATAGGGCGTGTTGTTGGCGATGTGCAACGCCTTTTCAATCGATCCAAAAGTCAGCACGGAGAGCACCGGGCCGAACACTTCCTCGCGCGCAATAGCCATGTCTTCGGTAACGCCGCGGATGATGGTCGGATCGAGGTACTGGCCGGCATTGGACGCCAGCTGGCCGCCACCGCAATAGACATTGCTGCCGTCTTTTGCTGCTACCGCGACGTAACCCGCGACCTTGGTCAGATGGTCGGCTGATATCATCGCGCCAACCTTGGTTCGGTCGTCGAGTGGGTCGCCGACCGTTACCTTGGCGGTCAGGGCCTTGACAGTGGCGAGGAAATCGTCGGCGATGGCTTCATGCACGATCAGCCGACTGCCGGCATTGCAGCATTCGCCGGCGTTGAAGAAGCCGCCGAACACTGCTGCGTCAGCGGCCGCCTCGAGATCGGCATCGGGGAAGACGATCTGGCCGTTCTTGCCGCCGAGCTCCATCGAGACTTTCTTCAGCGACTGCGCGGCGGAAGCCATGGTCATCTTGCCGACGCGGGTAGAGCCGGTGAACGACACCATCTCGACCAGCGGATGGCTGACCATCGGCCCCCCGACATCGGCGCCGAGGCCGGCCAGGATGTTGACGACGCCCGCGGGCAGGCCGGCCTGCATCAGGATGTCGCCGAGCACGAAGGTCGAGGCCGAGGTCATTTCGCTCGGCTTGACCACCGCGGTGCAGCCGGCGGCGAGCGCGAAGGGCAGTTTCTGGCTGACGATCAGGAACGGGAAATTCCACGGGGTGATGATCGAGACGACGCCGATCGGCTCGCGCAGGACCACGCCCAGCATGGCGTCGCCGAGATTGGCGTAGCTTTCGCCGTGCAGCGTGCGGGCGAGCGAGGCGGCATAGCGCCAGATGTCGATGGCGCCGCCGATCTCGCCGCGCGCCTGGGCGATCGGCTTGCCGGATTCCAGCGCATCGAGTCGGGCGATGTCTTCGAGCTGGGCCTCGATCAGGTCGGCCGTCTTGAGCAGGATGGCGGCGCGCTCGGCCGCCTTCGTGCGCGGCCACGGGCCGGTCTCGAATGCCTTGTGCGCGGCCTGCATGGCCGCCTCCACCTCGGCCTCGCCTGCCTGCGCATAGCTCGAAACGGTGAAGCCATGGCCGGGGCTGTTGCGCGCAATCGTGCGGCCGTCACGGGCATCGACATGCTTGCCGTCGATCAGGAGCTTGTAAGCCTTCGGCGCCTTGGACGCCTCGGCCGGCATGGAAATGTTGAGCGGTGCGTTCATCATGCTTTCTCTAGGATCTTGAAAAGGCCGGCTTCTGCTTGGCCTTGAAGGCGCTCACGCCGGCTTTGAGGTCGCCGGTCAGCGCAACGAAGCCGCTGGCGAGCGCCTCGGTGGCGGCCGCACTTTCCTCGCCTTCGGCGACCGCAATCATCAGCTTGGCGGCTTCAGTTGCGAGCGGCCCGCGCCCGGCGATTTTTTCGGCCCAAGTCCTGGCCTCTGCCAGCGCCTGGCCGGTCTCGACCACGCGGTCAACGACGCCGAGTGCAAGCGCGTCGGAGGCGGCAAAGAGCTCGCCGCCGAGTGCCATGCGGCGCACGATCTGGGCCCCAAAGCGGCGCACGGCGCGTTGCGTGCCGGACCAGCCGGGGACGACGCCGATCGATGTCTCGGGGAAGCCGAGCTTCACCTGCGTTTCGGCGACACGGAAGTCGCAGGCGACTGCCAGCTCCAGCCCGCCACCCAACGCATGGCCGGAAAGCACGGCGATGGTCGGCTGGCGGAGCCTCGCCAGCCGGTCGAAGACGCGGTGGCCATAACGCACCCATTGCACCTGAAAGTCGGCAGCGCTCATTTGTGCCCAGGCCTCGACGTCGCCGCCGGCGCAAAAGCCTTTGCCTTCGCCGCGGATCAGCACGACGCGCACGCCATCAGCCATTTCGGCTTCGTCGAGCGCTGTCTCGAGCGCGCGCAGCATCGGAATGTCCAGCGCGTTGAATTTCTCCGGCCGGCGCAGCGTGACGATGCCGATGGCGCCGTCCTGCTTGAAGGTGACGAGGCGCTCAGCCATGCGCGCCTCCGAGCGAAGCGCCGCCATTGAGCGACAGGCCGATCGGCCGATCCTGGTACAGCGCCGCCGGTGTCACCTTGAGGTCGTTGGCGACGCCGAGCGGTGTTTCGGACTGCGCCAGCACATCGCGTTCGAGGTCGATGCCAGGCGCCAGTTCCGTCACCATCAGACCGTCCGGCGTCAGCTTCATCACGCAGCGCTCGGTGACGTAGGTGATGTCCTGCCCTTGTGCGACGGCGCGCTTGCCGGAGAAGGAGATGTGCTCGACCTCGTTGACCACCTTCTTCACCTTGCCTTCTGCATCGATGCGAATGCCGCCATCGGCGAGCGACAGTTTTGCGCCGGCATTGAAGAAGCCGGAGAAGACGATCTTTTTCGCCCGTGCCGTGATGTCGACAAAGCCGCCGGCCCCGGCGGTGACATGTGGCCGGGCCGAGAGTTTCGACACGTTGACGGAGCCGTGGCGGTCGATCTGCAAGAAGGAGAGCAGCGAGGCATCGAAGCCGCCGGCCTGGAAATAGATGAACTGGTGCGGCGAGGGCATAATCGCCTCGGCATTGGAAGCGCAGCCGAACTTGAAGTCGAGCAGCGGCACGCCGCCGACGGCGCCCTGCTCGATCACCCAGGTGACCTTGCCGTGCTGGCCTTCCTCGAGAAGGATACGCGGCACGTTGGCCGAGATGCCGAAGCCGATGTTGACCGCCATGCCGTCGCGCAATTCCATGGCGACGCGGCGCGCGATTACTTTCTGGACGTTCATGTCGGCGTTGCGGAAGCTGGACAACGGCCGGAAGATCTCGCCCGAAATCGCCGGGTCGTAAGGAGTCAGCGTCGTCTGCAACTGGTCGGGCGCCACCACGATGTGGTCAACCAGCACGCCGGGCACGCGCACGTCATGCGGCTTCAGCGTGCCGTTCTCGACGACCCGCTTGACCTGCGCAATGACGATGCCGCCATTGTTGCGGGCGGCGAGCGCCTGTTCAAGGCCGCCGAGATAGGCGCCTTCATGTTCATAGGTCAGGTTGCCGCGCTCGTCGGCGGTGGTGGCGCGGATGATCGAAATGTCAGGCACGATCGAGCGGAAATAGAGCCATTCCTCGCCGTCGAACTGCTGCACCGAGACGATCGGCTCGCTTGCCGCCGCGTTCATGGCGCAGCCCTGGTGGCGCGGGTCGGCAAAAGTGTCGAGGCCGACCTTGGTCAGCACGCCCGGCCGCTTGGCGGCGGCCTCGCGGTGCATGTCGAACAGGATGCCGGAGGGCACGTTGTAGGCGGCGACCGAATTGTCGCCGATCATCTTCCATATCTGCGGCGGCTCGGACGAGGAGGGGCCTGAGGGATAGGAGCCGCAGAGCGTGCGCTTCAACAAGCCGGGCTTGGCCAAATGGTCGATGCCCTTGATGCCATACATGTCGCCGGCGGCGATCGGATGCAGCGTGGTGATGTCTTTCGGATGGCCTTCGGCGTCGAAGCGCTCGCCGATGGCAGCCAGGACGGCGTCAGGGCAGCCAAGGCCGCTCGACGACGAGACGGAGACGGTCATGCCGTCCTTGATCAGGCTTGCTGCTTCAGCGGCGGAGACGAGCTTGCTCACACGACACCTTTCGGATCGATAGTGACGGCCTTGCCGGACTTTGCCGACTGCAACGCTGCTTCGGCTGAGGCCAGCGACCAGACGCCGTCCTCGCCGGTGGCGGAGGGCTGGCCTTCTCCACGCATGGCGGCATGGAACCGGCGCAGCGACCTGGCGTAGAGGTCTTCTCGGTCGAAGCTCAGTTCTTCCTCGCCTTTGGCGGTGCGTAGCAGCACCGAGCCGACTGGCTTCTGCGTCATCACATTTTTTGCGATCAGCGAACCTTCGGAACCATGCACCTCAAAGCCGGTATCGGCGAACTTGGTTGTGAAGCCTTCATGCGACTGGGCGATGATGCCCGACCCGAAGCGCCAGATGCACATGGCGCCGTCTTCCAGCCCGCTGCTGGCCATGCCGGCCAACTGGGTGAAGGCGGAGACCTCGACCGGGTCGTCGCCGAGCACGAAGCGCAGCGTGTCGGCATCATGCACGGTGATGTCGAGCACCACGCCGCCGCCGGCCTCAGGCTTGGTAATGCGCCAGCCCTGCAGGTTTTCCGGCAAATAGACGGAATGGAAGACGCGCGCGGCAATCGGCTTGCCGATGCGGCCGGCTGATATGGCGTCGCGCATGGCGCGGTGGGCGCCGGCATTGCGCAGATGATGGTTGGTGCCAAGCACCACGCCGGCTTCCTTGGCGGCGGCGACCATGGTGCGCGCGTCAGTGCTGGTCAGCGCAAGTGGCTTTTCGCATAGGACATGCTTTCCCGCCTTGATCGCGGCCAGCGCCTGTTCGAGATGCAGTTCATTGGTGGTCGAGATGTAGACGACGTCGATGTCGGCGCCGAGCAAATCGTCAAGCGTCGAGACGGCGAGAGGAATGTTGTTTTCTGCGGCATAGGTCTTGGCGCGCTCCGGGTTGGAGCTCATCACCGCTGATATCTCGCCATCCTTTTGTGCGCGGATGGCGTTGATCATGAACTGTTTGGCGATCGTGCTGGCGCCGATCAGTCCCCATTTGACGCTCATGCCGCGTCTCCCATTCCTGCTGATGTGTCCTGGGCGCCGCGATCGGGACCGCAGCTGTCCCTGACGACTAGATTGACGGCGCCGATATGGTCCTCGGCATGCGTGATGCGCGACTGGATCATCTTCAGCATGACGTGGGCGGCGCGTTCGCCGAGGCCGGGTGTGTCGACCGAGACGCTGGTCAGCGCCGGCATATAATGCTCGGCCTCGACCACGTCGTCGAAGCCGACGACGGCGAAATCCGCGCCGGGCTCCAGCCCGCGCTTGCGCAGCGCCAGCATGACGCCGAAGGCGACGGCGTCGTTGAAGCACAGCGCCGCCGTCGGCGGCTCGGCCATGGCAAGGGCGGTTTCCAGGCAGGCGATGCCGCCCCTGCGGCTGGTCTCGCCTTCGACGACAAGCACGTCGCGTCTGGCCATGCCCAATGTCTCGCAAGCTTCACGAAAACCGCCCAGGCGCTCCTGATAGACGACTAGGTCGGAGGTGCCGCCGAAGAAGGCCAGCCGGCGATGGCCCTTGCCGATCAGATGGGCGGCGGCGAGATACGCGCCGCGATGATTGTCAGGCGCGATCACCGGGATGCGGCTGTCCGGCAGGCGGCGCATGGCGAAGACGACCGGCACGCCCGCCATCTCGAGGCGACGGAAGGCGCCCGGCGTGGTGCCGCGTGCCGGTGACACGATCAGGCCTGCGACGCCCTGTTCCATCAGCGACTTCAGCACTTCTTCCTGGCGCACCGGGTTCTCCGCCGTGTTGGCGATGAAGGGCACGATGCCGGCTGACTGGAAGACGCGCTCCATGCCGACCGCCAGCTCGGCGAAAAAGGGGTTGGTGAGATCGTTGATGACCATGCCGATGACGTTGGAATGGGCTTTGCGCAGATTGGCGGCGCCGCGGTTGTAGACATAGCCGACATCCTCGATCGCCTTGCGAACCTTGACCGCGGTTTCAGGCCGGATCAGCCCTGAGCCTTGCAGCACAAGCGACACCGTCGATTTGGACACACCAGCCTCGCGGGCGATGTCCAGGATCGTTGCCTTGGGCCGGCTGGCCATGTCGGTGGTTTCCTCCGCCTGAATGGGCAAATCTATTGGAACGTTCTAATCACTCTGCCAAACGAGAGTCAATCGGGATTCTTGCGGAGATCGAAAAGGTGATGAATGAGGCTCCAAGCAAGGGCTCTTAGCCTTCTTCGGCATTTGGACCGGTTCAATCGCCGAATCATAAAGGTTCTTGATTTATTGGAACGTTCCATTTATAGGATGCCGAAAACGGAGGTTGCCATGGATATCACCCTGCCTACGCAGAATGGCGGCCGCGTCAGCTACAAGCTCGCGGGCAGTCCGGTCGAGCCCGTAATCGGTGCGGTTTTCCCGCGCATCGCCTATGCCGCTGCCCATGTCGTCGCCGACCCTTTCGCGATGATCGACCCCTGGTCGAAGCCTGCGGTCGATTGGGACAAGACGATGGCATTTCGGCATCATTTATGGCGGCTTGGCTTCCGCATCGCCGAGGCGATGGACACCTCCCAGCGCGGCATGGGTTTCGACTGGGCGAATGCGCAGGAATTGATCCGCCGCTCGATCGCCGAGGCGCGCAGCGTCGAAGGCGCAGACCTCGCCTCGGGCGCCGGCACCGATCATCTGGCGCCGGCCAATTCGAGATCACTCGAAGATGTGATCGCCGCCTATGAGGAGCAGTTCGCTTTCATTGAAGGCGAGGGCGGCAAGGCGATCATGATGGCCAGCCGGGCGCTGGCAGCGGTCGCAAAGGGTCCGGACGACTATATCAGGGTTTACGATCGCATCCTCAGCCAGGCATCCGGCAAGGTCATCCTGCACTGGCTGGGCGACATGTTCGATCCTGCACTGAAAGGTTATTGGGGCAGCGGCAATTTCGAGGCCGCGCTCGACACCGTCGTCGCCATCATCGAGCGCCATGCCGGCAAGGTCGAGGGGATAAAGATTTCCCTGCTCGATGCCGGCAAGGAAGTTGCCTTGCGCAACCGGTTGCCGGAAGGCGTCGTCATGTTCACCGGCGACGATTTCAACTATCCCGAACTGATTGCCGGCGACGGGAAGCGGCACTCGCACGCCTTGCTCGGCATATTCGACGCCATCGCGCCGGTCGCCAGTGCGGCGCTCGCGAAACTGGCTGACGGCGACCGCGCCGGCTTTGACGCGCTGATGGCGCCGACAGTGCCGTTGTCGCGCAAGATCTTCGAGGCGCCGACGGAGTATTACAAGGCCGGCATCGTCTTCATTGCCTGGCTCAACGGCCATCAGGACCATTTCGCCATGGTCGGCGGCATGCAGTCGGCGCGCGGCATCCTGCACTATGCCGACATCTTCCGCCTTGCCGACCAGGCAGGGTTGCTCGCCGATCCCGAGCTTGCGCTGGCCAGGATGAAGCATTTCTGCGCGGTTGCAGGTGCCTGAGAACGACACAATCGCTGGCTGAAACCTGTCCCCCGTATGGGGAATTTGCGTTCTCGCGCCAAATCTGTATTCGGTTGCCGGGATTGGATGCGGACGGAGCGGCAATGACGGAAAAAGTGGCGCTCATCACCGGGGTTACCGGGCAGGACGGGGCCTATCTCGCAGAATTGCTTCTGCAAAAGGGCTATATTGTCCATGGCGTCAAACGCCGCTCGTCCTCGTTCAACACCGAGCGCGTTGACGACATCTATGTCGATCCGCACGAGCGCGGTGCGCGTTTCTTCCTGCATTATGGCGACCTGACCGACGCGACCAACCTTATTCGCCTGGTGCAGGAGATACAGCCCGGCGAGATCTACAATCTCGGCGCCCAGAGTCATGTCCAGGTGAGTTTCGAGACGCCGGAATACACCGGCAATGCCGATGCGCTGGGAACACTCAGGCTGCTCGAGGCGATCCGCATCCTGCGCCTGGAGAAGTCGGTGCGCTTCTATCAGGCATCGACGTCGGAGCTTTACGGCAAGGCGCGCGAGGTCCCGCAAAGCGAGGCGACGCCCTTCCATCCGCGCTCGCCCTATGCCGCGGCCAAGCTTTACGCCTACTGGATCACGGTCAACTACCGCGAGGCTTACGGCATGTTCGCCGCCAACGGAATCCTGTTCAACCACGAAAGCCCGACACGCGGCGAAACCTTCGTCACCCGCAAGATCACGCGGGCCGTCGCCTCGATCCATCACGGCCTTCAGGCCACGCTCTATCTCGGCAATCTCGACGCCAAGCGTGACTGGGGCCATGCGCGCGACTATGTGGAGGGCATGTGGCGCATTCTGCAGCACAGTGAAGCCGACGATTTCGTGCTGGCGACCGGTGAGGCGCATTCGGTGCGCGAATTCGTCGAACTGGCTTTTGCCGAGACCGGACGCACCATCCGCTGGCAAGGCGAGGGTGTCGATGAAGTTGGTGTCGATGCCGGTTCGGGCACTGTCCTGGTGCGCATCGATCCGCGCTATTTCCGGCCGACCGAGGTCGATCTGCTGCTCGGTGACCCCGCCAAGGCCAAGGCAAGACTTGGCTGGTCGCACACGACCGGCTTCAGGGATCTGGTGACGGAAATGGTGCAGGCCGATCTGGCGCGCGCGGCCGGCGGCACGCGGCAGAACAGCCGTTCTGCGTGAGGCAGGCCGATGGACGCGACATTTGAGCTGAAGGGCAAGCGTGTCTTCGTCGCCGGGCATCGCGGCATGGTCGGTTCGGCCGTCGTGCGCCGGCTGGCGAGCGAGGACTGCGAGATACTCACCATCTCGCGCGACAGGCTCGACCTGCTCGACCAGGCAGGGGTGCAGCGCTGGATGGCCGAGCACAGGCCGGATGCGGTGGTGATGGCGGCCGCCAAGGTCGGCGGTATCCTGGCCAATGACCGGTTCCCGGTCGATTTCCTGCAGGACAATTTGGTCATGCAGGGCAATGTCATCGACGGCGCCTTTCGCAGCGAGGTCGGCAAGCTTTTGTTTCTCGGCTCGTCCTGCATCTATCCAAAGCTCGCGCCGCAGCCGATCAGGGAAGACGCCCTGCTGACCGGGCCGCTCGAGCCGACCAACGAATGGTACGCGATCGCGAAGATCGCCGGACTGAAACTGTGCCAGGCCTATCGGCGCCAGCATGGGGTCGACTATATCTCGGCGATGCCGGCCAGCCTCTACGGACCGGGTGACAATTTCGACCTGCAGAGCAGCCATGTCGTGCCGGCCCTGATGCGAAAGGCGCATGCGCTGGCGCTGAGCGGCGGCAACAGCCTCAATGTCTGGGGCTCGGGCACGCCACGGCGTGAATTCCTGCATGTCGACGACGCCGCCGATGCCTTGGTCTGGCTGTTGAAGAATTATGCCGGCGACGGCCACGTCAATGTCGGTTCGGGCGAGGATGTCACCATTGCCGAGCTTGCCCAGACCGTCGCATCGGTCGCCGGCGTCGAGGCTGATATCGCCTTCGATACGACCAAGCCAGATGGCACGCCGCGCAAGTTGATGGATGTTTCGCGGCTGTTTGCGACGGGATGGCGCCCGCGCTACGCGCTTCGCGGTGGATTGGAACAGACATATGCGTGGTTTCTCAACCATGTTGAGAAGGGTGATGTCCGCCTCGGCGCGGCCTGATTCCAATTTTCCTTGAACCATTTCGCTGCCGCCCGCGACCAAGCGGTGTGTAGCAAACACGGTCCATCAAGGAGAACGTCAATGTTTATCACTTCAAGAAACGCATTTCTCGCCGCCATCGCGGTTTCGGTGCTGGCAGGGTGTCAGACGGCACCGCCGAGGGATTGCGAGAAGACCAAGCCCGGTGTCACCTACAACGGCAAATGCTGCGGCATCGGCACCCCGTGCCGTGAAGGCAGCAACGCCCCTCATGACAGGCCCGACAGGCCCGATCCGCGGCCACAGTGATCCGCGAGCCAGAAACGTCCCGGCACGTGCCGGGACGTTTCGTCCCCCGACAGGGTGGATTTACGGATCGGAAGGCCGCTACCCGGTTCCTTGCTGGCCGGCATTTGAATACGAAACGGGACGGCAGGGCAGTAGACGATGCGGTCGCGCAGATCGCGCGAAAACTTCCAGCCGGATCTGTACTTCAAGGGGCTGTTCGACTGTTCGAAGGGAAGGTCCCGTAGAAACTCAGATTTCGCTTTCCGTCGATGCGAAGGATGCTACTAAAAAAAAATCGAGATGCTCTTGAACTCATTTGGGGCGCCTCCTAATTCGATTTCCGCCAAGGCCATAAGGCTCGGCAAAAAATGGCGGCGCCGCACGGGGCGGCGTCCTTGTACCCATGTTGCTTCAAGGAGGATGTGGCTATGAGAACCTTTGATACCCTCTATCGGACCACCGTCGGTTTCGACCGGCTTTTCGACATGCTCGACAGCGGCACGCGTCCAGACTGGCCGCCCTATAACATCGAGAAGGTCGACGAGAACGATTACCGTATCTCGATGGCCATCGCAGGCTTCAGCCAGGATGAGGTTGAGCTGACCCAGCATGGACCCGAACTGGTCGTGGTAGGCCAGAAAGCTGATGATCAGAGCGGACGCCAGCTGCTGCACCAGGGCATCGCCTATCGCAGTTTCAGGCAGACGTTCAAGCTTGCCGACCATATGAAGATCAAGGCAGCCAAACTGGAGAATGGCCTCCTCTCGATCGACATCGTCCGCGAGATTCCCGAAGAGCTGAAGCCGCGCCGCATCAGCATCGGCGTCGGCGACACGCCGACGGCCGCCACTCAGATCACGCAAGACACGGACCGCGCGCGTAAAGCCGCGTAATCCTGTCGATCTGTCACACTTTGAACTGCGGGTCCGCCTCCCGGTTCCGGCCGGGAGGCTGTGATTGCGGAGAAACGAAGATGATCACTGCAGGACGTACTGGCGCGCATCTGTCGCGCGCCCGCAGTTGGCCTGGACCGCGCAAACCATGAACTCAATGGTTCGTTCGATTTGGAGGATCATATGAACGATCGGATGTTTGACAGCGCCGTTTTCGTGAAAAGCGGCGACAACCTTGTTCAGGAAATCACGTGTCTCGAGGACGCTCTGGAGTTCCTCTATGAATGGCCGAAGGACAGGCGCGGCCCCATTCACCAAACCGCATTGCGGGCCTGCCAGCGAGCTTTCGATAGCGATTATCCGCTTTCCGCAGCCAGAGACGCGTTCAGCGGTTTTGCGAAAGCAGCCAGAATCCTTGAGGAAGTATCCACGACAATGCCGTGGATGATGGGCAGAGGTGGCGAAGGCGGAGGAGTGACTGCCTAAAGCGCGTCGCGAAACGGATTCATGCGACACGCTTTAAGTCTTTGTTTTGATGCATGTCGTTGTCCCAGAGCCGCAGCATACTTCTGGGTGACATGCATTAGGAAAGGAGGTCATGATGCTATCGAAACCTTTTGAAAAGCCAGTCCGGGTGTGGGTGGGATTGGGCTTTCCCCGCCAACTCAACACGGTCGCGGATGCTTATCAATTCGCAGCCGAATGGTGTGGCAACAGCCCGGAGCAGAGAGCTGCTATTCGCGCTTGCAAAGCCGCTCTGATTGGTGATGTGGAACCCGAGACAGCACGAGGCGTCTTCGTCGCGTTCGCTCGCAAGAAGGATATTCTTATGGAGGACGGCATCGAGCCTGCGCCTTCAAGGACGCTAAGCCCGCACCACGTCTAAAGCGCGTCGCGTTTGAACGGACTCAGACGACGCGCTTTAGGTCTTTGTTTTTATGCATGTCGTCGTCTCAAAACCGGGGCCACTTTTGAGCGCCATGCATTAGAATGTCCACAAACACGAGGCGGCTGCCACAAGCGGTGGCCGCCTTACCGGCTAAGTCGTCGAAGGGGTGCGCCAAAAACGGGCTTGGCTAAGTTATTGAAAGGATGGTGGGCGTGACAGGGATTGAACCTGTGACCCCTGCAATGTCAATGCAGTGCTCTCCCGCTGAGCTACACGCCCATCCGAAGCCGCGCATACACCATTTTTGGTCCAGCGCGTCAATAGCCGGAAAAGGGAAAGAAAGGCTCGTATGTCGCGCCGCCGACGAAGCGGCGAGATCACACTGTGCGTGCTTCAGGCGGCCTGCAGCATTTTTTCGACCTCGTTGACGAGATCGCGCAGGTGGAAGGGCTTGGACAGCACCTTGGCGTCTTTCGGCGCCTTGGAATCGGGGTTGAGCGCGACGGCCGCGAAACCGGTGATGAACATCACCTTCAGGTCGGGATCGATCTCGGTGGCGCGGCGCGCGAGTTCGATGCCGTCCATCTCCGGCATGACGATATCGGTCAGCAGCAGGGAGAAAGGTTCTTCGCGCAGCCGCTCGTAGGCGCTGGCGCCATTGTCGAAATCGCTGACGTGGTAGCCGGCCCGCTCCAGTGCCTTGACCAGGAACCGGCGCATGTCGTCGTCGTCTTCCGCCAGCAGAATGCGTGCCATCTTGTCCCGTCCGAATCACCCCAGCCAAGCCTGCCGTCCGGCAAGCCCGTTAACCATCCTGTATATGAGGAGCTGACGGTAAACATCAAGTGAACGTTGGCGGCATTAATCCTGATTTGACGGGGTTCCTGACATGCCGAAATGCTGGACATGCGGCCGATGAGGTGGCAGTTTCCCATCATGATGCATTGCTGTTTCCGGGTTCGTTCAAATTGACGACGGCAGCCGAAGATTTTTCGGTCGTTCCACCCTTCGAAATCCGATCGGGCGCCGAGCAGCGCGTTCCGTTCGTCTTCAACTCACCGCATAGCGGCCGCTATTATCCAGACCGCTTCCTGGCCATGGCGCGGCTCGACCGGAGCGCCATCCGCCGCTCCGAGGATTGCTATGTCGACGAGCTGTTCGGCAGCGCGGTGGTGCTGGGCGCGCCGATGCTGGCGGCGAATTTTCCGCGCGCCTACCTCGACGTCAATCGCGAACCCTGGGAACTCGACCCGCGCATGTTCGCCGAGCCGGTGCCGTCCTTCTGCAACATCCGCTCGGCGCGCGTTGCCGGCGGGCTCGGCACCGTGCCCAAGCTGGTGGGTGAGGGGCTCGACATCTATTCCGGCCGTCTGCCGCTGGCGGAGGCCGTCCAGCGCATAGAGGCGGTCTACAAACCCTATCACGAGACGCTGAAGCGGCTATTGACCAGAACCCATGCCAGGTTCGGCTATGCCGTGCTGATCGACTGCCATTCGATGCCGGCGAGCATCAGGGTGGGCGACAGCGGCCTGCGGCCGGATTTCATCGTCGGCGACCGTTTCGGCATCTCGGCCACGGCAGCCCTGACCGAGACGGCGATCGGCCTGCTCATCGGCATGGGCTACACCGTCGCCCACAACAAACCCTATGCAGGCGGCTTCATCACCGAGCATTACGGCCGGCCGGCGCGCCATCTGCATGCGCTGCAGATCGAGGTCAATCGCGGCCTCTACATGAATGAGCGGACGTTCCAGAAATCGGCCGGCTTCGATGCGCTGGCCGACGATATGGCGCGCTTTTCGGCCGACCTGATGGCGATGCCCGACCACCACTTCATAGACCTGCCGCTGGCCGCCGAATGACACGGAGCGGCGGCTGTTCATGAGATCCCGCGCTGGCGATCCCGCAGCGTAAAAAAAGACCGCATCGTTTGCACGACACGGTCGAAGTCTAGGGAGGAAACGCCCAAGGAGGGCATGGACAGGAAAACCTGTCCGAGAACAAATTTATTGTGCGATGCACAAATGTCAATCGATCCCACGCTTTTTTAATTCACTCTGATGTGAAAATGCGTTTCGATGGCGCCGATGTGTGACATTTCGGCAACGCTGATGTCTCTAAAATCGATAAACCGGCTTGTTTTGGCGGGAAAGTGCCTGCAGACCGGGTTGGCACTCTGCAATGCGGGAGAATCACGTGGACATCAGCATCGATTTCATGCGCCGGATCGCGCAAGCGGCGGCGGCTGAAACCTTGCCGCGTTTTCGCGCACAGGGCGCGGTGGCCAACAAGGAAAAAGGCAGTTTCGACCCGGTCACCGAGGCCGACCGCGAGGCCGAGCGCGCCATTCGGGCGCTGATCTCGGCTGAGTATCCCGATCACGGTATCCTTGGCGAAGAACATGGCAGCGAAAACATCTCCTCAAGGCATGTCTGGGTGATCGATCCGATCGATGGTACCCGCGCCTTCATCTCAGGCTTGCCGGTGTGGGGAACGCTGGTCGGATTGACGGTCGACGGTGACGCCGTCGCCGGCATGATGGCGCAGCCGTTCACCGGCGAGCTGTTCTACGCCAACGCTTCCGGCTCCCACTACGAAGGCCCCGGTGGGCCGCGGAAGCTGTCGACCCGCAAGAGGACGAAGCTTGACGAGGCGACCTTGTTCACCACCACGCCGGCGCTTTTCAAGGGCGAGGCGCGCACCCGCTACGACGCGTTCGAGAAACAGATCCAGCTCGCCCGCTACGGAGCCGATTGCTACGCCTTTGCCATGATCGCGTCCGGCAGCGTCGACATCGTCGCCGATCCCGGATTGAAACCCTACGACATCGTGGCGCTGATCCCGATCATCGAAAAGGCCGGCGGCGTCGTCACCACATTCGAGGGCGGTCCGGCGGAAAAGGGCGGCGACATCCTGGCCGCCGCAACGCCGGAGCTTCATGCGGCTGCAATGGCAGCCCTGCGGGGCTGATAGTCGACCCGATCAGCGCGGCTTGATCGAGCGCTGGAATTCCGCCGGCGTTCGCCCGTAGACCTGCCTGAACGCTGAGCTGAAATGGCTGTGGCTGGAGAAGCCGAGGTCCAGGCCGAGCGTGGTCAGATTGTCGTAGCGGCCAAGCAGGTCGAGCGCGCGCGCCAGCCGCAGGCGCAGATGGTAGCGATAGAGCGGCATCGCCTCGACCTGCTGGAAAACCTGCGTGAGATAAACCGGTGATACCCCGACTTCAGCGGCGATCTCGGCCAGCGTCCAGCGCCGCGAAAGATCCGAGGACAGGACGAGCTTGGCGCGATCGACCAGCTTCTGCCGGCCAGCGCTGGCGCCGGCGGCATGCGAGGTGCGCTCGCCGAGGGAGCGCCGCACCAGCGTCAGCGCCAGGGTTTCGGCCTCCAGCGTTTCGGCAATGTTGCGGCTCAGGCTGTGGCGCAGCACCGCCACCAGCGCCTGAGCCCGCGGGTCGATGCGGCGGCGCTGACGACGAAACGCCACGGCGCTGCCCGAGCGCAACTGCTCCTTCGGCGTCAACTCCTGCAGTTGCGCCTCCTCGATAACGAGATCGAGGCAGGAATCGCCACCCTCGACGGGATGGCTGATCCGGTAGCCTTCGGCGTTGTTGAAGAACAACAACTGGTTGGCTTCGGCGACCGCATCGTTGCGGCCGACATGGCGCACGAAGACGCCGCGATAGGGAAACACAAGATGCGTGGCAGCGGTGCACTCTTCTTCGCTCTTGTGCCGGCATTCGCCGCTGCAGAGGACATCCCTCACCCTGACGGCGCCGGTGTCCAGAAGCGTCTGTACCGTGAACTGCGACATGGTGAGCTGAGACATGGCCGTTGCATTCTACCCTTGCGCCGAAAGCTGCTCCGGCACATTAGGCGATTGGCTTGTCCAAACCTGTCAGGAGACTTCACCTGTCGGGCCCTTCGTAACGGCCATGGCTCAGTCCCACAAACGGCGCATGTATTCGCAGTGAGCGTCGCTGCGCGACAGGCCGATGTCCTTGAGCTGTTCGTCGGTCATTTCGAGCAAGGCAAGGCGGCTTCGGCGCCTTTCCAGTTGACGGCCGATCCAGTTGGCCGCCGCGATGCCTTGTGTCCGCAAGGACCGCCGGAACGTCGCGGTTTGAGTTGTCGGCTGATGTGCGAGGCATTGCGCCGCCGCTGCATGATCGGGGCGCATCGCTCAGGCTTCCCCGTTGCCGGCCACTGATGCGCCGGCCACTGAGGCGCCGGCTTCGTTCAGCGCAATCGCGCATTCCTCGCAGCAGACCTCGACGGTCTTGCCGCCGACCTTGACGCGGATCGGGTTGGCGTCCAGCTGGCAATCGCAGGCAGCGCAGGTTTTCTCGGTCATGACGTCATCCCCTTGGCGTTCAGTATGCGGAGAGATGAGCATTCCGGGGCGGCACCGGCTGTCAGAATCTTTAGCTCTTTGGGTGCTGCCGGCGCTGCTCCTGACAGAAGGCTGTCAGCAGGCGCAAGCTCAAGGCGCCGCAACATGCAGCGCCGGCGGCATCAGGCTGTTGGGTCGTCGTTGCCGGGTATGAAGGCGTCGAAGGCGGCGAGCAACTGCTCGCGATAGACATCGGCCTCCTGCAGGATCTCGTGTTTCGAGCCATCGATCATCAGCAGCGAGCCGAGGCGCAGACGCCTGGCATAGGCTTCCACGGCCTTGGTCGAGACGACCTGATCGGCGCCGGCGGCGATCATCAGCAGCGGCACCTGGATCCTGGCCATGAAGTCGGGCTCACTGATGGCTTCGCCTGCCTTGATTGCCGCCTGCAGCCAGCGGATCGTCGGCCCGCCGAGCGCCAGTTGCGGATAGTGCTCGTAGATTTTCGTGTTGCGCTGATAGCGCCCGGGGTCCGATGTCACCTTGTTGAGGGCGAAGGGCAGGGTTTCCCTGGGACGCGGACCCCAGGCGGCGTAGAGCCGGCCGAGGCCGAGAAAGCACAATATCGAGCAGACGCGGCGCGCGGTTTTTGCCGACACGGGCGAGTCGGGCACCGTCAGGAAAGGCGCAATCAGCACCATGCGACGCACCCGGTTGACCATCGACGGCGCCGCGAGCAGCGCGATCACGGCGCCCATCGAATGGGCGAGGATGTAATACGGGCCGCGGCAGTCGGGCAGCACGATATCCTCGAAGAACTGTTCGAGGTCGCCGGTGTAATCGTAGAAGGAGCGGACATAGCCGCGTTGCGGGTCGGCGATCAGCCGGTCGGAATCGCCCTGGCCGCGCCAGTCGAGGGTGGCGACGCCGAGGCCGCGGTCGGTCAGGTTGCGGATGGTTTCGAAATATTTCTCGATGCACTCGTTGCGGCCGGGCAGCAGCACGACGGTGCCTTTCAGCGGCCGGGTGACCGCGGCAAACAGGCCGTAGCGGATCTTCTTGCCGTCGCGCGTGGTGAAAAAGCCGCCGCCGACATTTTGCGGCGGCGGATTGCCTGGCGTGGGATGGAAGAGATCCGTCATTAGGCGCTTGCGTGTTCGTGGTGTCTCACCCGGCAGGGGCGTCGGCATGGTGATAGACGCCAATGGATGAAAAGCAAAGGGAGGGCGCCAAGGGGGCGGACGAACGACAAGCAAGGCCGGAAGCAGCCTGCGGCGGCGTGCTTCCGGCCTCTGTCGATCCGGGAGGAAGGGACGTTACACCCGGTCGGCCTCGTCGCGGCGCTTTCATCCGGCGCCGCCTGGTTCTTTATCCTGGGGGCACTCTAGCGCGGCCGGCTGAACGGGCGCCGAAGCAGCGGTTCATCTGCCGTTCATCGACGCCTCGATTGGCGCTCTTCAAAAATCCTTGAAATGCGCTTTTGCGCTCCCCAAATGTCGGATGCAGCTGCCGATGTCGGGGCTGCTGGTCCACCCGAAACGCCTTTCCAGGGTTTCGCACCGGCCACACGCAAACATGTTGCTCAACAGGAGAACACCTCATGCGTCACGTTGATTTTTCCCCGCTCTATCGCTCGACCGTCGGCTTCGACCGCCTGTTCACCATGCTCGACTCGCTGGCCCAGCCCGATGGCGCGCAGACCTATCCGCCCTACAACATCGAGCGCACCGGCGAGGACGCCTATCGCATCTCGATGGCGGTTGCCGGCTTCTCGGACGAAGAGATTTCGATCGAAGCCCACCGCAACGTGCTGACCGTCAAGGGTGAGCGCAAGGAAGAGGGCAATGGCGAAGGCTCCGAGCTGCTCTACCGCGGCATTGCCTCGCGTTCGTTCGAGCGCCGCTTCCAGCTTGCCGACCATGTCGAGGTCGTCGGCGCCACGCTGAAGAACGGCCTGCTTTTCGTCGACCTTAAGCGCAACATCCCCGAGGAGCTGAAGCCGCGCAAGATCGCGATTACCGCCTCTTCGGCCAACGCCAAGCAGATCGAGGCCAAGAACGCCGGGTGATCAAGACGGCGGCGTCACAACGCCCAAGGTTAAAAGCGTCTCCTCCCGAGACGAAAGCGGCGCCGCGAGGCGCCGCTTTTTTTCGCCGCAGCCTCTGTCACCCCAACCGAAGAGTTCTGGCTCTTTTGCGGCGGGCGCCGTCTTCCCATGAAGGGCGATGTCTGATCTCTCGGCTGATTTTTCCCTGGCCCTAACGGCAACCATTGCGGTGACCTTCCTGCTGGCCGGCATCGTCAAGGGCGTTACCGGTATGGGACTGCCGACGTTGGCGATGGGGCTGCTGGGCACAATCATGCCGCCGGTCGCCGCGGCTTCGCTGCTGATCGTGCCGTCCTTCGTCACCAATATCTGGCAGCTGTTTGCCGGCCCGAGCTTCGGATGGATCCTCAGGCGGCTGTGGCTGATGATGGTCGGCATCGTCGCCGGCACGCTGGCCGGCTCATGGCTGCTGGCCAGCGACAATGTCAAATGGACGACGGCCGGCCTCGGGGCGGCGCTGATCGTCTATGCCGTCTATACGCTGCTGGCGCGGCAGTTGACGGTTCCCGCGTCAGCCGAGCGCTGGTCGTCGCCCATCGTCGGTTTCCTTACCGGCATCGTCACCGGCGGCACCGGCGTGTTCGTCGTGCCCGCTGTACCTTACATTCAGGCGCTGGGCTTGAGCCGTGACGATCTGATCCAGGCGCTCGGCCTGTCCTTCACCGTGTCGACGATCGCGCTCGCTGCCGGCCTTGCCTCGCACGGCGCGTTCCAGGTCGGGCATGTCGCCATGTCGTCGCTGGCGGTTGCGCCGGCCTTGCTCGGCATGTGGCTCGGACAGTTGCTCCGGCAGCGGATCAGCCCGGCGACCTTCCGGCGCTGGTTTCTGATTTTCCTGATCTTGCTTGGCCTCGAGCTTTTGGCGCGGCCTTTCCTTGCTTAGCCACCGGTGCCGGTTGCGAGAACGGCCTCGACGTTTTGCCGGTGGACGGGCTCGTACAGCGCGAAGTACTCGACCTCGCCCGTGGCGAACATGTCGGCGCCGAAGGTTTTCAGATCCTGCTTCGCAAGATCAGGCTCATGCCGGCAGCGAAGCAGTTTTTGAACGTAGGCTTGCGTGGCGGCGATGAGGCCTTTGTCGTAGCCGCCTCGCTCAATCGCTTCGAGCGAGCCGTGATTGGGCAAGATGCGGTCTATCGGCCACCCGCTCATGCGTTCGAGATCGACCAGATGTTGCGCCAGCCGATCCGCCTCGCTGACATAGGTGATCGGATCCTCCAGCGTGTCGCCCGCCAGCAGCAGGCCGTTCCCAGGCATGAACAGCACGGTGCCGTCATGGCTGTGGATTTCGACCTGACGCAGCTCGACGGCGATCGATCCAACGGTGAGGTCAAGACTGCCTTCGAAGGTCCTGTTCGGCAGCACGAGAGGCTTGATCGGTGGAACACCGCTTTCGATCTCGGCCCGGTTGTTCGCGAGCGCCGAGGCGGTGAGCGTGTTGGCGATAATCTCGCAATCCTGAAACACCTCATTGCCGGCGATATGATCGTCATGCCAGTGGCTGAGCACCACCCGGATCGAGCTGACCCCCATGTCTTCGAGCGTCTGCCTGATGAAGCGCGCGTGAGGCAGCGAAATATGCGTGTCGTAGACAAGCGCCTGCGAGCCATCGGCGATCGCATAGGTGCAGATGCCGAGGGCATAGGCGCCGTCGTCCAGCCAGTTCGGTTCGTCCGACCAGGCGCGAACGCCGTCGATGCGGCCATCGTAGAAGCCGAGCACGTTTGGCGCCGGGCGAACCAGCCGCATGGTTGAGCCGAGAAGTGGCTTTGTCATTGGCGCGGTCTCGCGAGTTCAGGCGATCATCTGGCCGAAGCGATCGACCTCATCTGAAGTCGTGGCAAAGCTGGTGACGAAGCGATAGAGCAACTCGTCCTCGCCGACATGGCCATCGAAGCCGTGCGGCCTGTGCCAGTCGTAAAAGGCGGCGCCGGCCGATTGCAGCCTTTCGGCTTCCGCCTTTTTCATCACCGCGAACACCTCGTTGGCCTGCGGCAACCAGGCGAGCTTCGCCGTTGCCGAATCCTCGATCGCAGCCGCCAGGCGCGCGGCCATGGCATTGGCATGACGGGCCGTGTCCAGCCACAGGCCGTCCGTGAAGTAGGCGTCGAACTGCGCTGCGATGAAGCGCGACTTGGAGAACAGCTGTGCGGCGCGCTTGCGCAGGAAGGACAGCTCCTTGGCGCGGTCTAGATCGAACAGCACCACCGCTTCGGCGCACCAGCAGCCGTTCTTGGTGCCGCCGAACGAGACGATATCGACGCCGCGCTTCCAGGTCATTTCGGCCGGCGTCGTCTCAAGCGCGACCAATGCGTTGGCAAAACGGGCGCCGTCCATATGCAGCGGCAGGGAAAAGCGTTTGGCGATCTCCGAAATGGTGGAAATGTCGTCGAGCCCGTACACTGTGCCGACTTCGGTCGATTGGGTGATCGAGACGGCCGTCGGGCGTCCCCAATGGACGATTTCGGGTGCGAAACGGGCGACGGCGCGTTCAAGATTGTGCGGATCGATCTTGCCCAGGGCGCCGTCGACAGCATGGAGACGCGAGCCGCCGCTGAAATATTCCGGCGCGCCGCATTCGTCCTCGATGATGTGCGATTCGCGGTGCGCAAAGGAAATGCCGCCGGGCTTGTTGTAAGCGGCCAGGGACAGCGAGTTGGCCGCCGTGCCGGTAGCGACGAAGAACACCGCGACCTCGCGTTCGAAGATCTCGCTGAAACGCTGGTAGACGGCCCGGTCGAGATCGCCATCGCCATAGGCGGTCGAAAAGCCGCCAGCATTGGCTGACAGCCCGGCGGCAATGTTGGAATGGACGCCCGCCCAGTTGTCGGATGCAAAGAACATCAGGAAAGTCCCTGCCTGGTTGAGAAAGTCTGGTTGCGACAAGAGCGCGACCATGGCCGTTTCGGGGTTTGACGCGCAAGGGCCAAGGGCTGAAAAAGCGGTAAAGCCAAAGGCGATCACGAAGGAGTGCCGGGACCGAAATTTCGTTTCAACAGCGCCTGACGTAATTTTCTGTCGCCAAACGTCCACGAATTTGGTGAATCGGTCTTGTGTGCGCCCAGGATTTCTGCCATAAAAATTTAGGACAGTAGTGCTGTCTTATTTTGTCGCACAAGTCAGGCTGGATTGGCGTATCATTTGGGCCACTCCGGCCGGTGCCGCGAGCGACCGGGTAGACGGCTCGGCTGTGGCCTGTACGATACCGGATACGAACCGGCGGTGCACCGCACGGTCCGCCAAGGATTTCGAAAAGACGTGCCGCAAGAATGAGAGCGGAAGCCAGTCGCTTCCCAAGGTAGACCAGCGCCCCAAATGCTAGACGTGCAAGGGGCCGGAACGGAGGACAGGACGATGACGGAACTGACGCCATCTGCGATTATCGGCCAGGCCGAGCAGACGAAAGCGGCAGCCGTTAAAAATACCGTTCTGACCAAAGAAGGCCAGACCAACGGCCTGACCACCAATGGCATGGCCGCGCAGGGTCTCTATGATCCGCGCAACGAGCATGACGCGTGCGGCGTCGGCTTCATCGTCAACATGAAGAACGTGAAGTCGCACCAGATCGTCAAGGACGGGCTCTTCGTGCTCGAAAACCTGACGCATCGCGGCGCTGTCGGCGCCGATCCGCTGATGGGCGACGGCGCCGGCGTGCTGGTGCAGGTTCCCGATCATTTCTTCCGCGAAGAGATGGCGGCCCAGGGCGTCGAACTGCCGGCGGCAGGCCAATACGGCGTCGGCCACTGGTTCATGCCGCAGGATGCGGCACTGCGCGCCCATATCGAAGAGATCATCGCCGAATCGGCGCAGTCAGAAGGGCTGCCGCTGCTCGGCTTTCGCGACGTGCCGGTCGACAATTCATCGCTGTCGAAGGCGCCCGATATTGCGGCCTCCGAACCGTTCCATCGCCAGGTCTTCATCGGCCGGACATCGGACATTCCAGATGACGAGGAATACGAGGCCAGGCTGTATCTGCTGCGCAAGGTGATTTCCGGCCGCATCTACGCCGAGAACAACAACAAGGATATCGGCGCCTACTGTGTGTCGCTATCGGCGCGTACCATCGTCTACAAGGGCATGTTCCTGGCCTACCAGGTCGGCGCGTATTACAAGGATTTGTCGGATCCGCGTTTCGAGACCGCGCTGATCCTCGTCCACCAGCGCTTCTCGACCAACACCTTCCCGTCATGGAAGCTCGCGCACCCCTACCGCATGGTCGCGCATAATGGCGAGATCAACACGGTGCGCGGCAACAATAACTGGATGGCGGCGCGCCAGGCCTCGGTCGATTCCGAACTGTTCGGCAACAACATCTCCAAGCTGTGGCCGATCTCCTATGACGGCCAGTCCGACACGGCGTGCTTCGACAATGCGCTCGAATTCCTGTTCCAGGGCGGCTACAGCCTCAGCCACGCCATGATGATGCTGATCCCGGAAGCCTGGGCCGGCAACAAGCTGATGGATGCCGATCGCAAGGCTTTCTACGAATACCATGCAGCGCTTATGGAGCCGTGGGACGGGCCGGCCGCGGTCGCCTTCACCGACGGCCGCCAGATCGGCGCCACGCTCGACCGCAACGGGCTGCGCCCGGCGCGCTACATCGTCACCGACGACGACCGCGTCATCATGGCGTCCGAAGCCGGCGTGCTGCCGGTGCCGGAGGAGAGGATCGTCAAGAAGTGGCGGCTGCAGCCTGGCCGCATGCTTCTGATCGACCTTGCCAAGGGCCGCATCATTTCCGACGAGGAGATCAAGTCGGAGATCGCCACCAGGCATCCCTACAAGACCTGGCTCAACAACACGCAGCTGATCCTGGAGGATCTGAAGCCGGTCGAGCCGCGCGCGCTGCGCAAGGATGTCAGCCTGCTCGATCGCCAGCAGGCTTTCGGCTACAGCCAGGAAGACACCAAGCTGTTGATGTCGCCGATGGCGACCACCGGCCAGGAAGCGGTGGGTTCGATGGGCACGGACACGCCGATCTCGGCGATGTCGGACAAGTCGAAGCTGCTCTACACCTACTTCAAGCAGAATTTTGCCCAGGTCACCAACCCGCCGATCGACCCGATCCGCGAGGAACTGGTGATGAGCCTTGTCTCGTTCATCGGGCCGCGGCCGAACATCTTCGACCTGGTCGGCAATTCGCGCCGCAAGCGGCTCGAAGTGCGCCAGCCGATCCTGACCAATGGCGATCTGGAAAAGATCCGCTCGATCGGCCACACCGAGGACCGTTTCGACACCAAGACCATCGACATCACCTACGGGTCGAGCGAGGGCGCGGCCGGCATGCAGGGCGCCGTCGAGCGTCTGTGCGAGCGCGCCGAGGCGGCCGTTGCCGGCGGCTACAACATCATCATCCTGTCCGACCGCCAGGTGGGTCCCGACCGTATCGCCATTCCGGCACTGCTGGCGACGGCTGCCGTGCACCACCATCTGATCCGCAAGGGTCTGCGCACCGCGGTCGGCCTGGTTGTCGAATCCGGCGAGCCCCGCGAAGTGCATCATTTCTGCTGTCTCGCCGGCTACGGCGCCGAGGCGATCAACCCCTACCTTGCTTTCGACACGCTGCTCGACATGCACAAGCGTGGCGAACTGCCGGCGGAGGTCGACGCCTACGAGGTGGTCTCGCGCTATATCAAGTCGATCGGCAAGGGCATCCTCAAGGTGATGTCGAAGATGGGCATCTCCACCTACCAGTCCTATTGCGGCGCGCAGATATTCGACGCCATCGGGCTGAAGTCGGATTTCGTCGAGAAGTACTTCACCGGCACAGCGACGCTGATCGAAGGTGTCGGCCTGGACGAGGTCGCGGCTGAGACGCTCAGCCGCCACACCGACGGTTTCGGCAACGATCCGGTGCTGCGCAACAGCCTCGAGGTCGGCGGCGAGTACATGTACCGCATGCGCGGCGAAGCCCATATGTGGTCGCCCGACGCCGTCGCCACCTTGCAGCACGCCGTGCGTCAGGGCTCGTGGGAGACGTTCAAGGAGTATTCCGCGCAGATCGACAGCGAGACGGCCCGTGCTCAGACCATACGCGGCCTGTTCAGGATCAAGCTTGCGGAAGAGACCGGCCGCAAGAAGGTGGCGATAGAGGACGTGATGTCGGCGGCCGATATCGTCAAGCGCTTCTCGACCGGGGCGATGTCGTTCGGCTCGATCTCGCGCGAGGCACACACGACGCTGGCGCGCGCCATGAACCAGATCGGCGGCAAGTCGAACACCGGCGAGGGCGGCGAAGAGGCCGACCGCTATCTGCCGCTGCCCGGCGGCAGCAAGAACCCCGAACGTTCGGCGATCAAGCAGGTCGCCTCGGGGCGGTTTGGCGTCACCGCCGAGTATCTCGTCAATTCCGATGTCATGCAGATCAAGGTCGCGCAGGGCGCCAAGCCCGGTGAGGGCGGCCAGCTGCCCGGCCACAAGGTCGACGCCACCATCGCCAAGGTCCGGCACTCGACGCCTGGCGTCGGCCTGATCTCGCCGCCGCCGCATCACGACATCTATTCGATCGAGGATCTGGCGCAGCTGATCTACGATCTGAAGAACGTCAACCCGGCGGCCGATGTCTCGGTAAAGCTGGTGTCGGAAGTCGGTGTCGGTACGGTTGCGGCCGGCGTCGCCAAGGCACGCGCCGACCACATCACCATATCGGGCTATGATGGCGGCACCGGCGCGTCGCCGCTGACCTCGCTCAAGCATGCCGGCAGCCCGTGGGAAATGGGCCTAGCCGAGACGCACCAGACGCTGGTGCTGAACGGGCTGCGCTCGCGCGTTGCGCTGCAGGTCGATGGCGGCTTGCGCACGGGGCGCGACGTCATCATCGGTGCGCTGCTCGGTGCCGACGAGTTCGGCTTCTCGACCGCGCCGCTGATCGCGGCCGGCTGCATCATGATGCGAAAGTGCCACTTGAACACCTGCCCGGTCGGCGTCGCGACGCAGGATCCGGTTCTGCGCAAGCGTTTCAAGGGCACGCCCGAGCATGTCATCAACTTCTTCTTCTATGTTGCGGAAGAGGTGAGGGGGCTGCTGGCCGAGATGGGCTACACCCATATCGACCAGATCATCGGCGACAGCGACCTGCTGGAAAAGCGCGAGATGATCCAGCATTGGAAGGCGCGTGGGCTCGATTTCGGCAAGATGTTCTTCAAGCCGGACGCGCCGCATGAGGCGGTGCACTGGACCGAACGGCAGAAACACCCGATCGACGATGTACTCGATCGCAAGCTGATCGAACTGGCGAAGCCCGCGCTCGAAAGCAAGCAGCCGGTCAAGATCGAGGTCGACATCCGCAATGTCGATCGCTCCACGGGCGCCATGCTGTCGGGCGAAGTCGCCAAGCGCTTCAGGCACAAGGGCCTGCGCGAGGACACGATCCAGGTGAAGCTGACCGGCACCGCCGGTCAGTCGTTCGGCGCCTTCCTGGCGCGCGGCATCTCGTTCGATCTCGTCGGTGCGGCCAACGACTATGTCGGCAAGGGCCTGTCGGGCGGACGCATCGTCATCCGGCCGCCGGAGGAGTCCAGGATCGTCGCGGCGGAATCGATCATCGTCGGCAACACCGTCCTCTATGGCGCGACCGAGGGCGAGGCCTATTTCGCAGGTGTCGCCGGCGAGCGCTTCGCGGTGCGCAATTCGGGCGTCGCCGCCGTCGTTGAAGGCGTCGGCGATCATGGCTGCGAATACATGACCGGCGGCATCGTCGTCGTCATCGGCCAGACCGGTCGCAACTTCGCTGCCGGCATGTCGGGCGGCGTGGCCTATGTTCTGGATGAGGCCGGCGATTTCGCCGCGCGCTGCAACATGGCGATGGTCGAGCTGGAGCCGGTTCCGGAAGAAGACGATCTGATGGAAAGGCTGCTGCATCATGGCGGTGACCTCGACCACAAGGGTCGCGTCGACGTCTCGGGCGACATGACCACCCATGACGAGGAACGGCTTTACCAGCTTATCTCGAACCACGTCCATTTCACCGGTTCGGTACGCGGCCGCGAGATACTCGACGACTGGACGACCTTCCGGCCGAAATTCCGCAAGATCATGCCGGTCGAATACCGCCGCGCGCTGATCGAGATGGAACGCATGCGCATGGGCGTGGCGGCGGAATAGGTTTTTCGACTTGCCGGGAGGCGCAGGCTTCCCGGCGGAACTTTCAGCGACAGTTTGACCTCGGATGCAAGGTTGCCACGGCTGCCTCAAGGGGTTAACGGGTGCGAAAACCGCACCATCTGGACAGCAGGAACTGGACTATGGGCAAGGTAACAGGCTTTCTCGAAATCGACCGGCAGGTGCACAAGTACCAGCCGGCCTCCGACCGCATCCGGCATTTTCGTGAATTCACGCTGCCGATGTCGGACAAGGAGGTCGAGAAACAGGCGGCGCGCTGCATGGATTGCGGCATCCCGTTCTGCCACGGGCCGACCGGTTGCCCGATCCACAACCAGATCCCGGACTGGAACGACCTCGTCTACAATGGCGACTGGGACAATGCGATCCGCAACCTGCATTCGACCAACAATTTCCCCGAGTTCACCGGCCGCATCTGCCCCGCGCCCTGCGAGGAAGCCTGCACGCTGAACCTCGAGGACATTCCGGTTGCCATCAAGACCGTCGAACAGGCAATCGCCGACAAGGCTTATGAAACCGGCCATATCCGGCCTTATCCGCCAGAGAAGAAGACGGGCAAGCGGGTCGCTGTCATCGGCTCCGGCCCGGCAGGGATGGCGGCGGCGCAGCAGCTTGGCCGCGCCGGCCACGAGGTCAGCGTTTATGAGCGTGAGAGCCGTCCCGGCGGGCTGATGCGCTACGGCATTCCCGACTTCAAGATCGAGAAGCACTATATCGACCGCCGCATCGAGCAGATGCAGGGCGAGGGCGTGACCTTCCATTGCGGCGTCAATGTCGGCGTCGACAAGCCGGTGGCAGAGTTGCTCGCCGGATACGATGCGGTGCTCTATTGCGGCGGTTCGGAATCGCCGCGTCCGGCCAACATTCCGGGCGACGATCTCGGCGGCGTCTATGACGCCATGCCCTATCTGGTGCAGCAGAACCGTCGCGTCGGCGGCGAGCCGATCCAGTCGGTGGCCTGGCCGTCGCATCCGATCATCGCCGGCGGCCAGCATGTCGTCGTCGTCGGCGGCGGCGATACCGCGTCCGACTGCGTCGGCACCGCCTTCCGCCAGGGCGCGGTGCGCGTCACCCAGCTCGACATCCGCCCGCAGCCGCCGGAGAAGGAAGACAAGCTTTCGGTCTGGCCTTACTGGGCGACCAAGATGCGCACCTCGTCCTCACAGGCCGAAGGTGCGGAGCGCGAATTCCAGGTGGCGACGCTCGAATTCATCGGCGAGGACGGCCAGCTGACCGGCGTCAAATGCTGCGAAGTCGACGAGAAGCGCAAGCCTATCCCCGGCACCGAATTCGTCATCCGTGCAGACCTCGCCTTCATCGCCATCGGCTTTGCCGGACCGGCTGCCGCCGGCGTCGCGAAAGAGCTGGACGGTGAGATGAAAATCACCACCGACAGCCGCCGTTCCCGCAATGTCGAAGCCAACGATCGCGACTACAAGACCAGCGTCGACAAGCTCTACGCCGCAGGTGATGTGCGCCGCGGCCAGTCGCTGGTTGTGTGGGCGATCCGCGAAGGCCGCCAGGCCGCGCGCTCGATCGATGAAGCGCTGATGGGGTCGACGGTACTCCCCCGTTAACGGTTGATCGCCGTCGTCGTATCCGTCGCGGCAGCGGCCTTGGGCGGCCACGAGAAGTCGTCGGCGCGGCCGGGCGAGGCCTCGGGCGCCTTGCCTTCGAGGATTAGTTTTTCGCCGGGCAGATCCGGATTGGCTTTCGGCGCCGCCGCCGCACCGAGAAGTTCGGTACCGCCGTCGAGCGCCGGATCGTTGAGCAGCATCGGAACGGTGCGGTCGACCACGATCGGGGCGGCGGGCAGCGACGGCGCCTCGACCGGGGCGCCGGCCGGTGCGGCAGCCGTCACCACGCTTCCCGGCGCTGCCAGGCCGAGGATCTTGGCCAGCGGCTTTTCGGTGTAGAAGGCGAGCTTTCGCTTGCCGGCTTTCGAGACGTTGATGCCGTCGTCGGAGCGCAGCCGCACGGCCTGGCCGTTAATGTCGGGGCCGGTCGAGACAAAGGCGCCGTTCTCGTCGACGAACCCATCCCAGACATCGACGAATTCGCCGCCGTTCTTCTCGGCAGCCGAGTGGTAGATGTCGTTGAATGCCAGCATGTCGGAGGTCATCTTCGGCGTCTTGAAGGCTGGCATGCCGACCCACAGATAAGGCACCTTGGTCGCCGCCAGTGCCTTTCCCAAGGCTTCGGTCCGGCGTTCGTATTCCTTGGTCCAGTTCTCGGAGCGCGGCTGCTCGCGCACATCGTTGACGCGCATCTGCTGGCGGTCGTTGGAGCCGAGCATGACGACGACCACGGAGGGTTTTTCGGTCTCGACCAGCGATTTGACCTGTTCGGGCCAGTTGTAGACATCATCGCGCACGAACCCCGAAGAACCGTTGGCGCGCTCGACGATCCTGACGTTGGCATTATCGGCAAAGGCTGTTTCGAGGCCTTCGGCCAGGCCGTTGGCCATGAAATCGCCGATCACCAGAACGACGTGGGCATCCGGTGTCTTCTCGACAATCGGAGCGGAAGGTTCAACGGGTGCACGGGGCTTCTTCTTGACCTTCGGCTTTGCCTTGCGGACGTCGAGCGGCGGCTCGATGCGTTCGCTGCGGCGCGGGAACAGAAGGTCGCGCAGCGACCAGCCGCGGTTCTGCGGTTGCTCCTGCGCCAAAGCCGGTGTGTGGAAACTGCCGGCGACCCCCGTCGCCAGGACGACGATGGCCAGAATTAGGATCGGCAAGCGGAAAACGATCACACGGATACGCGCTGCCGGAACCAAGCACCCTCTCCATCCCTTGGTGCATGGCCCTCGCAGGGGATCATGCACAGACCGATGCTACGGCATCCCTTGCGCGTCGCAGATGCGCGCTGCCGTCGCCGGCTCTATTTCTTTCTGAGCCATTTGAGCACTTCCATGCTCGGATACCCGTCTTGGGTCAAGCCGACCGTTGCCTGATAGGTCATGATGGCGGTTTTCGTACCGTCACCGATCTTGCCGTCGAACTTGCCGTCGTAAAGTCCGTGCTGCGAAAGCCGCTTCTGCAACTCCTGCCTTTCCTCGAAGGACAGTTTGGTGAAAGGCCGCTTCCAGTCCTGCACCAGACCATTAGAGCCGGCGATTTCGTCGGCAAGAAGGCCGACGGCCAGGGCATATTTGTCGGCGTTGTTGTAGGTCTTGATGACGGAGAAGTTCTTGATCATCAGGAATGCCGGTCCGCCGCGGCCGTCCGGCACTTTCAGCGTCGCCTTGTCGGTTGCGTTCTTGAACGGCTTGCCATTGGCCCTGGCGACGCCGAGCGCCTGCCACTGCGCCAATGTCTTCGAGCCGGCCGGCAGTTTGCCGGCCGGAATGGTGACCTCGTAGCCCCAGGTCTTGCCGCCCTGCCAGCCATTCTTCTTCAGCAGATTGGCTGATGTCGCCAACGCATCGGGGATCGAATTCCAGATGTCGCGCTTGCCGTTGCCGTCCATGTCGACGGCATAATGCTGGTAGCTGGTCGGGATGAACTGGGTCTGGCCCATGGCGCCGGCCCAGGAGCCCATCAGGTGGCTTTCGTCGATGTCGCCGGTCTGCAGGATTTTCAGCGCCGCGACCAATTGGGTGCGGGCGAATTTCGAACGCTTCGGGTCGCCATAGGCGAGGGTTGCCAGCGAGCGGATGACATTGCGCATGATGTCGTCGCGCTTGAGGATCTCGCCGTAATTCGATTCCATCGACCAGATGGCGAGCAGGATGTAGCGGTCGACGCCGAACCTCGCCTCGATCCGTTCCAGCCACGGCTTCCATTTCCTGGCCATCTGCTGGCCGACGGCAACGGACTGGTCGTGGACGCGGTTGTCGAAATAGTCCCAAGCAGGTGCGGTGAATTCGGGCTGGGTGCGTGCCTTTTCCAGCACCACCGGGTCGGGCTCATTGATGCCCCGGAACGCTCGGTCGTAGACCGCGCCGGAAACGCCGCCCGCCACGGCCGTGGCGCGGAAGCCGGCGACCCATTGCCGAAAACCGGCATCGGCGAAGGCCGGTCCGGCCGGCATCAGCAAGGCGAGCGAGAGGCTGGCCGCCGTCAGCACGCTGGTAAAGAGTTTTGCGGCACTGCGAACGGACATATTTTCCCCTTTCTCTATCTCAGGAAAGACCATTCATCGCCGAACCGGGTTAGCAATTGGTTTACCATAGGCGGCGCCTGGAACGAAAAGACACCTGGATGCTTTACCGGTTGATGTTTCCCTCAATGGCCCGATAATCCACAATTCCGGTGCGAAAATGTCGCGAGGCGGGATTGCCGGGCACGCCCTCAAACGGATAATTGACGCATGAAGCGAGTTCGCAAGGCAGTTTTCCCGGTCGCCGGTCTCGGCACACGGTTTCTCCCGGCCACAAAGGCCATCCCCAAGGAGATGCTGACCGTCGTCGACCGGCCCGTCATCCAGTATGTCGTTGATGAGGCGCGCGAGGCCGGCATCGAACATTTCATCTTTGTCACCGGCCGCAACAAGGCGGTCATAGAAGACCATTTCGATATCCAGTTCGAGCTCTATGATACGCTGGCACAGCGCGGCAAGGACGAGCAGTTGGCCCGCCTGCAGCGGCTGCAGCCGGCGCCTGGGCAGACCTCCTTCACCCGCCAGCAGGTGCCGATGGGGCTCGGCCACGCCGTCTGGTGCGCCCGCGAACTGGTCGGCGACGAACCCTTCGCGCTGTTGCTGCCCGACATGATCATGCAGTCGGAGAAGAGCTGCACGAAGGCCATGGTCGAGCTCTACGAGGAGACCGGCAACAACATCATCGCGGTGCAGGAATGCGATCCGGCCGAAACCCACAAATATGGCATTGTCGGCCGCGGCGAGGACACGCATCACGGCTTCCGCATCACCGAGATGGTCGAAAAGCCGAAGACCGGCACCGCGCCGTCCAATCTCTACATCAACGGCCGCTACATCCTGCAGCCCGAGATTTTCAAGATCCTCGAAAGCCAGGAAAAGGGCGCCGGCAACGAGATCCAGCTCACCGACGCGATGCTGAAGCTGGAAAAGCAGCAGCCCTTCTTTGGCTACCACTTTCAGGGCCGCACCTTCGATTGCGGCTCGCCGGAAGGCTTCGTCGAGGCCAATGTCGCCTTCGCGCTGTGGCGCAGCGACATGAACGAGAACATGGCCGGCGTCATCCGCACGCTGCTCGATGAGATGAAGCCGTCCGAGCGTCGCGGCGCTGCTTTTTAGCTACCGCTGCAGCTTCAGCCCCAAATAGATGCTGTTGGCGGTGTAGTTGCGCCCGGGCAGATTGCTGGTCAGCTTTTCGGTGCGGGCGCGGCTGGTGAGGCCGACATAGCGGTTCAGCCACCAGGTCAGCCCGGCCTCTGCACTCAGCGTCATGTCATGGCCGTCGGAGCCGGTGTAATTGCGCCAGTCGAGCCCAAGGGCTGCGTTGCCGGTCAGGTCGGCGCGGATCTGCCGCTCGCCGGTGAGGCGGCCGGAATAGAGGATGTCGCCGCTCTTACCGGCATTCGTCGTGCCTTCGACCGTGGTTCGCCCGGTGAGGCCGATGATGGTACCGCGCTCGGGCGACCATTTGAGGTCGGCATTGATGGTGGCTCCCGAAATCGCCTCCAGGTTCTTGTCGTCGATCGCCTCCCTCAGCCAGCCGGCCGAGAACTCACCCTTGAGCTTCTCGCCCATGTCGACTTCGATACCGGCGCGCGCGCCAAGCCGGGTCGAAGAGCGCTCGAAGCCCTTGTTGTCGATCCGTTGGTCATATACCCGGCGGCCGAGCTCAATCTCAGCAAAGGGCGTCAGAGCCGGGGAAATTTCATAGCCGGTCCGCAACGTTGCGGTGTAGAGCGTGTTGTCCTGGTCCTTCTGCGACAGCGAGGTGCCATCGGTAAGTTCGGCATCGCCATAGATGTCGTGGGAGACGGCGCCGGTCAGCGCAAAGCGCATCTTGCCGACGTCCTTCTCGACGCCGAGGCTGCCGTCGACCGTCTGGCGGATCGGCTGCGATTTGACGCCGGCAATGGCGTCGGGCGCGGAGGCCGATTCCGGTGCAATCTCGTAGCCGAGCTTGGCGATGGCGCGCAGTTCATTGTCGAGGTCGACATTGTACGTGCCTTGGATACGGCCGCGTGCCTCATTGATCTTCTGGCCCGAAATGGTGTTGCGGAAATTACCGTAGCCGTCGATGACCGCCGAATTCTCGCGCCAATCGGAGGCGGCGGAGAAACGCAGCGCCGTTTCGGACAGCACCGCCGACTTGCCGCCAGCGCTGGAATCGGCGTTCGACGTGACGGCAACGCCCTGCTCGAGCGCCGGCCGCAGCAGGAACGAGCCGACCTTGATGCCGGTTGCCGCGTACGGGTCGTCCTCGAGCTTCTTCTTCAGGCCCTCGATGGCGTCGGTGCGCTCGGCGCCGGGGTCGAGCTTTCGTCGGTCGACGCCGTCGACGGTGAGGACACGGCGGTTGGCTATGTCCTGATCGGCGTCGCCTGCCGCAGTGCCGTCCGGAGTCGTTCCGGTGGTGGTCTGGTCCGTGGCTTTGCCAGGCTTCTTCTTGTCGGCAGCCTTGGTTTTGTCCTTGGCCTTGTCTGCATCCGCGTCGGCGCGTTGCTTTGGCGTCGACGGGCGGCGTGGCAGGACGGTTGGCGGCTTGTCGGCGAACGAATCGTCGATGGTCGCCGGCGGGTCGAAAATGCTGTTTGCGCCGGCCTGTGACGGGTCGGTGTCATCAGGCAAGGCGCCATCGCTGGCCGGCACATAAGCGGTTGGCGTGTTTCCCGTGGGGGCGGTGTCGGCAGGGGCGGGCTTGACCTGCGTGTTGGCCTTGCTCAATTGCCTGGCCCGGCGCTGCTGGTCGGACAGGATCGCCGATTCCGAAACTTCGCCGCGCAGCTCGGTCTCCTGGGCATGAAGCGCAGTTGGCCGCAGCAAAGCGAGCACGCTCGTCGCCAGAAGCAGAGCGCAAAACGCTCTGCCCGTTCGACCTTTTTTCTCTTGAGGTTGGGCCCGCGACATCGTCACCACTGCTTGCGCGGCGCAAGCGCGCCATCCTTACCGAACCGTAAACGGGGATGGTTAACGGAGGGTTGAAGGGGTGCCTGTCGGACATGGCTGGACGGCAATTCTGTTGGACAGGCGAACGGCAAAGCGCTAATCGCATCAGCCATGCATGCGGGATCCCAAGAAAAGAAGCCTTTGGAGGCTTCGATCGCCTCGGCGCTGAGAACGGTAGCCACGGAACAGGCCGGCGTGGCGGCATTGGCCGCCGCGCTGGAGAACGAACTGGCCGAACCTTTCGCCCGCGCCGTCGACATGGTGTCGCGCATCAATGGCCGCGTCATAGTCACCGGCGTCGGCAAAAGCGGCCATATCGGCACTAAGATCGCGGCCAGTCTGGCTTCGACCGGCACGCCTGCCTTCTTCGTCCATCCGGCGGAGGCCAATCATGGCGACCTTGGCATGATCGCCAGAGACGATGCCATCATCGCCATGTCATGGTCCGGCGAGAGCAGAGAATTGATGGGCATCGTCGCCTATTCCAGGCGCTTCTCGATCCCGCTGATTGCGATTACCGCGGGCGCGGCCTCGGCGCTGGCGCGCGCGGCCGACGTGGTGCTGCTCCTGCCGTCCGTGCCGGAAGCCTGCCCGCACGGCCTGGCGCCGACGACATCGACCCTGCTGCAACTGGTGGTCGGCGATGCGCTGGCTATCGCGCTGCTCGAAGCGCGCGGCTTCACGCCCGACCATTTCCGCACATTCCACCCCGGCGGCCAGCTCGGCGCCAATCTCACGCAGATCCACGAGATCATGCATGTCGGCGAAAGGCTGCCGCTGGTGGCTTCCGGCACGGGCATGCGCGAGGCGATCCTCGAATTGTCGAACAAGGGCTTCGGCTGCGTGGCGATCGCGACGGCGGATGGCGCGTTGGTGGGCATCATCACCGATGGCGACATCAGGCGTCACATCGGCAGCAATCTCATGGAAATGAGCGTCGATCAGGTGATGACGAAAAAGCCGAAGACGGCCACACCGGACACGCTGGTGGCGACGGCGCTGCAGATTATCAACAATTCGGCCATTACGAGCCTGATGGTGGTCGAAGGCAGGCGGCTCGTGGGACTGGTTCATCTGCACGACCTGCTGCGCATCGGCGCCGCCTGAAAAAATCAAAGGACGCGTCGCGTTCGGGAAGCCCTAGGCGACGCGGCCTGATTTTCCGGATCGAAAGCGCCATGCGCTTTCGAAATGTCAAACTGCCTCGACGGTCAGTTCCAGATCCGTGTCGGCCGAACTGACGACGCGCACCTGCGTGCCGGCCGGCAGGTCGGGACCGGAGACGCGCCACAGTGTGTCGCCGAGTTTGATGCGGCCGCGACCGTCCTTGATCGGCTCGGCCAGCGTTGCCATCCTGCCGACCAACTGCGCGCCGCGCCGGTTGAGCAGCGGCTGGTCGCTAGGGGTATTACGCCCACCAACCAGCTTCTTTCCGGCAAAGGCCGAGACCAGCGACAGGGCCAGGAAGGCGAGGACCTGGACTTCCCAGGCCCAGAAGCTTGCGTCCCAGACGAGCAGGGAAATCACACCGATCACCAATGCGGCGATGCCGATCCACAGCATGAATATTCCTGGCGCGATGACCTCCATCACCAGGAGGACGAAGCCCAGAACCATCCAGTTCCACGGACCAAGTTCGGAAATGATGCGGTCGAACATGGGAGTGCGCTCCTATGATCTCAGTTCTCAGCTAGCCTCAATTCTCGCTTGGGCGAACCACCGGAGGGCGGGCGGCTTGCCTGGCGGCGCCGGCGGTGCCTTCGCTGCGGAACACCTCCCTGGCGATCTCGCTTATGCCGCCGAGGGTGCCGATCAGCGCCGAGGCTTCCATCGGCATCAGCACGACCTTGCTGTTGTTAGCGGTGCCGATCTTGCCCATCGCTTCGGTGTATTTGAGCGCCACGAAGTAATTGAGTGCCTGCACGTCGCCCTTGGAGATGGCTTCCGATACAACCTGGGTGGCTCGCGCTTCGGCCTCGGCCGAGCGTTCGCGCGCCTCGGCGTCGCGGAAGGCGGCTTCCTTGCGGCCTTCGGCCTCGAGGATCTGCGACTGCTTGAGGCCTTCGGCGGCGAGGATCTGCGCACGCTTATTGCGTTCGGCGGTCATCTGACGACCCATCGATTCGATGAGGTTGGCCGGCGGATTGATATCCTTGATCTCGACGCGGGTGATCTTGATGCCCCACGGATGCGCCGCTTCGTCGACGACGCGCAGCAGGCGCTCGTTGATGGCGTCGCGGTTCGACAGCAATTCGTCGAGGTCCATCGAGCCCATGACGGTACGGATGTTGGTCATCGTCAAATTGAGGATGGCGTTCTCCAGGCCGGCGACCTGGTAGGCGGCCTGGGCCGCATTGAGGATCTGGTAGAAGGCGATGCCGTCGACGCCCACAATGGCGTTGTCGCGCGTGATGATTTCCTGGCTCGGAACGTCGAGCACCTGCTCCATCATGTTCATCTTGGCGCCGATTCGGTCGACGAACGGCACGATGAGGTTGAGGCCGGGGCTTAGTGTTTTGGTGTAACGACCAAAGCGCTCCACCGTATAATTATAGCCTTGCGGGATTGTCCGGATGCCTTTGATAAGAAGCACCAATACCAGAAAGGCAAGCGCACCAATCGCAATACCGAAACCACTGAAGTCCATTTGAATCTCCCTCAGATGCCGGCCATGGCGTTGATTCCATGCAACCGACTTCACCAAACACTTAGGTGTGTTTCAATAATGTTACAATCAGGTGATCGTTGATTATTAGTGCATGGAATAGCGCAACTGCGGCGATCGATCGCCGCAACGTGGCGGCCTCAGACCCAGCCCGACAGCTCGCGCCGCACCATCGCCTCGATCACCGCCATGCCTTCTGCACTGTCGTTGAGGCACGGGATGTGGGCGAATTTCTCGCCGCCGGCGTGATGGAAGGTCTCGGCCGCCTCGCGGCCGATTTCGTCCAGCGTCTCGATGCAGTCGACGGAAAAGCCTGGGTTGACGATGGCGATCGATTTCACGCCGTCATTCGCCAGTTTCTCGACCGTCTTGTCGGTGTAGGGCTGCAGCCATTCCTGGGCGCCGAAGCGCGACTGGAAGGTGATGATCAGCTTCTTTTCATCCCACCCCAGTCGTTCACGCAACAGCCGTGTCGTCTTCTGGCAGTGGCAGTGATAGGGATCGCCCTTCTCGAAATAGGGCTTCGGGATGCCGTGATAGGAGGTGATGACCACCTCGGGCTCGAAGTCTAGCGTTGCCAGATGCCGTTCGATCGAATGGGCGAGCGCCTCGATGTAGACCGGCTCGTCATAGTAGGGCGGAACACTGCGCACGGCAGGCGCGCGGCGCATCTTCATCAAGGCGCGAAACAGCTGGTCGTTGGCGGTCGCGGTGGTGGTCGCGGAGTATTGCGGGTAGAGTGGGAACGACAGGATGCGGTCGCAGCCTTGTTCGACCAGCCTTTGAGCGACGCTCGCGGTCGAGGGGTTGCCGTAGCGCATCGCCCAGTCGACCACGACATCGGGTAGGTCGATGAGCGCTGCGGCCAGCTTTTCGCTCTGCGCGCGGGTGTAGGTGCGCAGCGGCGACTCGTTCCTCTCGCGGTTCCATATCCTGGCGTAATTGGCGCCGGACTTCTTCGGTCTGGTGGTCAGCACCAAGCCGTAGAGGATCGGATACCAGATCGCCTTGTTGAGTTCGATGACGCGCGGATCGGACAGGAATTCGCGGAGATAGCGCCACATCGGCTTGAAATCGGTACCGTCGGGCGTGCCGAGATTGACCAGCATGACGCCGATCTTGCCTGCCTTTACCGGCGGATGTCCCGCCGGCAGCAGGTCGAGCGCTTTCGCGGCTTTGGGGTCGACAGGCGTGGAAAGCGTCATGAAGGTCTCCCGACACCGCGAAACCGACGATGTCGGGCGAACCTAGCGATGCGGCGCGAGTTTTCAATGCTGCGTCTGGCCGCACCTTACCCTGAAAGCCAAAAACCGCCCGGTTTCCCGGACGGATTTTGCTGGTCGCAAGCGCGAAGCGAGGTTACTTCGCCGGAATGGTCAAGCTCGCGCCGACCGGAAGCCGGCGTGGCTCGTAGCCTTTGTTGGCCTCGGAGATCACCTTCCACTTGGCGCCGTCGCCGTAGGCCTTCTTGGCGAGATCCCAATAGGTATCGCCGGCGACGATGACATGGCTGGCTTCGGCCGGGGCGCCGTCAGCCGGCTTTGCCGGAGCAGGTGCGGCTTCGGCCGGTTTTGCCGGTTCGGCCGGAGCCGGCGTTGCCGGGGCGGTTTCCGCCGGGACAGTCGGCGGCGTGGTGGTGATGTCGCCGGAGCCTGCCGGCAATGCGGGCATCGCCGGCTCCGCCGGTGCAGCCTCGGCCGATTTTGCCGGTTCCGCTGGAGCAGGTGCCGGTTCGGCTGGTTTTGCCGGCTCGGCGGCCGGGGCAGCCGCTACGGTTGCGGCAACCTCGGTGATGCGGCCGTCGAGCTTGGGCGTGTAGGGCCGGTGCGCGGCGAGATAGTCGGCGACCACCTGTTCGAGGCCCGGGCCGTAATCATAGGCGTTCTTGGCCTTCTCGGCGAAGACCTTATAGCCGTCGCCGCCCTGGCGGACGTAATTGTTGGTGGCGACCAGATAGTCCTTGTCCGAATTGATCGGCGCCCAGGCACCGTTCTGCATCACCTCGACCGACTTGACTCGGCCGGCATTGGGCGCGACCGACTTGTCGAAGGAGTATTTGAGACCTGCCACCTGCGGGAAGCGGCCGCCGCCGTCCTCGACCTGGCTGACGCCGTTTTCCAGCCCGGCAACCAGATCCTTGCCGGAAATCTGGAAGGTCGCCAGCGTGTTCTGGAACGGCAGCACGGTCAGCACCTCGCCCATGGTGACGGTGCCCTTGTCGATCGAAGCACGCAGGCCGCCGCCATTCGAGACGACGATCTCGACGCCCTGTCCCTTGACGCGGTCGAGGATGGCGTCGGAGACGAGGTTGCCCATCGCGCATTCCTTGGTGCGGCAGCTTTCGCGGCTGCCGTCGATGGCCTCGGTGGTCTCGGCCACTTCCTTGTTCTTCAGCGCCTCGATCGGCGCGCCAAGCTCCTTGATGCGGGCAAGAACGGCCGGATCGGGAGTGATCGACTTGTCGAGGAAGATCGGGTCGCCGCTGGCTTCCTTGACGTTGCCATTGTCGTCGAACACGACCTTGAATTCGCCGAGATATTTCGAATAGGACGCGGCCTGCACGACAGGCACCTTGGAGCCGTCGGGGTTGTCGACCATCGTCGGGTAGGGGCCTTCAGCCTTCGGGTCGGTGTTGGACAGAAGCGAATGGCTGTGGCCGCCGACCACCACATCGATGCCCGGGATCTTGGCGATGACATCGCGCTCGCGCCTGTAGCCGATATGGGTGACGGCAATGATCTTGTTGACGCCTTGCGCCTTCAGCTTCTCGACCTCGGCGGTGATCGACTTGACGTCGTCCTCGATGGTAATGTTGGGGCCGGGAGAGGCGAGTTCCGGCGTGTCGTTGGTCACGGCGCCGACAATGCCGATCTTCTGGCCGCCGACCTCAAGCACAATCGACGGCTTGATCTTGCCTGCGGCGCCGGACTTGTCGTTGGGCACGACATTGGCGCTGACGATCGGGAACTTCGCCTTGTCGAGATAAGGCACCAGCGCGCTCTCGCCATCGTCGAATTCGTGGTTGCCGAGCGTCACCGCGTCGGGCTTGATCTGATTGAGGAATTCCTCCTCCGCCGTGCCCTTGTAGGTGATGTAGAACAGCGATCCCTGAAAGCTGTCGCCGGCATTGAGCAGCAGCACGTTCTGGCCTTCGAGCTTCTTGCGCTCCTGTGCGATCGCGGTGACCAGCCGGCCGGCGCCGCCGATGCACTCACCCTTGGTCTCTTCCTCGGCCGAGCAGGTTGACTCGTATTTGTTGTTGCCTTCGATGCGGCTGTGCCAATCGTTGAAATGCAGGATGTTCAACGTGTAGTCGGCAAAGGATGGTGCGGCCGACAGGCCGAGTGTCGAGGCAGAGAGGGCGGCAATGGCGGCGAGCTTCTTCATCTTCGTCTCCCGGATATGATCAAAGGCGTTTAGCGCTCTTGCCCGACTGCAGGATAACAGCCAGCATTTCGGGTATGTTCACATCGCGGTTGTGGCGATGCAAGAAGAATCAGGGCGGATAACCGGCATCGGTTTGCCGGCATAAAAAAGGCGGCGGCATCGCGCCGCCGCCATCCGCAAAGCCGCATGGGAAAGGTTCAGCCGCGCCTGGTCAGCACGAAGTTCTGCCCGGCGGAGCTGGTGCAATTCAGCTGGTTTATGGACACCAGCAGGCAGTTGAAAGCGATTGGCTGCTGCCGGATCAGCGAGGTTCCGTTGATCTCGACCGAGGTGGCGCCGGTCTTGGTGTAGCTGCCGTCAGCGAATTTCTCACCGGTCTCCGCCGAAACGGTGGTGAAGACGCCGCCGTTCAATGTCGAGACCGCCTTGCCTTCGGCGTTCAGCCATGAGCCTTCGACGCCTCGCGCCTGCGATGAGATCGGTGGCCCGTCGGAGCCGCCGGTGGTGCAGGCGGCAAGCATCGTCGCAAGAGCGCCCGCCGCGCCCGCAGAAAGAATTTTGCGCGCAATCGTCATATCAAATCCTCTCCTGACGCATCGGCCCAATCGTCAAACGACGCTTTGGAGAACACGATGTGCGTGGCCTCAAGTTTCCAGAGCCGTCCCTCGTGCGTCCAAATGGATGCACACTGCTCTCGTCCGCATCCCTTCAATCGCCCGATTTCCGGGCGATTGCAAGGCAGTGAGGCAGGGGTATGGAACCGCTATCGAACGAGGATGTTGCGGAATTGCCACGGGTCGCTTTTGTCGAGGTCCTCGGGAAACAGGCCCGGACGGTTATCGAGCGGCGTCCAGTCGGTGTAGTAGCCCTTGACCGGTCCGAGATACTGGGACTGCACTTCCAGGCAGCGCCTGTAGTCCATCTCGTCGGCCTCGACGATGCCGGCTTCCGGGTTTTCCAGCGCCCAGACCATGCCGGCGAGCACGGCCGAGGTGACCTGCATGCCGGTAGCGTTCTGGTAGGGCGCCAGCTTGCGGGCTTCGGCCAGCGACAGCTGCGAACCGTACCAGTAGGCGTTCTTGGCATGGCCGTAGAGCAGCACGCCAAGCTCGTCGACGCCGTCGACCAGTTCGTTTTCGTCAAGCACATGGTGGATCGGCTGCGGCTTGCCGGCAGCGCCGAACATTTCGTGCAGCGACAGCACGGCGTCGTTGCAGGGGTGATAGGCATAGTGGCAGGTCGGGCGGTATTGCACCTTCCCCTTCTTCGACCGCACGGTGAAGAAGTCGGCGATCGAGATCGCCTCATTGTGCGTCACCAGGAAACCGTATTGCGCGCCCGGCGTCGGGCACCAGGAGCGCACGCGGGTGTTGGCGCCGGGCTGTTCGAGATAGATCGCAGCCTTGGAGCCATGCTTGTGCTCCTTGCCGTTCTTCGGCATCCATCTCTCATGCGTGCCCCAGCCGAGCTCGGCCGGCTGCAGCCCTTCCGAGATGAAACCTTCGACCGACCAGGTGTTCCAGAACACGTTCATCGGCTTCGGCTTCTTGGTGCGCTGGGTGTCGCGCTCGGCGATGTGGATGCCCTTGACGCCGGCCTGCTTCATCAGCTTCGCCCAGCCGTCACGGTCGTCCTGCGCGGGTTCGGAAAACTCGAGGCCGAGGTCGCCCGCAAGGTTCAGCAGCGCCTGCTTGACGAACCACGAGACCATGCCCGGATTGGCGCCACAGGTCGAAACCGCGGTAGCGCCGCCGGGCTTGTCGTGCTTCTCCTTGATCAAGGCTTCGCGCAGCGCGTAGTTGGTGCGGCTGGCATTGTCGGCCTTGGCGTCGAAATAGAAGCCGAGCCACGGCTCGACGACGGTGTCGATGTAGAGCACGCCGAGCTTGCGGCAGAGCCGCATCAGGTCGACCGAGCCGGTATCGACCGACAGATTGATGCAAAAGCCCTGGCCGTCACCATTGGTCAAAAGCGGCGTCAGCAGTTTCTTGTAGTTTTTCTCGGTCACGTGCTCCTGGACGAAGGCGATGCCGCGCTCGTCGAGCAGCTTGCGGTCGGTGTCGAGCGGGTCGATGACCGTCATGCGCGACTTGTCGAATTTGAAATGGCGCTCGATCAGAGGCAGCGTTCCCCGTCCGATCGAACCAAAGCCGATCATCACGACAGGGCCGGTGATTTCACCGTAAACGGGCCAGTTTTCATTCGCCATTTTATCGAGCACTCCTTCAAGCAACGCGCCAAAACGGCCGTTCGACCGCCGCGCGACAAACCATAGATCATTGTCACAATAAAGCGAAAAGCAGGGATAAGGTTAGTTCCCGGCCGCGCAGATACGCCTACGGTTCGAGCAGTTTCGCGAATTCCGGTGTGAACAGCGCTTGTGCTTCGGAGACCGGCATTTCAACGAGATCGCCGCCGCAAGCCTGGATGACGTTGGGCAAACCTTGCAGGCCGAAGACCAGAACCTGCCTGTCGCCATCGCGCTTCAGGCTGGCGCCGAGATAGTCGCTGATCAAATCGTCGATGCCGCATTCGGCCTCGTAATCCACCTCGGTCTGGTCGCTTGGCTTCTTGCGGTTCTCCCTGACGAAGGCGGCCAGCGAGGGGCCTGGCTTGCCGTCGCCCGTATCGGAAAACATGTCCTGAAGGGTAAGCAAGGCGCCACGGCGCACGTCCATGACATAGGCGTCGGAATAGTTGTTCGGATGCGCACCGCCGCAATAGAGGCTGCCGGATTCCGACCAGCTCATCAGCTTCGGCGTCAACGACGTCACTTTGGACGTCGTGTCTTCGTAGCCGCCAAGCGAATCGTCATCCATGCCCTCCATCGGTGGTCCATCGTGGAAGCCGGCGTATTGCAGCGCCGCGCACGTCAAGGCGCTGAGGCTGTCATGCCAATGGCGGTTCTGCAGCAAGGCATTGGCGGCTTCGATCGGCGCACTGCCGGCGAGATCGACGATGCGCGGCCTGGCGAATTTGGTGCGCGGATCGGTGACATAGTTGTAGGCTGCATCCGGCCAACCTTCCTTGGCGTCTGCCTTGGGCGCGAAATCCAGCTTGATATAGTCGTAGGGCGATGCCGCCATGGTGATCGGCGCATCGTCGCCCGAGAATGTCATGTCGGTGAAATCATAGAGATCGCGTGGCGTCGTCGCCGGCGTCTCCGTCTGGGCACGGCTGGCGATCCTTGTCAGCTTCAGCGGCAGGGTCTTTTTGGCCGTCCAGGTGCCTTCCAGCGTCTTGCCCTTGTCGGCGGAACTCAACCGCCAGACGGCGCCGATGGGTGGAGCCTGGCCGTCGCCGCACTTCTTGGCATCGCAGGCTTCTTCCTCGGCCAATTGAAAGGTGGCGCCCTTGCTCGACTTCGCCTGCAGAGGAATATCGACGCCCTTGGAGCGGTAGAAATAGCGCGCCGCCTGTGCCTCTCCAGCCGTCGCCGGATCGCCGGTAAACTCGACGACGATGTCGATGTTGCCGAGCTTGCCGGCATAGGTGACGGGGTCGGCGAGCGCCGTTGCCGGCAACGCCAGCAATGCACCGAGCAATACGGCTTGCTCCAGGATTTTTCGGATCATCGTCACTCCTGAGCCATGGTTTGCAGGCGTTGCACCAGCCGGTCACGGTCTGATGTCATCCCCTTATAGTCGAGTTGAGCCTCATCCAGCGCCTGCAATTGCGCCGCGAAAGAGGCGGCAAGCGTTGCCCGGTCGGGATGCCGCGCCAGCACTTTCAGCGGGTCGAGATGGATGCGGATGGTGAACAGGATGTCGCGCGACAGAGGCAGTTTGCGCAGCGTCTGGCGCTCGACGCGGATGAAGGCGTGGGCGTTGACGTCGCCGTCGGGAAATCGCGAGGGGCGGTTGGTGGCACGGTCGATGCGCTCGACATTGGAGAGCGGATGATAGAGCGCGTCGCCGGCCTGGATCGACCAGTTGAAGCGTTCGACGGCCTGACCCTGCAGGCCGTCGAACATGCGGTTGATGAGCTCGGCCGGCCTGGTGCCCGGACCGAAGCCCGGCACCGGTGCGTGGATCTGCTGCAGCGGCCGGCCGAATTTTTCGACCAGCGACCAGGATGACGGGAAACACAGCGAGCCGGCGGCGAGCCGCCAGCCGGTGTCGTCACGGCGCATCAGGATCAGGTCTTCCTGAACGAGCAGCGACGCTGCGACCAGCGGGGCATCGGGGAAGGTGGCGTCAGAGTCGGCTTTGGCGCCAATGACCTCAACCCCGGCATTGGTGCGCCGGTACATCCCGGGAAATGTCGACAGCAGATGTGCTTCGATGAGGCCGCGCACTTCGCGCTGGGCGTCGCGCGTGCCGTCTTCCTCGACAAACACCTTGTCGGGAATTTCGGCATACAGCCGGCGCTTTTCGGCGAGATGGTCGAAGAGATACCGGTCGACCTCGATCCACTTGTCGAGTTCGAGCGGCTTCAGCCCGATGGTGAAGAGCTTTGAGGAGCCATCATAGGGCGTGTGCGTGGGCTGACGAGAATTCATGCTTCGCTAGAAAGTGTCCAATGCCGGCGGTTATTCTCGCAGCCGCTTCGTATCAGGCCAATGTTGCCGGGATCAAGCCGCGCAGAGAATTGCCGACGAACAGTGTTTTGGCGGATTTCAACTCGTCATAGCTGTAGATCGCCTCCTGGGCGCGGCCTTCGTCCAGCAACTCGGCGCGCAATACGCCAGGCAGCAGGCCGCAGTCGAGCCTGGGTGTCATCAGCATGCCATCACCGAAATCGGCGAAGACGTTGGTGATGGTGCCTTCGCAGATTTCACTGCGCTCATTTGCGAGCAACACTTCGTCGGCCTGGGTGATCAGATATTCGGAGCGGGCGTGAGTGTAGACTTGCCGCCGGCCGGTCTTGTGGCGCAGCAGCGTGTCGGTGGAGGAGAGCCGGACCCGCGCCAGTCGCAGCCGCCAGACCTTGTCGGCGGCGAGTGGCTCGTAACGCTGAACAGAAGCCGTCACCTCGCCATTGCGCTGCAGGACGAGCCGGGTGCGCAGCGCCGTCTGCTGCGCCCCGATAGTATTCGCCAGCACCTCGCCGATCCGCTGCGGATCGCAGGCAAAGCCGAGTTCTTCCGCCGAGCCGTAAAGGCGTGCGAGATGGCGTTCGAAGCGCAGAAAGCCCTGGCCGGGCTCCCAGCGCATGGTCTCGATCAGCTCGAAATCGGCGGTGTCCCCGTCGCGAAGCGCGCCTTCAGCAGACACTCCTGATACTCCTCTTGCGCCGTCGAATCGAAGACGACGCCGCCGCCGACATTGTAAACGGCCTCGCCACTGGAAAAGAGGGATATAGTGCGGATCGCCACCGAAAAGCGCATCATGCCGCCAGGCGCGATCCAGCCGATGGCGCCGCAATAGACGTCGCGCGGTGTGTCTTCCAGCTCGTGCAGGATTTCCATCGCGCGGATTTTCGGCGCGCCGGTGATCGAGCCGCAGGGAAACAGCGCGCCAAAGACTTGGCGGATGCCGAGATCAGGCAGAAGCTTCGCCCGCACACGGCTCACCATCTGATGGACGGTCGGGTAGCTCTCGATGCGGAACAGTTCCGGGACTTCCAGCGTGCCGACCTCGCTGATCAGTGAGATGTCATTGCGCAGGAGATCGACGATCATCCGGTTCTCGGCCTGGTTCTTTTCGTCGCTGCGCAAGAAGGACTTCAACCGCGCGTCCTCGGCCTTGGTCGCCCCGCGCGGTGCGGTGCCCTTCATCGGATGGGTTTCGATCATGCCTAAGGCATTGATCTCGAAGAACAGCTCGGGCGAACGCGATAAGACGATGGGATCGCCGAGCGAAATCAGTGCGCCATACTTGACCGGCTGGCGTCCTGTCAGTGCGTCGAAGGCAGCAAGCGGATCGCCCGACCATTGGGCACGGACCGGAAAGGTCAGGTTGCCTTGGTAGCAATCGCCCTTGCGGATGTGGTCGTGAAGGCGCGCGAAGCGTCTGGCGTAGTCCTGAGCGGACCAACTGGCCCTGGCGTCGAAGATGGGGCCATTGGTGGCCGGCGCATCGTTGCGCGGCACGCCCTCTTCGACCGGAGCATCGAAGACACCCAGACAAACCAGTGGCGCACGCCGGCCTTCAGGCAGCAGCGGCACGAGTTTCGGTTCGAGCAGATAGCCCGCTTCGTAGGAGAAATAGCCGGCCAGCCATTTGCCGGCATCGCTCGCCGCCTGCGCAGCCGCCAGCGCCGGCAGAAAATCCTTGGCATCATAGGCAATGATGATGTCGGCCGGGTGGTCGAAGACCAACTGACGGCCGCTTTCATCGTTGCGGAAAATGGCAGAGGGCAGGGGCATGGGGCTCGGGTACTGCGGTCGATGACGCCAGAACCGCTCTATATGGGGGCCGGGCGGCGTGCAATCGAGGGAGCGGCGTCGCAGGGCGCAAAGACAGTGGCGAATGCAAAAACAAAGACGGCGCCCGAGAGCGCCGCCTTCTGGTTATGTTGCCGATGACAGATCAGCTGTTGTTGGCGGTCCCGGCGCTCGGGAATTGGCGTGCGAACTCCTTTTCGTCGCCGGTGGCAAGCAGCTTGGCCTGCTCGACCCACTTTTCGCGGGCGATGCGGCCGTCGAAATTCAGCGTGTCCTCGATGCGCTTGACATCGGCCGCGGTCCAGCCGGCGATCTGCGCGTAGGTGGTGACGCCAAGGCCCTTGAGCAGTTTGTCGTTGACCGGGCCGATACCGATCAGGCGGCGCAGATTGTCGGCCTTCCCAGCTGCCGGGGCGGCCTTCTTCGGGACGGCGGCGGGCTTTGAAGCCGCGGCTTTGGGCGCGGCCTTGGCGGCGGCAGGTTTGCTGGCCGCTGGTTTTGCGGCCGCGGATTTGGCCGCAGCTGGTTTGGCCGCGGCGGGTTTGGCGGGGGCCGGTTTCGCGGCCCGGGCGGACTTGGCCGTTGCCGCTGTCGATACCAGCGCAGCCGGCGCCGAACTTGAAGGCTTGGCGGATGGAGCTGATGTTTCACGCAGCCGCCGTTCGAGATCGGCGCGGGTCTTGCCGCAGGCGTCGAGTTCGCCAGTCAGGCGATCGGCGTCGGCGCGCAGTCTGTCACGCTCGCTGCGGGTGCGGTCGAGATCGCCGCGCAGGCTGTCGAGTTCGCCGCGCAGCCGGCCCCAGATAAACCAGCCAACCAACACACCTACAAGGAACGCCAGGACAATGTAAAAGAAGGTCATCGTCTCTCTCCAGTCGGATCCGTCCGCCGCCGTCCCAAGTCATGACCTTGGCAGATCGGATCATCCAATGTGGTTCGGCGGCTCAGGGAACAGCCGGTCTGTCGTCGAGTGTCGGCGTTCGGCTTTCCGCCCATTGCCAACCGTCGCTGTCGCATTCGTCAGACCGCTGCCATGGGCCGGGATACTGTCCGGCCTTAAGCCGCGCGCCCGGCTGAGCTTCAGTCGGAAAGCTATCATACGGTTTCGGGAAAGCTAACGGAATTTTCGCCGGAGAGTTATTCAAGAACAGATATTTAGAACAAGAACAGAGCTGCCGTCACATGCATTCCGGCTAAACTGTTCTGCGATTCTGCAAAGTCGAGGCCGCTGCTGAACCTGCCACTCTGCGCCATCGGTCCAATGGGTGCGCGCATTAACTGTCGAGCGCTTCCAACTCGTCGATCAGGCCGCCGATCACGCCAAGCCCGATCTGCCAGAAGGCGGGGTCGGTGGCGTCGAGGCCGAAGGGCGCGAGAAGCTCCGAGTGATGCTTGGTGCCGCCGGCGCGCAACATCTCGAAATACTTATCCTGGAAGCCATGCTCAGCGTTCTGGTAGACCGCGTAGAGCGAGTTCACCAGGCAGTCGCCAAAGGCATAGGCGTAGACGTAGAAGGGGGAGTGGACGAAGTGCGGGATGTAGGTCCAGAAGACCTCATAGCCCTCGCGCAGCTTGATCGCCGGCCCCAGGCTTTCGGCCTGCACCTCGAGCCAGAACTGGCCGAGCTTGTCGGAGGTCAGTTCGCCGTTCTTGCGCTCTGCATGCACCTTGCGTTCGAACTCGTAGAAGGCGATCTGGCGCACGACCGTGTTGATCATGTCCTCGACCTTCTGGGCGAGCATCGCCTTGCGCTGGCGCTTGTCGGTGGTCTGGTCGAGCAGCGAACGGAAGGTCAGCATCTCGCCGAACACCGAGGCCGTCTCGGCCAAAGTCAGCGGCGTCGAAGCCATCAGCGCGCCCTGGCCGCCGGCCAGCACCTGATGCACGCCGTGGCCGAGTTCATGCGCCAGCGTCATCACATCGCGCGGCTTGCCCATGTAGTTGAGCAGCACGTAAGGGTGCGCCGAAGGCACGGTCGGATGGGCGAAGGCGCCGGGCGACTTGCCGGGCCTGACCGGCGCGTCGATCCAGTTGCGGTCGAAGAAGGTGCGGGCGATCTCCGCCATGTCGGGGGAAAAGCGCTGATAGGCCGATAGCACAGTGTTCCTGGCATGATCCCAAGGAATCACCGCTTGCGGCGTTTCGGGCAAGGGCGCGTTGCGGTCCCAGTGGTTCATCACCTCCATGCCCAGCCAGCGCGCCTTCATCGCGTAGTAGCGATGAGACAGGCGCGGATAGGCCTCGCGCACGGCCGATGCCAGCGCGTCGACCACGCTGCGCTCGACACGGTTGGCGAGATGGCGTGAGTCGGCGATGTCCTCGAAGCCGCGCCAGCGGTCGGAAATCTCCTTGTCCTTGGCCAGCGTGTTGGTGATCAGCGTGAAGGTGCGCAGGCTCTTGCGGAAGGTTGTGGCCAGCGCTTCGGAGGCGCGGCGGCGGACCTCCCCATCGGCGTCCTGCAGGCGGTTCAGCGCCGGCTCCAGCGTCAGTTCCTCGCCGTCTATGTCGAAACGCAGATCGGTCATCGTCTCGTCGAACAGCCGGTTCCAGGCACCGCGCCCGGTGATCGACTTCTCATGGAACAGCTGCTCGACCCGATCCTCGAGCTGGTAGGGCTTGTCCATTCTGAGGTCGAGCACCCAGGGCCGGTAATGGGCAAAGCCGGCGTCGGCGGCGAGGGCGGATTCGAGCGCCTTGTCATCGATCAGGTTCAGTTCCAGCGCGAAGAACAGAAGATGCGCGCTGGCGTCGGTCATCTTTTCCTGGATGTCGCCATAGAGCTTTGCGCGCTGCGGATCGGCGGTGTTGCCGGCATAGATCAGGCCGGCATAGGAGACGATGCGGCCGATCAGTTCCTCCAGCGCCTCATAGGCTGTCAGCGCCTCGCCAAGCCTGCCGGCGCTTCCGCGCCCGGCCTCCGCAGCCAGTGTGCCCTTCCAGCGGTTCTCGAAGGCGACGGCGTCGGCCGCCGCCTTGGCAAGGTCACGCTTCAGTTCGGGCGCTTCCATGCCGGAATAGAGGTCGGCGAGATTCCATTCCGGCAGGTCGCCGAGTTCCGCCGCGCCCTGACCGGACGCTACCGCCGCAAGCTGCCGACCGAGAATCCTGCTCATCAACAATTACCTTCTGGAATCAAGGGGAAAGGACAAGCCGGTCAAATCCTAAGGAATTCGTTCACCGGGTTTTTTGAAACCTTGTTTAGAACCCTGTGCCAAGATGATCCATGGGAATTTCCCAGGCGGGCAACTCAAATCAGTCATGACAGGTTCCATTCTTATAGTCGATGACGATCCCGTGCAGCGCCGGCTGCTCGAGGCGGCGGTGACGAAATTCGGCCACAGCGCCATCGTTGCCGATGGCGGCGAGGCCGGTCTGAGCGCGCTTGACGGACCCAATGCGAGGGATATTTCGGCAGTCATCCTCGACCTTGTCATGCCGGGCCTCGACGGCATCGGCGTGCTGAAGGCGATGCGCGAGCGCGGCATCACTGTTCCCGTCATCGTGCAGACTGCGCAGGGCGGCATCGAAACGGTGGTTTCGGCGATGCGCCACGGCGCCTTCGATTTTGTCGTCAAGCCGGCGTCTCCCGACCGGCTGCAGACCGCGGTCGGCAACGCGCTCAAGGTCGAGGCGGTCGAGGACGAGGTCAAGCGCACGTCGCGGCGTCGCGGCGGCCACCTGACCTTCAAGGACATGATCACGCACAGCCCGGCGATGGACCGGGTGATCCGCCTCGGCCAGAAGGCTGCGGCCTCCAACATCCCGATCCTGATCGAGGGCGAATCGGGCGTCGGCAAGGAATTGGTGGCGCGCGCCATCCAGGGCAGCGGCGAACGCCGCACAAAGCCGTTCGTCACCGTCAATTGCGGCGCCATCCCCGACAATCTGGTCGAATCGATCCTGTTCGGTCACGAAAAAGGTTCGTTCACCGGCGCCACCGAAAAGCACACCGGCAAGTTCGTCGAGGCGCATTCGGGCACCCTGTTCCTGGATGAGATCGGCGACCTGCCGCTCGACGTGCAGGTCAAGCTGTTGCGCGCCGTGCAGGATGGCGAGGTCGATCCGGTCGGCGGCCGTTCCACCGTCAGGGTCGACATCAGGCTGATCTCGGCCACGCACCGCAACCTTCTGCAGCAGGTCAAGGACGGCAAGTTTCGCGAGGACCTGTTCTACCGGCTCAACGTTTACCCGATCGTCGTGCCGCCGCTGCGCGACCGCCGCGACGACATCCCCTATCTGGTCAAGCATTTCATGGACAAGGTGGCGCCGGCGGGCAATCGCCTGCACGGCATCTCGGATGCCGCACTGGCCATGCTGCAGGCCTATGATTGGCCGGGAAACATCAGGCAGCTGGAAAACGCCGTGTTCAGGGCCTCGGTGCTTGCCGAAGGCGATGTGCTCACGACTGACGAATTTCCGCAGATCCGGGCGCAGGTCGACGGCACCGTCAATCTCGACGCCGATGCGTCCTTGTCGGACCCCGGCATGGCCTTGAGCACCGGATCGCAAGGCGATGGCGCGCAGACTGATGATGCCGGTACTGCAGCTGCCGAGCTCGCCCCTCCGGCCAGGTTGCTTCAGCGTTTCGGCACATTGAGGGCGCTGGACGAGCGTGGCAATGTGCGTGCGCTGGCCGATGTCGAACTCGAAATGATCAAGCTCGCCATCGACCATTACAACGGCCAGATGAGCGAGGTCGCACGGCGTCTCGGCATCGGCCGCTCGACGCTCTACCGCAAGCTCAAGGAATACGGCATCGACCCGGAAACCGGCCGCCTCGACCGCCTTGCCTCCTGAACGCCGAATTCCACAGCTTGCCAACGCAAGGCCGGGACCAGCTTGCCATGCCACATCCGGCGCTGCATAAGGGTTGGGGCGGGAATATGGCTGATGCGGACAGCGTTGTTCACGCATTAAGGCCAGCGGTAACAGATCGTGTAGCGGGAAAAGGCTGAATCTTGATCTAAACCAGCAGTTTACCAAGAAATCCTGTGTATTATTTTTGACGGGATATCGCCACGGTGTTACCGCATTTCGGCTTCAATAAGCGATGATTAACCATTAGGATCGATATTCGGATGTGAGAACCACGCATCCGTTTGGACAAATCCGGGGACAAACGGCAGCCTGCAAGGCCTTTTGATTTGAACAAAGTCGAACGACACAGAAACGGGCGGCGCGATCACATGGGCGTCTGGCCGAGATGGCTGGCAGCGTTGATCGTTGCGTTCGCTTTCCTCGCCGCAACTGCTGCCGGCGCCAGCGCTGAAACGCGCTCGCTCAAGCTCTATCACCTCCACACGCACGAAAAGGCCGAGATCGTCTACAAGCGCAATGGCCGCTACGATCCGGCAGGCCTCAGGAAGATCAACATCATCCTGCGCGACTGGCGTCGCAACGAACCGACCAAGATGGATCCTCGCCTGCTCGATCTGGTGTGGGAAGCTTACCGGCAGGCCGGCGCCACCGACTACATCCAGGTCGTTTGCGGCTATCGCTCGCCGTCGACCAATTCGATGCTGCGCAGCCGCAGCCGCGGTGTCGCCAAGGAAAGCCAGCATATGCTGGGCAAGGCGATGGACTTCTACATTCCGGGTGTGCCGCTGAAAAAGCTGCGCAACATCGGCCTGAAGATGCAGGGCGGCGGCGTCGGCTACTATCCGTCGTCGGGTTCGCCCTTCGTCCACATGGACGTCGGCAATGTGCGGCATTGGCCAGGCATCAGCCGCCAGGAACTGGTCAGCCTGTTCCCCAATGGCAAGACGCTGCATGTGCCGAGCGACGGCAGGCCGTTGCCGGGTTATGACCAAGCGCTCGCCTCCTACAAGGCGCGCAAGGGCGCCGGTTCTCCTGCCATCATGATGGCCAGCGCAGGCGGCAGCACCAAGAAATCCGGTGGCTTCCTGTCCGCGTTCTTTGGCGGTGGCGGTGAAGACGAAGCCGACGACAGCGCCGATGTCGCTACCGCCGCGCCGCCGCCGAGAAGCGTGAAGCCGGTGCTGGCTGCCACGAGCAACAACAACAGCAATCTGCCTGGCATCGCGATCGTGTCGCCGCAGAACGCCAAGCGCGCCAACATTCCGCAGCTTGCCGACGACAGCGCTGACGATTCGGAGCCGCAGGACACGCCGGAGACGATCATCGCCGCGCTGCCCGCCAAGGAAGTGCCGCTGCCCGCTTTCGCACCGCGGCCGAAGGCCGATGTCGGCGCGCAACAACCTGAGACCGTGCCGTTCGGCGTGGCCGATGCCACCACCGAACAGACGGTGGCGACGGCGCAGGCGCCGGCCAATGTGCCGTTCGGCACGGCCGATGCGAGCAATGCCGACCAGGGGGCCGATCAAGCTGCCGCTCCGGCGCAGGTCGCGGTCAACGTCCCGTTGCCGACCTGGCGTCCCGACCGCTCTTCGCCGCCGGCTGAGCTTGCGCCGCAGGACAAGGGCGTTCTGCTGGCGCTGGCCGATACGGCTGCCCACAAGCAGACCGCAACCGACGCGTTCTCGGTGCTGCCGTCGCAGCGTCCGGACGAGGTCAAGGCGGTTCTCGAACAGGCCAGCGCCGCCGATACAGCCGGTGCTACCGACGACTATCAGGTTGCGTCGCTTGAGCCGCGCTCGGCGTTCAACGATCCGTCAGGTGTCGATGCCGCATCGCCGCGCGGCGCTATTGCTGCCCGTCCCGCCGGTACCGATCCAGCCTCGGTGATCGGCGCCGGCGTCAAGACGACACGCAAGGAAGCCAGGGCTTCGGCCCGCGACCTGAAGCCAGGACCGAAGGCAGTGGTGATGGCGGCCGAACCGCAGGCGGCCCGCTGGGCGCTGAGCAGCGGCGACAACATCGCCACCGTTTCCAGCCCGACGACAGCGCCGCGCTATGCCTACAACATCGTGCATACGCCGCCGAGCGAGGTCTACACCGCAGGCTTTCAGGCGGACAACCAGATGGCCGATGCCAACCGCTTCACCGGCAATGCCGTAAAATTCCTTTCGGTCGCCCGCTTCCAGACGAAGTAAGGGCGTGACCGGGGCGTTATCGACTCGAAGCCGCGCTGGGCAACCTGTGCGGCTTTTGTTTTTAGCGAGATCTCGAGCACTGGCTTCCATCGCCACAGAATGCTAACCACCAAGCTGCATTCCCGCTTCGTCTAATGGTAGGACAGCGCCCTTTGAAGGCGTGAATCGTGGTTCGAGCCCATGAGCGGGAACCAAAATCTCAACGCGTAGCAAACCCGGTCGGCGCAGCTGGCGGGTTTTGTGCCGAGTGCAATTCCGGGAACACTGTGATTTTCCCGGAAAAGCGCGGAGCGCTTCCCTTGGGAATTGCGCAAAGACAAAGTAGCGGAGGTTATTTTCCGAGCTTGCTCGCGGTCTGTGCGAGCGCCTCGATCTCATCCCACTTGCCGGCCTTGACCAACTCGTCCGGCGCCACCCACGAGCCGCCGACGCAGATAACGTTGGACAGGCTGAGATAGTCGGCGGCGTTCTTGGCCGAGATGCCGCCGGTCGGGCAGAATTTCACGTCGGCCAGCGGCGAGGCAAAGGCCTTCAGCGAGGCGATGCCGCCGGATTGTTCGGCCGGGAAGAATTTCAGGAACCGCAGGCCGGCCTCGCGGGCAGCCATGATCTCGCCGGGCGTGATGGCGCCGGGCAGCAAGGGAACGTCGCTGTCCTTGGTCGCCGCCAGCAACTCTCGCGTGATGCCGGGGCTGACGATGAATTTCGATCCGGCGGCCGCTGCCTCGTCGAACTGCTTGGCATCGAGAATTGTGCCGGCGCCGACAATGGCGCCCTCGACCTCACCGGCGACGCGGCGGATCGCTTCCAGCGCATCGGCGGTTCTCAGCGTGATCTCGATCGCCGGCAGGCCGCCGGCGGCGAGCGCCCGGGCGAGCGGGACGGCGTCCGCGACATTGGCGATCTTCAGCACCGGAATGACCGGCTGGCCATTGAGCAGCGACAGGAGCTTTTCGGTCTTGCTGGGCATTGGCTTGTCTCTCCCTGGGTGATTTCAACCGATTAGCAGAAGGCCGATTCCGAGTCCACGAAACCCGGCCTGCCGCGATGTCACATGTCGGCCAACGAGCCTGCTGGCGAATACCGACAAGGTGTCTTTAGCTCTGCCTTGAATCCGCTTTGACCACGGTTTAGTGGCTTGGCGATGACCAACCGTGAACCCGTGCGCGTCGCTGCGCTCTACAAATTTGCGAGGCTGGGCGACTTCGACGCGCTGCGAGAATTGCGCACGCCGCTTGCCGCCTTCTGCTGCGGGCGCGGCATCAAGGGCACATTGCTTCTGGCGCAGGAAGGTATCAACGGCACGGTCGCCGGCAGCGAAACCGACATAGCCGACCTGATCGCTTATCTCGAGGCCATCGAGGGTCTTGCCGATCTCGAGGTCAAATACAGCACTGCCGCCGAAATGCCGTTCCATCGCATGAAGGTGCGGCTGAAGCGCGAGATCGTCACCATGGGCGTCGAAGACCTCGACCCGGCGACGGGTGCGGGGACCTATGTCGCGCCGGCCGACTGGAACGCGCTGATCTCGGACCCCGGCACCATCGTCATCGACACACGCAACGCGTACGAAGTGTCGATAGGCACGTTCGAGGGTGCGGTGGATCCACGCACGTCGAGCTTTCGCGAATTCCCGGCCTGGGTGGAAAAACACCGCGACCAACTCGACGGCCGCAAGGTCGCGATGTTCTGCACCGGCGGCATCCGCTGCGAAAAGGCGACGGCCTATGTGAAGTCGCTCGGCTTCGAGGATGTGTTCCATCTCAAGGGCGGCATCCTCAGATATCTTGAAGAGGTCCCGGCCGAAGACAGCCTGTGGCAGGGCGAGTGTTTCGTCTTCGACGAGCGGGTCTCGGTGTCGCATGGGTTGACCGAAGGCGAGGCCGAACTCTGCCGCGCCTGCCGGCATCCGCTGACGCCGGAGGACCGGCTGTCGCCGCATTTTTCCACCGGCGTGTCATGCCCGCATTGTTACGAGGCACGCTCGGATGAGGATCGCACCCGCTATGCCGAGCGCCAGCGCCAGGTCGAACTTGCGCAGGCGCGGGGCAGGGGACATATCGGCAGTTAAGTGCCGCCGACGCCCTGACTGGATCACCACACGACAGAATAGCGGTCGATCACCCACAGCCATGTGCCGTCGGCCTGCCGGCGCGCGACCTCTGAGGTTATCGAGCCGTCGGCAAGCCTGGTCGACGTCAACGCGAGGTCGCCGTTAATGGCCGCCGGGCGCTGCTCGCCGCGCTGGAACTTTCGTCCGCTCGCGGCAAAGGCTTCGAGCAAAGCGCGGATCGCCTCGTGGCCACGCGTCAATTCGGCTGCTCCGGTGTCGATGGCGGCATCGGGTTGGAACAGCGCCACCATGCCGTCAATGTCTCCGGCCCACTGCCGGTCGATCAACAAACGTTCCAGATCCTGCGGATCGCGCGCCGGTTCCCGGCCAGGTTGATCGGTCACGGCAAGGTTCCTCCCTCGGCAATGCGGCGGCGACATTAGCGCAAGCCGAGGCCGGTATCGACACACCGATCACCGATTTGGGGCATTGCCGGCGCCGATAGCAAAGCGCGTCTCCGTCATTGTAATGTCAGTGTGCGGGACCTACCTCTGCAACGTCCAAAACCTGCCCGTTCACGTTTGGCGCGGGCCCTTTTCTGGAGGCACCATGTTCGACCCCAAGAAGCTTCTCGACAATCTGCTCGGCTCGCAAGTTCCCGGCACAACCGGCACCGTTCGCGACAAGGCCGGGCAGGCTGTGCAGATGGCCAAGGACAATCCGCTGGCCGCCGGTGCGCTGGCTGCGGTGCTGCTTGGAACCGGCACGGGACGGCAGTTCACCGGCACGGCCGTGAAGCTCGGCGGACTGGCTGCGATCGGCGGTCTCGCCTACAAGGCCTACCAGAATTACAAGGCCGGCAATGCACCCGAGCAGGCGCCGGCGGCCGGCCAGCCGGAATTGCTGCCGCCGCCCGCCGACACCGGCTTTCATCCTTCACAGGCGCCACAGGGGGAGGACGAGTTCACGCTGACCCTGGTGCGGGCGATGATCTCGGCGGCCAAGGCCGATGGCCATGTCGATGACGCGGAGCGCCAAAAGATCGCCGGCAAGCTCAGTCTGGCCGGCATCGGCACGGAAGCGGAAAAGTTTCTGATGGCGGAGCTGGACAGCCCGCTCGACCTCGATACGCTGGTCGCCGGCGCCAAGACCGATGAGCAGAGGCTCGAGCTCTACACGGCGTCGCGACTGACGATTGACCCCGATACGCGCGCCGAACGCGGCTATCTCGACCTGCTCGCCGGCCGGCTCGGCCTGCCGGATGCGCTCGTCGATCATGTCGAGGCGACGGTGTCGGCGGCCAAGGTGCCGGTTCCGTCAGGCACGGCGCCGAACCCGCGCTGGTAGACAACGCAGCCGCGCGCCTGGGGCAGGGGGGCCGAGGCCGGAAAAATGCGTTAACGTCTCGTTTACCGAGGAAGCGCATGATTTTAGTCAGTCGGATCGGCTTTTCCTCCTCCCAAGCCCGGTTCAGATCAGGGGGCGGTCGCCAATGACCGCCCTTTTTGTTGGACCGATCACATAAAGCGCGTGGCGCTTCATGTTTTTGTCCTGATGCATGTCGTTCTCTTAGAACCGGGGCCACTTTTGAGCGACATGCATTAGTGTCCGGCTTGCCATGATCGCCCTCATTTGCGATGGGTCGGTGCATTCGGATGCACCCCGATCTGTGCCGGGGATGCGCGGCGCGCAGGAGCAAAATCCATGACAGCCCTCACAGAGAAAACCGCCATCGTCACCGGCGCCGGCACCGGCATCGGCAAGAGCGTCGCCACGGCGCTGCTCAAGGCGGGCTGGAACACGGTGTTTTGCGGCCGCCGCAAAGCGGTGCTCGACGCCGCCATTACCGAAGCCGGGAAAGCGGACGCCAAGGCGCTGGCAGTTGCCTGCGACATCAGCAAGGCCGGCGAAGTCGATGATCTGTTCGAGACGGTGGCCGCAGCCTTCGGCCGCGTCGACCTGCTCTTCAACAATGCCGGCATGAGCTACAAGTCGACGCCGATCGACGAGATACCGGTCGAGGTTTGGAACGATATTGTCGGCGTCAATCTCACCGGATCCTTCCTGTGCGCCCGCGCCGCCTTCGGCGCCATGCGCAAGCAAAAGCCGATGGGCGGCCGCATCATCAACAATGGCTCTGTGTCGGCCTATGCGCCACGGCCGGGCTCGGTGCCCTACACCGCGACCAAGCACGCCATATCGGGGCTGACCAAGACGCTGGCGCTCGACGGCCGGCCCTATGATATCGCCTGCGGCCAGATCGACATAGGCAACGCGCTGACCGATATGGCGCATGCCATGACGGTCGGCGTGCCGCAAGCCAATGGCACCATCGCCGCCGAAGCGGTGATGGACGTCCAGCGCGTCGCCGACGCCGTCGTCCACATGGCCAGCCTGCCGCTCGACGCCAACGTGCTGTTCATGACGGTGATGGCGACCAAGATGCCGTTCGTGGGGCGTGGGTGAACAGCCGAAGGCCTACTTCTTCAAAAACGCCTCGATCCGCTCCAGCGCGTGCAAGATGTTCTCTTCGGAATTGGCGTAGGAAAGCCTGATGTAGCCTTCGCCGAGAATGCCGAAATCGGGGCCGCCGATCAGCGCCACGCCGGCCTCCTCGAGCAGTGCCGAGGCGAGCTTCTTGGCCTTCCAGCCGGTCTTCGAAACATTCGGGAAGGCATAGAATGCGCCTTTCGGCGTAATGCAGGAGACGCCGGGCAGCGCGTTCAGCCCCTCGACCACGATCTTCCTGCGGTTGTCGAAGGCGCGCATCATCTTGTCGACATCGTCCTGCGGGCCGTCGATGGCGGCGATGCCGGCGAACTGGCTCGGCGCGTTGACGCAGGACCAGCAATTGACCGCCAGCTTGCGGACCTTGTCGTAGAGATGCCCGCCCTTGTCGCCATTCGGCCAGATCGACCAGCCCATGCGCCAGCCGGTCATCGCCCATGTCTTCGACCAGCCGTTGAGCACGATCAGCCGGTCGCGAATTTCCGGAAAATTGAGCAGCGAAAAATGCGTCTCGCCGTCATAGGTCATGACGTCGTAGATTTCGTCGGAGAGGATAGCGACCTGCGGATGCGCTTGCAGCCCATCCACCAACTTCTCGATCTCGGCGCGCGGCGTGACGCCGCCGGTCGGGTTGGCCGGTGAGTTGAGGATTAGCAGTCTGGTCTTCGACGTGATCAGCGCCAGCGTCTCTTCTGCCGAGAAGGCAAAGCCGTTCTCCTCGCGGATCGGCACCGGAATGGGCGCGGCGCCGGTGAACTCGATCATCGAGCGGTAGATCGGAAAGCCTGGGTCTGGATAGAGGATCTCGGCGCCGGGTTCGCCGAACATCAAGATGGCCGCGAACATGGTCGGCTTGCCGCCGGGCAGGATCATTACATTCTCGGGCGAGACTTCGACGCCGGTAGTGGTCAGCGTGCGCCGCACCACCGCTTCGCGCGTCGCCAGCAGGCCATTGGCCGGGGTGTAGCCATGGTGGCCGTCGCGCAGCGCCTTGATCGCGGCCTCGACAATGTGCTGCGGCGTTTTGAAGTCGGGCTGGCCGATGCCGAGATTGACGATGTCGCGGCCCTGTTGAGCCAGTGCAGTGGCGCGCGCCAGCACGGCAAAGGCGTTTTCCTCGCCGAGGCGGTCGAAGGCCGAAATCGTGTGGAGCATTTTTCCCGTCCGTGTGGTTCTTGCTGTTAGGTCGCGTTTTTGTGAGCGTCTGCTCACAAAAGTCAAACGGATTGGAGTTTTGCGTGTCGGAAAATCTCAAAGATTGGCAAGCGCGTCCGCGGCCCGAGCGCAAGCCCATTGACGGCCGCTATGTCCGGCTCGAACCGCTGAGCGCCGAAAAGCACGGCGATGGGTTGTACGAGGCGTCGTCCGTGCCCGACATCGATGGACGCTTTGCCTGGCTGCCCGACTACCCGCCGCAAACCCGCGCCGATTTCCAGCCATGGCTGGACAAGGTCGAGGCGAGCGAGGATCCGCTGTTCTTCACCGTCATCGACAAGGCCAGCGGCAAGGTCGCCGGGCGACAGACGCTGATGCGCATCGATCCCACCTATGGCGTCATCGAGATCGGCAACATCTATTGGGGGCCGCTGATCTCGCGCAAGCCGGCAGCGACCGAGGCGCAGTTCCTGTTCATGAAGTATATTTTCGACGGGCTCGGCTATCGCCGCTACGAGTGGAAATGCAACAACCGCAACGAGCCGTCAAAGCGCGCGGCGGAACGGTTCGGCTTCAAGTTCGAGGGCATTTTCCGCCAGCATCTTGTGGTCAAGGGTGAAAACCGCGATACCGCATGGTACTCGATCATCGACAAGGAATGGCCGGCGCTGCGCAAAGCCTATGAGGCATGGCTCGATCCCGCCAATTTCGATGGCGAAGGCCGGCAGAAGCGGCGGCTCGAGGATTTCCGCGCCGAGTTCGGCGCGTAACAGGAGTTTTTTCCGATGGCGCACAGCCATGATCATGGTTCGCATGCTGGGCATGGCGCCGGCCACGTGCATGGCTCGACCGACAAGAAGCGTGTGCTGATCGCAGCCTGCCTGACCGCCGGCTTCATGGTGGCCGAAGTGCTTGGCGGCCTTTTGACGGGATCACTGGCGCTGCTGGCCGACGCCGGCCACATGCTCGCCGACTCGATCGCGCTTGGCCTTGCCTGGTACGCCTTCCATCTTGGCGGACGGCCGGCGACAGTGCGCCTGACCTATGGTTTCGGCCGGGTCAAGACGCTGGTCGCCTACACCAACGGCATCGCCATCTTCGCCATTGCTTTGTGGATCGTCTACGAAGCCTGGGGCCGGCTGATGACGCCGGCGCCGGTGCTGGGCGGGCCGATGCTGGTGGTGGCGATCGCCGGCCTTCTGGTAAACTTCGCCTCGTTCTTCGTGCTGCATGGCGGCGACCACGACAGCCTCAACATGCGCGGCGCCATCCTGCATGTGCTGGGCGACCTGCTCGGTTCGGCGGCGGCGATCGTGGCGGCGCTGGTCATCCTGGCCACCGGCTGGACGCGGATCGACCCGATTCTGTCGGTGCTGGTCTCGGTGCTGATCCTGTCCACCGCATGGTCGTTGATGCGCGAAGCCGCCCACGTCCTTCTCGAAGGCGTACCGGCAAGCCTCGACCGCGACCTCATCGCCAAGGACATTGCCGGCACCGTCAACGGCGTGCGCGAAGTGCATCACATGCATGTCTGGTCGCTCGACGGGTCCAGCAACATGGCGACGCTGCATGCCTGCCTCAACGATGGCGTCGATCCGCACCAGGCGGTCAGCGCCATCAAGAAGCGGCTCGCCGCCGAACACGGCATCAGCCACGCCACGGTTGAACCGGAATTCGGCCAGTGCGCCGACAGCCGTGACGAGCACGATCATGACCACGACCATGGTGCGCCACCGCATCACGGCCATTATCACTGACAGGGAATTTCATGGCATTGGCATCCGAGTTGACGAGTTCCCGCTGTGGTGGGACCGCATGATGGACCGCGACACGCGAAACGCGCTGATTGCCGCAGCCTGGATCATGCTGCTGTTCGGCATCGCGGCGTTCTATTTGCCGACCGTGATGCTGGCCGTCGGCAATGTCTCGACCGTACTTGCCGGCATCGTCGGCATCGCCTTCGTGCTGGCATTTTTTCTGGTGTTCTGGTTGCGGGGCCGCAACCAGAACAAGGGCAAATAAGAGGCTTTCGAAATGCGCATCCTGATTACTGGCGCCGCCGGCATGGTCGGCCGCAAACTTGTCGACCGGCTGGCCAAGGACGGCACGCTCAACGGCCGCAAGATCACCGGGCTCGACCTGCACGACATCGTGCCGCCGCAAGCGCCGGCGATGGATGGCGTCAGCATCGCCACGCATACGGGCGACCTTGCCGACGCCGGTGCTGCCGAGAGCCTGGTCGCCTCACGCCCCGACGTCATGTTCCATCTCGCCGGCATCGTGTCGGGCGAGGCGGAGGCGAATTTCGATCTCGGCTACCGCGTCAACCTCGACGGCACACGGGCGCTGTTCGACGCCGTGCGGCTGGCAGACTTTGCGCCGCGCCTCGTCTTCACCTCGTCGATCGCGGTGTTCGGCGCGCCGTTCCCCGATGTCATCCCGGACGACTTTCATCCGACGCCGCTGACCTCCTACGGCACGCAGAAGCAGATGAGCGAAGCGCTGCTGGCCGACTATTCCAGGCGCGGCTTCTTCGACGGCATCGGCATAAGGCTGCCGACCATCTGCGTGCGGCCCGGCAAGCCGAACAAGGCGGCGTCAGGTTTCTTCTCCGGCATCATCCGCGAGCCGCTGAGCGGCCACGAGGCGATCCTGCCGGTGCCGCGCTCGGTGCTGCACACCCATGCCAGCCCGCGCTCTGCGGTCGGTTTCCTGATCCATGCCGCCGGGCTCGACGGTGCCGCTGTCGGGCCGCGCCGCAACCTCACCATGCCCGGCGTTGCCGTCACCGTCGGCGAGCAGATCGAGGCGCTGGAGCGCACTGCAGGCGCCGAGGTGGCGAGCCTGATCCGTGAGGAGCCCGACGAGACGATCTGGGCGATCGTCAAGGGTTGGCCGACGCGCTTCGAGGCGCGCCGTGCAAGGGACCTCGGCTTCAGCGCCGAAAACAGTTTCGATGAAATCATCCGCGCTCATATCGAGGATGAGCTGGGCGGAATGATCGCGGGTCAGGCCTGACCCGCCGAGGTCACACAGCTCCGGACAGGCTCGCCGACAACAGCAACAGCCCGAACAGGAAGACGAAGGCGGCGCCGCCGATTTCGACGACTGTGTGGATGCGGTTGCCCATGCGGCCGTCGCCGGCGAAATAGACCGCCCAGTTCTTGGCGGTGACTGCGATCGTTGCCAGCGCCGAGACTGTGATGGCGGTTCCAATCGACATCGCCAGCACCGACAGCAGGCCGCCGAGCCACAGGCCGTTGAGCAAAGCGAAGCTCAGCACAATCAGCGCGCCGGAGCAGGGGCGGATGCCGACGGCGGCTACAGCCGACCAGGCCGTGCGCCAGTCGAAGCGGTCGCCCGACAGCAGCGCCGGATCGGGCGCATGTGAGTGGCCGCACGTATCACAGACCTCGCCGGCTGGGTGATCGTGAGCGGCGTGATCGTGATGAGCGTGGTCGTGATGGGAACGATCGTGTGTGTCGTGGTCGTGCGCAGCGTGATCGTGATGATCATGCGAATGGTCGTGATGCACATGCAAGGCATGCGAATGCGCATGCGCCGCGTGGCTGTGAGCGGCATGCGAATGGCCGCCATGGGAATGACCGGCGTGGGCTGCCGACAGGCTGTAGGCGGGCGCCTTGCCGAACCAGCGCAGGACCGTAGGCCCGAGCTTGCGCCACAGCAGCCAGGCGCCGAACAAAGTGACGAAGACATAGCTCATGATCTCCATGAACCAGGCTGCGTCGGTCATCGAGATGGCGGTGCCGCGCAGGACGAAATAGGCAAGCAGCATCACCAGGATCGCGGTCAGGCCCTGCAGCAGCGCCGAGACGAAGGACAGCAGGATACCGCGCCTGAGCGCCACTTCATTGGCCACCATGTAGGACGAGATCACCGCCTTGCCGTGGCCGGGGCCGGCGGCGTGGAAAATGCCGTAGGCGAAGGACAGGCCGATCAGCAGCCACATCTTGCTGCCGTCCTCGCGCATTGCTTTCATCGCCGTAGCCAATGCGCGGTAGAATTCCTGCTGGCGCAGATTGATCCACATCAGGATGTGGGCGAACGGGCCGGTGGTGGGCGCCATGCCGTCATTGACACCGATGCCGAGTGAGCTCTGGGCATGGGCCTGCCCGAGAAAGTGCGTCATCAGCAGGGCAGCGACCACGAGGCCGAATGCCAAACGCAGGGACGGTTTCATCACCGGATCTATCCTTCTGGCGGGCAATTCAGTTCGAGCTTGGTGGCGAAGATCTTGCTCATGTCGGTGCCTGTCGGGTCGTTGAAGAACGCGTCCGTCAGGGTCTTCTGGTTTTCCTTGATCGCCTCGTCTGGATCAGGCCGGATGACGCTCTTGGTGCAGTTCGAGGGCAGGCCTTCCACCGTGATGTTGCTATCCTCGGTGAAGTCGATCGCTGTGTAGAAGGTTGGATCGTAGACGCCGAAATCGATCCTGCCGGCGAGCTTGATCGGCACCTTGGGTTCGGATTCGAACAGGATGATCAACTGGTCGTTGTCGAAATTGGCCATCAGATGCGGTGGCGGCGTCATAGGCACGTCCTTGCCGTCGACGGTGACGAGCTGGAAATAGTTGAATTCGGCCAGCGAGGCATGAACTGTGTCGGCGACATCCTTCAGCTCCTTGTCGTCAAGCTTCAGGTCGGAGTTCTTGTCGAACTCCATCATCACCGTACTCGAAAACAGATCATCGAAACGCCAGAGGTGACGCAGCGCTTTCACACTTTGGTGATCCGGCGAGAGGATCACGTCGAGGCGGGCCTCGGCGAATACATGAGGATGCGCGCCAGCCGCTCCGACGGAGGCAAAAGTCGTCGCCAGGGCCGAAGCCAGCATGATTGCGTGCCGTTTCAGATGCATTCTCGGTCGCTGTTCCATCGGCCTCGGAGAGATTTCGAGAGGTTACCAGAAACGGGGCGAAATTGGGACCGCGGCACGGCAGGACCGGCTCAAGCGCTCTCGCGGTTCTTGAACCATTGCACCAGGAAATCGACGAAGACACGGACCTTGGCCGGAAGATAGCGACGGTGCGGGTAGACGGCGAAAATGCCGCTGCCCGACTGGATGCGGTCGTCGAGCAAGGACACCAGCAGCCCGGATGCGAGGTCGGGTGCGGCGATGAAATCCGGCAGGATGGTGAAGCCCAGACCCGACACGGCGGCGGCTCGCGCGGCCATCGGGCTGTTGACCTCGATCGGACCCGATACGTTGACACTGACTGGCTCCTCGCCATCGCCCCTGAAGCGCCAGTTGGCGAGCGAGCGGCCATTGGTGTCGACGATGCAGGGCAAGTTGGCGAGATCCTGCGGGCGCGTCGGCTTGCCGTGCTTGGCGATCAGCTCCGGCGAGGCGCAAAGCTTGATCGAAAACGGCCCCAGGCGGCGGGCGATCAGCGATGAGTTCTCCAGGCGCGAGATGCGCACGGCAAGATCGAAACCTTCCTCGACCAGATCGACAAAACGGTCGTCGAGATGGATGTCGAGCACGATGTCGGGATGCTGCTTGGCGAAGTCGATCAGCGACTGGCCGATCGGTGCATCGGCAAAGGTGCGCGCCGCCGACAGCTTGATCCTGCCGCGCACGTCACCGGAGGATTCGCGCACGGCGTCGGCCAGGCTGTCGACCTCGCGCACGATTTCCGAAGCGCGGCTGTAATAGGTATGGCCGGCCTCGGTCAACGAGAACTGCCGCGTGGTGCGGTTGAGCAGCAGCGCGCCGAGTTCGTCCTCGAGTTCGCGCACATATTTCGACAGCAGCGCCTTGGAGCGACCGATCTTGCGCGCGGCCGCCGAAAAGCCTTCGGCCTCGACGACGTCGATGAAGGCGCGCATGCGGGTCAGTGTATCCATCATCAAGCCTTTCGTGCCGCATCGAGAATTCGCCGGCCGAGCCGTATCAGGGCAATGTCGCTGCCGGGAGGACCGAGCAGCGAGAGGCCGAAAGGGGCGCCGTCAACCGAGCCCAGCGGCAGGGTGATTTGCGGAAAGCCTGAAAGACCCGAAAGGCACAAAAGATGCAAGGCCCTTTCGCGGTAGGCCTGGAGCTGCTGCGGCTCGCTTTTGACCAGAGGTGCGGGGCCTGGAACGGTAGGCAGGACAAGAAACCCGTCCTGGCCGAGCAGCGCGGCTAGCTCGGAGCGGAACGTCAGGCGGCGCACCGCCTCGGCCCGCGCGGTCTTTTCGTCGATCGTGCGGCCAAAACCAAAGCGCTCCTCGACGCCCGGCCCGAGATCGCGCTCGCCAGAAATGATCCAGGCGCCATGCTGCTGCCAGGCCTCGGCGGCCTGGAGGCGGCGAAAGCACCAGTAGAGCTCGTCGGGGAAGGAGGCGAAGCTGTACTCTACCGGCGCCGGCTCACAGATAAGACTGGCGGCCAGCGCTCTCATCCTGGCATATTCGGCTGCCTCAGCGGGGCCGGCCACGAAAGCGTCCAGCCAGCGGATCGAAAGCGGCCGGGTGAGCGGATATGGATGCGGGTCGCGGCCGAGCAGCAATTTGCCGATCGTCTCATAGGTCTCGATGTCGTCGGCGAACCAGCCGAATGTGTCGAAGCTCGGCGCCAGCTTCATCGTGCCTTCGAGCGAAATGCGGCCATGCGTGGTGCGCAGCCCGATCAATCCGCAAAAGCTCGCCGGGGCGCGGATCGAGCCGCCGGTGTCCGAGCCGGTAGCGATATCGGCAAGCTTGCCGGCCACCGCCGCCGCCGAGCCTGACGAGGAACCGCCGGTGACGCGATCGGGAGCGGCCGGGTTCACCGGAAACGGAAAATGCGCGTTCTGGCCCATCAGCGAGAAAGCGAACTCGTCGGTCTGCGTCTTGCCGATGAAGCGCGCGCCGGCGTCGAGAATCATCTGCACGGCCGATGCCGTGCTGGACGCGGCATGCGCCTCGTCGAACTTCACCAGATTGCCGCAACCGGTGCGGTAGCCGGCGACGTCGTAAATGTCCTTTACCGCCAGCCTGAGCCCGGCCAGCGGCCCCAGTTCCGCATTGGCGACCGGCATGCGGCGCAGGTCGAGAAAGGCGTTGAGTGGGCCGTGCGTGCCTGGCATCGTTCGATATCCGTATACAGTAGGCCCAGCATTGTTCGATGCCGGAAATTTTACAACCTGGGATACGATTTTTATTGATTGTGAAATCTTTCGATCTTATATCGCGCTTGCCCAAAGTCGCACGTGCCTGTGGGTGTCCGCCGATCCTCGAATGGTGAGGGAAATCGGTAAGGTAACTGGAGCTAACCCCTCCAGTCGGTCTAGCGGCCAACCGCCAGCCCGAGGACACCTTGAAGCAACGACGGTGCGGGCCTTTCTGGTGTTCTGCCGGTCGTCCAAAGACCGGGGTTACTGAAGAGGCACACCTTCATTGCCGGCAGTGCGGACGGGTCTCCCATCCAAGCCAAGGCAGACAAAGCGAACCGAGGCCGGGCAAGGCCAAGGTTCACCGCCGCGAGACGGCGTTTCATGGTTCCGGGGTCTCCACCGGCTGGTTCCATGAATTTCCGTCCCGCCTTTGTTTGACCGCGCGTCGCGAGGCCGAGAGCCCGCGTCCGCAGCCTTATTGCGCGCCGCAAGGCGTTAATGGAGAGACCCCGATGGCCACTCAGCGCATCCTCGACTTCCTCGCCACCCGACGTCCGTCCGGCCCCTGCCTCGTCGTCGACCTCGATGTCGTGCGCGACAATTTCCGCGCCTTCGAAAAGGCGCTGCCCGATTCCCGGATCTACTATGCGGTGAAAGCAAACCCGGCGCCGGAGATCCTGCGCCTGCTTGCTGCGATGGGCTCATCCTTCGACACCGCTTCCGTTGCCGAAGTCGAGATGGCGATGGATGCCGGTGCGCCGGCGGACCGCATCTCCTTCGGCAACACCATCAAGAAGGAGCGTGATATTGCACGCGCCTACCAGCTCGGCATCCGGTTGTTCGCCGTTGACTGCGTCGAGGAAGTCGACAAGATCGCCCGCGTCGCCCCCGGCGCGCGCGTGTTTTGCCGCGTTTTGACCGATGGCGAAGGCGCCGAGTGGCCGCTGTCGCGCAAGTTCGGCTGCGTGCCGGCGATGGCCGTCGATGTGCTGCGCCACGCCAGGACGCTCGGCCTCGACGCCTATGGCGTGTCGTTCCATGTCGGCTCGCAGCAGACCGACCTGACGGCTTGGGACCGTGCGCTGGCCGACGCCAAGAAGGTGTTCGCCACGCTCGCCGACGAAGGCATCGTCCTGAAGATGGTCAATATGGGCGGCGGTTTCCCGACGCGCTATCTGCGTGATGTGCCGGCGGCCCAGGCCTATGGCCAGGCCATCTTCTCGGCGCTGCGCAAGCATTTCGGCAATGCGATCCCTGAGACCATCATCGAGCCGGGTCGCGGCATGGTCGGCAATGCCGGCGTCATCAAGTCGGAAGTCGTGCTGATCTCGAAGAAGGCCGAAAACGACAATGTGCGCTGGGTGTTCCTCGACATCGGCAAGTTCGGCGGTCTGGCCGAGACGATGGACGAGGCGATCCGCTATCCGATCGTCACCCGCCATGACGGTTCGGAGACCGCACCTTGCGTGCTCGCCGGCCCGACCTGCGATTCGGCCGACGTGATGTACGAGAAGACGCCGTATCCGCTGCCTCTGTCGCTGACCATCGGCGACGATGTGCTGATCGAAGGCACCGGCGCCTACACAACCACCTACTCGGCGGTCGCCTTCAACGGCTTCGAGCCTCTCCGATCCTACGTGATCTGACGGCTTCGGCCTTCAGATCACCCCAGGCGGACGTTTGCGTCCGCTCGGGTTCGCCTGTGGAACAAGCTCCGCTCGTGAAGGATCGCGGAAATGGACATTGTAAATTACATTGATGGTGCCGTGGGAATCTCCCCCCTTGAGGGGGAGATGGCAGGCAGGCCAGAGGGGGTCGTCTCGCGTGAAGCGCCGGCATCCCTGGTCCACGACGCGGTGTCGCGTCAGGTCGTGCCGACCTCCTCTGTCGCCTTCGGCGACATCTCCCCCTCGAGGGGGGAGAGTGCCCGCGCCATTGTTGTCGTCGCCGAAACTGCGGCAGACATTGCATCGCGTGAAGCGTTGCTCGATCGCGCCATGGGGCCGATGCGGCGCAAGAAATCGTCGGAGAAGCTGCGGCGTGGCCGCCGGCCTTCCGAAGGCCTCGCCTTCGTGGCGCGTGATGCGGCGGGCGCGGTGATCGGCACTGTGCGGCTGTGGGATGTAAGGCTGGGCGAGGGCGGCCCGGCGGCGCTCCTGCTCGGGCCGCTCGCCGTCGATCCGGCGCTGAAGAACGCCGGCATCGGCTCGGCGCTGATGCGCCATGCTTTGTCCGAGGCCGCGCGTCTCGGCCATGCCGCGGTGCTGCTAGTCGGCGATGCGCCTTACTATGGCCGCTTCGGCTTCTCGGCGGAGAAGACCGGCGCGCTCGCCATGCCTGGTCCGTACGAGCGGCACCGCCTGCTGGCGCTGGAACTGATCGATGGTGCGCTCGACGGCGCGCGTCGCACGCTGAGGGCTGCAGGTCGCAAGCTCAAGGCACAGAGGCTGTCGTTGGCCGCCTGATTGTCCAAAAACAAACGCCGCCGGTCCTTTGCATTTCAGCGAGGGCGGCGTTTTGTTTTTGCGAAGGGCTCAGCCGATCAGTTGGCTGAGGGCCATGGCGACCGACATATCGCCTTCGACCTTTATCTTGCCGGACATGAACGCCATGGTCGGGTTGAGGTCGCCGGCGATCAGCGAATCCAGATCGTCGAGCGACAGCTTTATGGTGCAGTCGGTCGGCGCGTCGGTGGTCGAGACGGTTGCGCCGTCGATGACGATGACGCCGTCACTGCCGGTATCGAACTTCACGGAATGTTCGAACCCGGCGCTCGCCACGCGCGACCTCATCTTCTCGGCAATGTCCTGAACGCTCATGACTGTTCTCCTGGTCTCGTTGCGTTTTGCCGCGCTTCAGTGACCGGCCTCCGCCGAAGTCGCTGTCTCGCGCGTGCCGCGATCCTGGTCGCTTGGCGCATATAGCTTCGAGTTGACGTAAACGTCAACGCGCGATGCGTCATCTCGTTTCAGTCGGAAGGAATGCGGCAGGGAGAACATTCACCCTGCGACGAAGGTTAGTGTTCAGCAGCGGGCTTCGCCGCCTCGGCCTGGGCCGATTCCGCCGGGGCCGGTTCGGTCGGCGTGGCCGGATCCTTGCGGCGGCGCATGGCGTTGTCGCGGATTTCGTCCTTGGTCAGGAAGTTGACCTGGTCGATCAGCACTTCATGCACCAGGTCGGCGCCGACGCGGGCGTTTACGGTGTCGCGTATGGCCTTGCGGAAGGCATCGAGATCGATGGTTTCCTTCTTGGTGAAGTCGATCTGCGGATTGGAGTAGAGATAGGAATAGACCTGATCGGTCATCAGCGCTTCGGCCGGGATCGACATCTTCTTTATCTCGGCCGGCTCGACCGTGTAGACGAGCTTGGTGAGGAAATAGCCGTCGATCTTGGAATCGCGGATCAGCGGCACCGAGATGATGTCGGTCTTGACGTAGTCGAGGCCACCCAGCATCGGTTTCGGCGTCTCGCCGACGCCGCGCTCACCGGCCGCCTGGAACGAATAGAACACCGCGCCAAGCGTGGCGGCGCAGATCCAGATCGCGGCAGCGATGAATTTGATCACCGGTTGTTCCCGCCTGTTGCCGAGATCATCAGCTCGCCCAACCGAATTCGCCGGCCGAATAGGTGCCGTCGGCTTCGGCGCGCTGAATGGCGTTCTTCAACAGCGTGGCGACTTCGTTGACCGCGTTGAGGTGGGCGAGGATTGCAGCCTCGTTTTTCGCGAGCTTCTGGCGCAGCCGCGCCAGACTGTCGCGATGCTGTTCCAGGAATTCGATCTCGTTGGCGCCCTTCATGGCGCGGGTCAGCTCATAGAGGTAGCGGCTCTTGCGGGCGTTGGAGGCCTTGAGGTCATAGCTGGTGTCGTTCTTCAAACCGGCCGTCTCTTCCTCGACCGCTTCCTCGATGCGGCCGATGATGGCGGCAAGGTTGCCCGGCCGTGCAAACGGGATCGGCGCTTCGGACGTACGCGCCGGCAGGTTGGAAGAGTATTTTGAAAAATCGGCCATTGAAAATCCTGGTCTAGATCTTGATTTCGGTTTTGATGGTCGTCTCGTCGCCGGTCATCGACCGTGCGGCCTTGCGCTGCAATTCCTCGACCAGCGAGGTGGACAGCCGGGTCTGCTGGTCGATCTCGGTCTTGTGCGGCCCGGTTGACACCGGGCCGATCGGCACGGTGCGCTTGCCGTCCTTGTAGTGGTCGGCGAGCAGCGATTTGGCGATGCCGATCCCGCCGCGCTCGGCCATGACGTCGGCGACACGCTCGGCAAGCTGCGATTTCCACATGTCGCCGGCCAGCCCCTTGCCGTAGACGCCCTCGGTGTCCTTGGGCAGCATGTTTTGGATGAAGGTCTGCAAGACCATCGCCTCGAACTTCTTGAACTTGCTGGCGGGATCGGCATTTGCGGCGGCCTTGTCGGCGGTAGCGCGCGACAGGATCGAGCCGGCATCGACCGAAGCAGCCATGTCGACAGAAAAATTACCGCCAACGCCGTTGGCCCGCTTGGCCAGCGCGGCACGGGCAGCCTCGATATCCGTCGGGTCGACGGCTCGGGCAACATCGAGAACGATGTCGCTGGGTGGAGAAATCGCCAAGAAAGTCCGCCTCTTTGCCGGGTTTCCTGAGCGACCATGCCGCAACAAGCTTGTGGCAGGCTTGCCGGTTTGAAATCCTTCGCCGGATGCTGGGCCATTGCTATCAGCAGCGGCAAGTCCGGCTGGGTCGATGCGATCTGGTCGTTTGCGGTGGGCGCTGCCGGCGTCGCCATGGTCAGATCGTAGGTGGCGTAGGCGCAGAGGCCGAACACGGCGCCGTACACCCAATACAGCCCGCCGCACGGAACGAAACCGAACGCCGTCCGCAAGTGACGCGGCTTTAACTTTCGATTATTCCTGCCCTCGCCTCTGCGCGATCAGATCGAGCCGGTCGCGGTCGGAGCGTTCGCGTTCGTCGCGGCTTCGCACGTCCTTGTAGGCACGTTCGACCATGTTGGTGCGCGCCGTCGCAGTGGCGATGAGCGTGACCTCCTGCCTGGCGCTTTCCAGGCTCGCTTCCTGCCGGACCAGCGCATTGGCGATGCGGCGATGGTAGAGGTCAGGGAACAGCACCGCCATCGACTGGTCGGCGTCGAAATGCTGGACAAGTTCCTTGGCCTCGGTTTCGGCGGTTGCGGCTGCCGCCAGGAAGGCCGCATGGCGCGTCTCGTGCAGGGCCTTCAGCTGCTCCTGCACCTTGACCAGTTTCTTCAGCCGTTCCTTGCGCGTGCTCATCTCACCTCGCCAGCGTCAGATCGACAAAGCCGTCGACGAACAGCGACAGCATGGTGCCGATGGCGAAGTAGAAGATGATCATGCCGCCGGCGATGACGAAAGGCAGCGAGATGAAGTAGACCGGAATCTGCGGCGTCAGCTTGTTGACGAAGCCGATGGTCAAATTGACGAGGATGGCATAGGCGATGAACGGGCTGCCGAGCCGGATGACCAGGAAGAAGGCGTCCGACACCGTGTCGGTGAGATCGACCAGTGCGGCCTGCGGGTTGAAGAAGACGTTGACCGGCGCCACCGTGTAGGAGGCGACCAGAGCGCGGATGATCTCGTGGTCGAAATCGAAGACGAAGAGCAGCAGCAACGCTGAAAACGAGATGATGGCGGCGAGGGCCGCCTGCGGCTCTGGCTCCTCGATGGCGGGGCCGCCGGTGCCGCCATAGCCGATCAGCATGGCGATGGCCGAACCCATGAAGCGCAGCGCCTCCATGTAGAGCCTCGTCATCGCGCCGATCAGCCCGCCGACCAAAAGTTCGGAGATGATCATCGGTGCCAGCACCTGCGGACGCGCATCGACGAAGGGAAAGATCTTGTCCCACAGGAAGGCGAGCAGGCCACCGGTGGCGGCGATCGACGCGAACAGCCGGACCTGGACCGGCACGCGGGCGCTGGACAGGCCCGGCATCAGCATGAAGCAGGCGCCGATGCGACAGAAGGCGAGGAAGGCGGCGATGACGACGCCTTGCGACAGTATGTTCACGAGATCGTCCCGAGCACCTTGATCTCGACGCCCTTGGCGATTTCGACATGGGAGAGAACGGGAAGCGTCGTGAACAGGCGCTCGATGATCATGCGCACATAGGGGCGAGCATCGGGCGCGGTGACGAGGACAAAACGCTCGCCGGCCTCGAGATGCTTGCGGATCGCCTTGGTCGCGTCCTGGCCGAATTCCTCCAACTGGCGCGGGTCGATGTCGAATTCGCGCACCTCGCCCTTGGCGTCGCGCTTGAGGCTCTGGTGGAAGGCGAGATCCCAGCGGTTGCCGAGCCGCAGCACCTTGAGCATGCCGCCCTCGGAGAGATCGCCGCAGATCTGCTGGGCCATGCGGATGCGGACATGCTCGACGATCTGCTCGGTGCGGCGCACATGCGGTGCGATCTCGGCGATAGCCTCGATGATCAAATGCAGGTTGCGGATCGATACGCGTTCGGCCAGCAGCAGTTTCAGCACCGCCTGCAGGCCGGGATAGGAGATGTGCGAGGTGCAGATCTCGTCGGCGAGCTTGCGGTATTCCGGATCCTGGCGCTCGAGCAGCGCCTTCATGTCCTTGTAGGACAGAAGCTGCGGCAGGTTGTTGCGGATCACCTCGGACAAATGCGTGAGCAGCACCGACATGTTGTCGGCAAAGGTATAGTTCTCGCGCTTCAGATCCTCGGCGAAGGTTTCCAGCACCGAGAAGGCGCGCATGCCGAAGGCCGGCTCGCGGATTTCCTCGCCGGGAACGTCGGGCAAATCCCGGTTGCCGAGCAGCACCATGATCTCGCCGACGCGCATCTGGTATTCGGCGACGACGGTGCCGTGGACCTTGATCTGATAACTTTTCGGCGGAATGCCGAAATCGTCGGCGACGCGCACTTCCGGCACAACGAAGCCGTATTGCGTGGCAAATTTCTTGCGCATCTTGGCCATGCGGAACACCAGTTCCTGATGCGACACCAGCAGCCGCGTCGACAGCTGCTTGCCGATCAGAAGCTCGATCTCGGCGGTGGTCAGCGAAGCCTTGACCGAGTTCTTCTCTTCCTCGACTTTGTTCGCCTTCTCCAGATCCTTGATCGCTTCGGCGGCGGCAGCCTCGCGGTTGGCGCGCATCGGGATGACGTAGCCAAGGCCGGCCATGCCTGCAGCCAGCGTGAAGAACGGGAAGAACGGCAGGCCGGGCATCAGGCCGAGCAGGACGAGCAGCGAGGCCGCGACATAGAGCGCGCGCGGATGCGCGCCGAGCTGGCCGAACACCGCCTGGTTGGTCGAGCCGCGCGTGCCGCCCTTGGACACAAGCAGGCCGGCGGCGAGCGAAACGATCAGCGCCGGGATCTGGGTGACGAGGCCGTCGCCGACCGACAGTTTGATGAAGACATCGGCGGCTTCGCCCATGCCCATGCCGTGCCTGATGTAGCCGATGGCGATGCCGCCGACGATGTTGATTGCGGTGATGATGAGGCCGGCAATGGCATCGCCGCGCACGAATTTCGAGGCACCGTCCATCGAGCCGAAGAAGGAGGATTCCTCTTCCAGCTCGCGGCGGCGCAGTTGCGCTGTCTTGTCGTCGATCATGCCGGCGGACAGGTCGGCGTCGATCGACATCTGCTTGCCGGGGATGGCGTCGAGGGTGAAGCGGGCGCCGACTTCGGCAATACGGGTGGCGCCTTTGGTGATGACGATGAAGTTGACCACAATCAGGATCATGAAGACGATCAGGCCGATGACGAAATCGCTGGCCATCACAAGTTTGGAGAAGCCGGCGATGACATAGCCGGCGGCGTGCGTGCCCTCATTGCCGTGCGACAGGATCATGCGCGTGGTGGCGATGTTGAGCGATAGCCGTAGCATGGTGGCGATCAGCAGCACGGTCGGGAAGGACGAGAAATCGAGCGGCCGCTGGATCCACAGCGCCACCATCAGGATCAGCACCGACAGTGCGATCGAGAAGGCGAGGCCGATGTCGATGAGGAAGGCCGGGATCGGGAGGAACAGCACGGCCAGGATGATGACGATGCCGATGGCGAAGAAGACATCGCGGCCGTTCTTGGCCACTGTTCCTGTCGCTAAGCTTTCGCTGACGGCCATATCGTCCCCAATCACAAGCCTGCCGAGCACGCGACAGCCCTTCGAGCCTAACCGGTCAAGCTTGCGCGAGGGTGGGAGGACTGGTTACTTGCCAGGACGATAGAGGCCTTGAGGAGAGAGATCATGCTGGTGATCATCGGCACCATTCGCCTGCCTGCGCAACGGCTCGACGAGGCAAGGCCGGCCATGCGGCGCATGATACTGGGCAGCCGTGCGGAGCCCGGCTGCATCGAATACTCCTACGCGCAGGACGTGCTCGACGTCGGGCTCATCCATGTAACCGAGGTGTGGAGCGACAGGGCCGCGCTCGACGCGCATTTCCGCTCGCCTCACATCGCCGATTGGCGGGCGAGTTGGGCATCGCTCGGCATAGGCGAGCGCAACCTCATGCTCTATGAGGCCGGCGAGCCGAAGCCGATCTGAGGACCGGGCACAGTCAAGAAGGCGTGGGCCCAAGAAAGTCTAGCAGGCGTTGACCTGTCTGCAGGACCATCCGCCGCCATCGGTATCGTGGCAGTCTTCATAGCTGCCGTAGCAGGTGTTCGTCGAATTGCGATACCAAGGGTAGCCGCCAGGACAGCAAACATCTTGTTGTGCAGTCTGGATAAATTCCTTTGCCGGCCGGCTTTGGCTTTCCGGATTGCCTCCCGCCAAAAAAAGAGACATCGGGTGTGACACAACAGACCTAACCGGCGTATCCATGCTTGAATTGCTCACCGCAGACGAGCTCAAAAAAATCATGCCGACAGCTAATGAAAAAAATCCCCGCGCACTCATCTTCTCCTCCTTGAGGGAAATAGAGACGGCCAAAAATAACACAGCTGCGTCGATTGCGTAAGCGATCGCTCATATACCTCGACACGCTCGCGGGGAATTGAAGCGGGGCGGCAAGCCTGACTGCGCCTCAGCGCCAGAATGGCGCCGCAAGCAGCCGGCATTATGTCGGCGTGCTGATCGTCGCCGAACTGCACAGCGATCCGTCCGATGGTGAGACGCCGGTGCTGGCGCCGGCCAAATTCCGGCATGCGGTGCTGGTGCCGACCATGAACGTCCAGTCCACCGCCGAAACCATCCAGCGCGCCGTCGCGGAGGAACTGGCGGTGGTCGAGAATTTCGACAACCGGGCCATTGTCGGGCTTTTAACCGAGGGCCATCTGATACGGCGCTACGCCGAGGAACTCGACAAGGCGCGGCGCGACCTGTCGGGCGAAGACTAGGCCTCGGCCGGCATCTTAAATGTCCCTACTCGGCGCTTGCCACGTGTACAGTGTCACTGTACAAATTGTTCAGTGGGAGAAAAAGACGGGATGAGCACCGACCAGGCTCCGGTCAAGAATGGCGTGGCCTCGACGGCGACGCATGCCCATCAGATGCTGGGCCAGCGGCTGAAGAGCCTGCGTCTCGGCCGGCGGCTTTCGCTGCGCGAACTCGCCGAGCTGACCGGGACCAGCGCCAGCTTCATCAGCCAGCTCGAGCGCGGCCTGACCGGCGCCAGCACCGCCTCGCTCAACCAGATGGCCTCGGCGCTTGGGGTGAGCGTGGCGATGCTGTTCGAGGATAGTGCCGCCGGGCAGCGCGGGGTCTTGCTGCGCAGCGAGCGGCCGAGCCTGCCGCCCAGCGACGGCTGCCGCAAGATGCTGCTCTCGCGTCCCCCTTTAAGCGACATGGAAGTCTATGTCGGCGAGTTCGAAATCGGCGGCTCGACCGGCCCAGCGCTCTACACCCATGGCGACGCGCACGAGATGCTCGTCGTGCTGCGCGGCATCGTCGAGGTTTCGCTCGGCGATGTCAGGCATGTGCTGGAAGAGGGCGACAGCATCGAATACGCGACATCGACAGCACATCGCTCAGAGAACATCGGCAGTGGCCGAGCCGAGGTGATGTGGATCATTGCGCCACCGACTTCGGTGCGCGCCGAACTCGATCAATACAGGGCCTGGAAACCGCTCGCAGCCAGGTAGGTTCAATCCATGCGGGTCAAATGGGAGAACAATAATCATGCTGAAAACAAGACATCTTGGCCTTGGCGCCGTGCTGGCGCTCGGCGTTCTGGCAACCGCAGCGTTCGCGCAGGAAAAGCCTGTCGCGGGTGAGGTCAAGGAAGGCTCGCTCAAGGGCAAGACGCTGACGCTCGTCTCCTATGGCGGCATCTACCAGGACGGCCAGGCCGCCGCGCTCAAGGAGTTCGTCGAAAAGTCCGGCGCCACGCTGCTCAATGACGGGCCGACAGAGATCGCCAAGCTGCAGGCGCAGGTCGAATCCGGCAACGTCACCTGGGACGTCGTCGACACCGCCGACCTGCCGCCTTACGTCTATTGCGGCAAGCTGTTCCAGAAGCTTGATTTCAGCAAGCTCGACGTCTCCAAGGTGCCCGAGGGCCAGGTCGGCGAATGCTCGGTGCCGGCCATGAACTACGGCGTCGTGCTGATGTACAACAAGGAGAAGTATGGGGATAACCCGCCCAAGAACTGGGCCGATTTCTTCGACACGGCAAAATTCCCCGGCACGCGCGCGCTCGACGGTTCGGGCGACCCGACGGGCGGCCTGCTGGAGCAGGCGTTGAAGGCGTCTGGCGGCGACCCGAAGGCGATGACGGCGGCCGACATCGACAAGGCCATCGATGTCATCCGCAAGCTCGGTCCCGACACGATCTATTGGAAGACCGGCGCTGAGTCGCAGCAGCTTGCCGAATCTGGCGAAGCCGACATGCTGATGATGTGGACCGGACGTGCCATGACGGCGGTGAAGAACGGCGCCAAATATGCGCCGGCCTGGCAGGACTGGCTGGTGGTGATGGACCAGATGACCATTCCGGTCGGCGTCAAGGATACGGATGCGGCTTATGCGCTGCTCAATGCCTATCTCGGCAAGGGGGCGCAGGAGATCCTGGCGCAGCAGACCTCCTATACGCCGATCAACAATGACGCGCAGCCCAAGGTCGATGCGTCGGTCGCCGCCTTCCTGACCAACACGCCCGAGCGCCAGAAGCAGGGTTACAAGCAGAACATCGAGTTCTGGGTCGAGAACTTCCCGGTGGCGCAGGAGAAGTGGTCGGCGCTGATGGCAGGCAACTGAACAGCCAAGTGAGAGCCAGGCCGTGAGCGCGTCCGAACCCATCGCCCAACCCGCCGCCCATGCGCGGCCGGGTCGGGCATGGCGGCCGTTCGCGCTCACGGCGCCGGCGCTCATCCTGCTTGTCGCGGTGATCGGCTACCCGCTGCTCACCATCGTACTGCGCAGCCTGTCGGAACCTGAGTGGGGGCTGCGGAACTATGCCTGGTTCTTCGGCGCGCCGGTCAACCTGACAGTGCTGCAGCGGACTTTCGTCATTTCAGCCTGGGTGACGCTGGTCTGCGTCATCGCGGCCTATCCCTATGCCTATCTGATGACCGCGGTCGGGCCGCGCGTCCGGCTGGTGCTTGTGCTTTGCGTGCTGATCCCGTTCTGGGTGAGTGGTGTGGTGCGAACGCTGTCATGGGTGATCCTGCTGCAGGATTCGGGCGTCATCAATTCGTTGCTGCGCTCGGTCGGGTTCGGCGGCGTCAAGCTGATCCGCACCCAGACCGGCGTTGTCATCGGCATGGCGCAGGTGCTGTTGCCGTTCATGATCCTGCCGCTCTATTCCGTGATGCAAGGCATCGACCTCAGGCTGATGCGTGCGGCGCAAAGCCTCGGTGCGCGGCCGTCGCGCGCGTTCTTCACCGTCTATCTGCCGCTGTCGCTGCCCGGCGTCTATGCCGGCGCGATCATCGTCTTCATACTGTCGCTCGGCTTCTACATCACGCCGGCTTTGCTCGGCGGCCCGCGCTCGACCATGCTGTCGACGCTGGTGCAGACGCAGGTGCTGAGCCTGCTGCAATGGGGCAGGGGCGGCGCCATGGGCGTCGTTCTGCTGGTCACCACCTTCGTGCTGCTGGCGCTGGCAGCACCTGTGATGCGGTCCAGTCATCGGGAAGCGGGGCGGCGCTGATGGAGATGAAGCCGCTCACCCGCGTTCTTCTCGGGCTCGTCTGCCTGCTGGTGGCGATATGGCTGGTGGCGCCGACGCTGGTCGTGGTGCCGATGTCGTTCAACGAAAACAAATCGCTGGCGTTTCCGCCGCAAGGCTTTTCCTGGCAGTGGTACCAGAATTTCGCCACCAATCCGGACTGGTCGAACAGCTTCCTGAACTCGCTGAAAGTCGCCTCCATCGTTGCCGTCCTGGCAACGGTGCTCGGCACGCTTGCCGCCTTCGGCCTCGACCGCATGAAGGCGCGGCCGGCGAACCTTTTGCGTATGCTGATGCTGACGCCGATGGTGGTGCCGGGCGTGGTGCTGGCGATCGGCATCTATGCCGTCTATCTCGACACGCAGCTCGTCGGCACGCTGCTCGGCTTCGTGCTGGCCCACACCATCCTTGCGCTGCCCTTCGTGCTGATCGCGGTCTCGGCCAGTCTCGAAGTGTTCGACCGCCGGCTGGAGACAGCCGCCGCGAGCCTGGGCGCCGGCGCACTGACCACGTTTCGCACGGTGACGCTGCCGCTGATCGCGCCGGGCGTGCTCTCAGGCCTGCTGTTCGCTTTCGCCACCTCGTTCGACGAGATTGTCGTGTCGCTGTTCATCACGAACCCTTATCTCAAGACATTGCCGGTGCAGATTTTTGCCTCGATCACGCGCGACGCCGATCCGACGGTGGCGGCTGTCGGCACGATCCTGCTTTTCGCGACCACGATCCTGATCGGCGGCGGCATGCTCCTTCTTGGCCGCGAGCGGAAAGGACGCCAATGAATCCGAAGCCGACAAGCAAGGGCGCGGCGATCGATCTCGAAGCGATCAGCAAGGCCTATGGCGGCTTCAAGGCGCTGGACGGCGTGTCGCTGCGCATCGAGCCCGGCGAGTTCATGACGCTGCTCGGCCCCAGCGGCTCGGGCAAGACGACGACGCTCAACGTGATTGCCGGTTTCACCGATGTCACCAGCGGCAAGCTTCTGGTCGGGGAAAAAAGCGTCGTCGGCGTGCCGGCGCACAAGCGCAACATCGGCGTCGTCTTCCAGCATTACGCGCTGTTCCCGCATATGAGCGTCGGCCGCAACGTCGCCTATCCGCTGACGCTTCGCGGCGTCGACCAGGCGACGAGGCAGACACGCGTGGCAAGGGCGCTCGACATGGTCAAGATGGGCGATTTCGCGCATCGCTATCCCAGCGAATTGTCGGGCGGCCAGCAGCAGCGCGTGGCGTTGGCACGCGCCATCGTCTTCGACCCGCCGCTGCTCCTGATGGACGAGCCGCTCGGCGCGCTCGACAAGAAGCTGCGCGAATGGCTTCAGCTCGAGATCAAGCGCATCCATCGCGAACTCGGCACCACCTTCGTCTATGTCACGCACGATCAGGAAGAGGCGCTGGTGCTGTCGGACCGCATCGCCGTGTTCAACCGCGGGCGCATCGAGCAGGTCGGCACCGGCCGCCAGCTCTATGACGAGCCGGCAACGCTGTTCGTCGGCCGCTTCATCGGCGATTCCACCGTGCTGCGCGGCAAGGCGCGCAGCGATGGCAACAGCACCGCGCTGAGCATCGCCGGCGAGACGGTGACGGTACCGCGTAAGCTGTCGGGAGAAGCCAGTCCGGTGATGCTGCTGCGTCCCGAAAAGCTCGCGATCCGAAGAGCCGGCCAAAGTGCTGCCAATGGCGCCAACCGCCTGTCGGGGACGATCGCGGAAGCCATCTATCTCGGCTCGGAATCGAAGTACGAAGTTAAGCTCGCCGACGGCTCGGCCGCGATCGTGCGCTCACCACTGACCGGCGAGAGTTTTGGCCTCGGCGACAAGGTCGAGCTCTGCTTCGACGGCAGCGATGCCAAGCTGCTCGCGGACGACGCAAGCGCCGACACCACACTCACCTGATTCCATCTGGCCTGATCCCATCTGGCCTGATCCCATCTGAAAGTCATTCCATGCAAGCCAAGCGCAACGGCGACATATCGTTCTGGTATGCGGATCTGGGGGCGGTTCCCGTTCCGCGCCCGTCCTTGCCTGGAAACATCGAGGCCGATGTCGCCATTGTCGGCGCCGGCTATACCGGCCTGTGGACCGCCTACTATCTGAAAAAGGCGAAGCCATCGCTGCGCGTCGTGATCGTCGAGCGCGAATTTGCCGGCTTCGGCGCTTCGGGGCGCAATGGCGGCTGGCTGTCGGGCGGCTTCAGCTGGTCGCGCGAAAAATATCTCAAGACATCGAGCCGCCAAGGCGTGATGGCGATGCAGGCGGCGATGGCAGGCTGCGTTGATGAAGTGATCCGGGTCGCGACCGAGGAAGGCATCGACGCCGACATTCGCCGCGTCGACAATCTGACGGTGGCCACCAACGCAGCGCAGTTGGAGCGCGTGCGCGAAGAATGCGAGACGATCCGTTCCTGGGATGTCGACCCGAACCGCGTCGAGATGCTGGACGCCGCCTCAACGCGCACGCGCATCAACATCCGTAACGTCATGGGCGGCTTCGTCGTCCATGGCCAGGCGCGGGTGCAGCCGGCCAAGCTGGTGCGCGGGCTTGCCGATGCCGTCGAGCGGCTGGGCGTGCCGATCTATGAGAAGACGACGGTGACAAGCATCGCCAAGGGCAGCGTGACGACAGACCGCGGTACGGTGCAGGCGGAGACGATCATCCGCGCGACCGAGGGTTTTACATCAGGCATCCCCGGCGAGGAGCGGACCTGGCTGGCGCTCAACAGCGCGCAGATCGTGACTGAGCCGCTGCCTGCCGACCTGTGGCGCGACATCGGTTGGGAAGGGCACGAACTGCTCGGCAATGCGGCGCATGCCTATTGCTATGCCCAGCGCACGCGTGAGGGACGCATCACGATGGGCGGACGCGGCGTGCCTTATCGCTACGGCTCGCGCACCGACGTCAACGGCCAGACGCAGCAGGCCACGATCGACCAGCTGCACACGATCCTGACGACGCTCTTGCCGCAGACCAAGGGATGCCGCATCGATCACGCCTGGTGCGGCGTGCTCGGCGTGCCGCGCGACTGGTGCACCACGGTCGGCCTCGATCCCGCGACCCGCATCGGCTGGGCCGGCGGCTATGTCGGCCTCGGCGTGTCCAGCTCCAACCTTTCGGGGCGCACGCTGGCTGACCTTGTTCTCGGGGCAAACACCGAGCTGACGAAGCTGCCCTGGGTCAACCGCAAGGTCAGGCCATGGGAACCGGAGCCCTTCCGCTGGCTGGGCGTGCATTCGATGTACCAGCTTTATCGCATTGCCGATGGCCGCGAGGCGGCAGGGCTTGCGCGCACCTCGAAGCTGGCCGCGTTGGCCGACAGCATCACCGGCCACTAAAGCCATTTGTTCTCACGCAATTCCGGGGCAGACCCCTTTCCTGGAATTGCTCTTATCCATGGAGCTAGACTTGATCGATCTTTCGACCTTCCACGATCTCGCCAAGGCCGAGATCGGCGCGTTCTCACCTAAGCCAACCTCGATTGAAGGGGATCAGGTCGAGGCCGTGCGCTCGTTCTTTCAATCGCCGGACGGGACTGTCGATGTCGGCATCTGGGAATGCACGCCCGGCCGCTTCACCGCCGATCGTTCGGACTCGTCGGAGATCTGCCACATCATTTCGGGGCGCGTGGAACTGAGCCGCATCGATGGCGAGGTGCGCGAACTCGGTCCGGGCGATCTCCTCGTCCTGCCGCAGGGCTGGAAGGGCGAGTGGCTGATACGCGAGACCACGCGCAAGCTCTACATGATCCAGAGCGCCGGCTGACCGGCGCTACGGATATGGCGAGCTCAGTGATCGATCGGCCCCTTCGGCGAGACCAGCGCGGTGCCGGCGGTCGTCGGGCGCTCGATCAGGCGGCGCACGCGCGGCGGTTCGTCGCCGCTGTGCAGCGCCCGCACCCGCTCGCCGACGACGGCGTCGGCATGGGTGGCGCGCCGGTTGTGGCGGATGTATTCCAGCCAGGTCGGCGTGTGGTAGTGTTCGATCCAGACTGCGGGATTTTCTAGGTCCCGAGCCAGCGTCCAGTTGCGGGCGCCGTCGCGGCGGCGGATGCGCCCGCGCTCGGCCATGGTGGCGAGGAATTCGGGTACATCTTCGTCGCGGATAATGTACTCTATCATGATGGCGATGGGGCCGCTGCGCGGCTTCAGGTCGAGGCCGAGATGCGGCTCCTTGAAGCGGTTGAGCGGGTCGAGGTTGAGAGTCGTCTGCTGCGGCAGCGGCAGGAACAGGCCGATGGCGCCGCCAACAAGCATCGCGATGGCCGCCGCAATCAGCGCGGTTTCGGCGCCATGCGCATCGGCAACGACGCCCCAGATCCAGCTGCCCAGCGCAATGCCGCCGAAGGTCGCCGTCTGGTAGACCGACAGCACCCGGCCGACGACCCAGCGCGGCGTCGACATCTGCACCGTGACGTTGAAATGCGACAGCGCGATCACCCAGCAGGCGCCGCCGATGAGCAAACCCGCCGCAGTCTGCCAGGCATTGAGGCTGATGGCGGCATTGAAGGCGCAGACGGCAAAGCCGGCGAAGGCCATCCGCACCATCGTCTCGCTGGACAGCAATTGTCTGAGACGCACGCTTATCAGCGCGCCGCCGACGGCGCCGATGCCGAAGGCGCCGAGCATGATGCCGTAGGTCAAGGCATCGCCCTTGACGACGTCGCGCGCCACCAGCGGCAGCAGCGCCAAAACCGCGCCGGCGCTGAAGCCGAAGGCGGAGCCCCTGACCAGCACCTTGCCGATGTTGGGCGACATGGCGACATAGCGCAGGCCGGCGCCCATGGCGGCGCCTAGCGTCTCGCGCGGCAGCGTCGAGACCGGCAGCTCCGGCTTCCAGCGGAAGAGCACGATGATGAGACCTATATAGCTCAGCGCATTGGCGGCGAACGCAGCAGCCGCACCAGCGGCGGCAACGATGATGCCGCCGATCGCCGGGCCGACGCTGCGTGTCAGGTTGAAGCCCAGTGAATTGAGTGCAACCGCGGCCGGCAGCTTGTTGCGCGGCACCATGTCGCCGACCGATGCCTGCCAGGACGGGTTGTTGAGCGCCGTGCCGCTGTCGATTAGGAAGGTGAAGGCAAGCAGCGTCCACGGCGTCATCCAGCCGTTCCAGGTGAACAGCGTTAGAAGTGCAGAGACGACCAGCATGAAGATTTGGGCGATCAGCATCACCTTGCGCCGGTTGAAGCTGTCGGCGATGGCGCCGGCGACGAGTGCAAACAGCATGATCGGCAGAGTGGCCGAGGCCTGGACCAGCGCCACCTGATAGGGCGACGTGGCGATGGTGGTCATCATCCAGGCGGCGCCGACGCCCTGGATCAGGCCACCGAAATTCGACACCAGGCTGGCCGACCAGACGGCGCGGAAGATGCCGTGCCGGAACGGCGCCAGCGCCGAAACGCGTTCGCTGTCCGGCTCGTCATCGATCATCAGACCTGTCCCACCTTAACGTGCTGGTTTCGTCCGCGGGGACGACAATCATGGCATCCGTTTGAAATAGAGCACGACATCCAAAAGGGCGAACGCGTCTTCGAAAAAGATCATGGTCCAACAACAGGATAGCAAGGGCGAAAATACGTCAGCCGGGAATGGTCCGCTACCCAGAGCGATGTTCTCATTGGTCCACTGCGCGGGGCTGTCGGCCGCGCGCGAAGTCAGCTTCTGTCCCGGGCAGCGGTATGCAAGGCTTCGGTCAGCGTGCCTGTCGTCTCGCCGCCGGCGTGAAGGCGCAGGAAAAGCTCCATGCCGACAAGCCGCAGCCTGGACGGTTGCTCGCGCCGCGCCAACTGGACCATGTCCTCCAAATTCGCGGCGGGCCATTTCAAGGCATCGCGCAGGAAACCGCCGCGTAGCAAAGTCTCCGTGCCGGCCGAAAATTGCGACGACATCTCGAAGCCGATCTTGCGCGCCTGGACGTTCTGGCGCGGAATATGCTTTTCAGCGACCTTTCGCAAAAGCCATTTTCCTGTTTTGTCGCGGTATTTCTGCCGCCTCGGCAAATGGATGGCGAAGTCGATCAGGCGGTTTTCCAGGAACGGGACCCGCAGTTCCACGGACGCCGCCATGCTCAGCCGGTCGTGCCGGTGCAGGATGTCCTGCAGATGCGAATAGAGGTCGTAGAGGCAACTACCGAGAAAGGCGCGATCCGCGGGCGGCATAACCGGCTCCAGGCGGTCGAAGATCTCGGTTTGCAGAAAATTCAGCTCCGGCGACAAAGCACGCAGGACCATGCTGCGATCCATTTGTGAGTGGCTTCCAGCCGAGACCTTGTAGGGGGCATGACGCTGTTGCTCGAATCTCCGGTCGAGCGAGCGCTTCGAATGGACCAGGCGCCGGGGCCACGACCAGGAACGCCACTTCTTCATGCTCAAGGCCTGCAAGGGGTAGCCGCCAAACAATTCGTCTGCGCCTTCGCCGGTGAGCAGCACCTTGACGCCATCGGCCCGGCATCGTTCGGCAAGCGCCAGCAGTGCGACATGGCTGGCGTGCCAGCCATCGCTTTCAAGATGCCAGATTACCCTTGGCCAAAGTTCGAAAAACCGGTTCCTGTCGACCGGCACCCGGCGCAAGGGCACGCCGACATGGCGGCCGGTGCGTTCGGCGTCTTCGGCCTCGCTGTTGCCGAGCTGCGGGTCGACGACATAACCGTGGACTTCCGGCCTGAACCGCTTTGCCAGCGCCGTTATCAGGCCGGAATCGACACCGCTGCTGCAGGCGGTGGCAACGCTGGTATCGGCGATGCAGTGAAGTCCGACGCTGTCCTTGAGCAACGCCTCGAGCGTCGCCATGTGTTCAGCATCAGCGGATGCATCGCCGGTAATGCGCGCGGTCTCCAGCACGTCCAGCACATGCCAGAAGCGGCGCTTCTCGATAACGCCATCAGTGATCTTCCACAGGCCGGCGGGCGGCAGGCGCTCGATGCGGTCGAACAGGCTGTAGCTGGAATCGCGGCTCTGCCAGGCAAGCCGCAAGGTGATCTCGCGGCTGTCGATGTCGCGCGGAAAACCGTCGCAGGCGAGGATCGCCTTGTCCTCCGAGGCGAACAGGATTCGCTCCGGCGTGTCGGCCACCGACATCGGCTTGATTCCAAGACGGTCACGCGCAAGCCACAGCGCACTGCTGCGAGCGTCGAAATAGGCGAAGGAAAACATCCCGTCGAACAGCGGCACGGCTTTTTCGGGGCCCCAGTGATGCAAGGCTTCGAGAACCACTTCGGCATCGCAGATGGTTCGAAAGACGACGCCTTGCGCCTGCAGCGTTTCGCGCAGCGAGCGGTAATTGTAGACCTCGCCATTGTAGACGAGAACGCCATCGCCGGAAGAAGTCAGCATCGGCTCACGGGCGGCGGGCGAGGGATCGATGATGGTAAGTCGGCGGTGACCGAGCGCCAGCCGATTGTTGTGCCAGCTGTCATGATCGTCGGGGCCGCGATGTACCAACGCCTGCATCATGCTGGCGACATCCGACAGGTCGTTGGCGTCGATCGGGTTTCGTTTGCGCCAGACGCCGGCTATTCCGCACATGGCCTGCCGGTGAGTTCTGCCTGAGTCATGGCCTGCAATCTAGCCGGAACACAGCCGCCTGCAAGCGCTGCCTAGAACCCGTTTTCAATGCGCTCGAAAATGACGTTGGTGAAGGCCGAGATCTGGCTGCCGATGAACGGACCGGTCAGCGCCACGACCAGCATGATGGCGACGATCTTGGGCACGAAGGTCAGGGTGATTTCCTGGATCTGGGTCAGGGCCTGGATCAGGGCAATGCCGATGCCGACCACCATGGCGACCAGCACCACCGGCGCGGAAGCAACAAGCACCGTCCATACCGCGTACTGGACGATGTCGAGTGCGTCGGCCTCGTTCATGTGAGCGCGCCTCTATGGAACTGTCTAGCTGGCCGGCTTTATCGAAACGCCCGCGCCGACCGGCACTTCGGTGCCGTTCTGCAACACGGCGATCACGCCGTTGCTTGCAAGCTTGACCGAGGCCACGACGCCGGTCGTCTTGCCGTCGGCCGAGGTGATCGAGCGGCCGATCAAGGCATCGGCCTGCGACAGCGCCGAGGACTGCATGATCTGGTCGAGCTTGGTGTTGGTCTGCACCGATTGCTCTACCTGCGAGAAGGTGGCGAGCTGGGCGACATACTGCGTCGAATCCATCGGTTTCGTCGGATCCTGGTTCTTCATCTCGGCGATCAACAGCTTCAGGAACGACTGGTAGTCGACCGCTGTCTTCGACGTCTGCTGGGTACCCTGGTTGGCGCCCGTGGGGATCGTCGTCGTCATGTCCACATTCATCAGTATTGTGCTCCCACGGCCAGCGGGCGCTTCGCACCCTGAACATCGTCATTGCCGCCAAGTGCGCGGCGTTCGAGCGGATAAAGCGCGCGGATAGCCTTCAGCGCTTCATAGATATGGTCTTCGCCGACCATGCGGTCGATCTGCTTCAGCGCGCCACTGATCTGCTCATCCTCGAAGCTTGCCAAAAGCAAGGGCAGCGAGCGGCGGAACATGGCGCGCGCCTCGATGGCGCCGGCCGGGTTCATCAGCATCACCTGCAGGATGAAATAGAGCTGCTTGAGCGGCGTCGAGGCATCGTCGGCCTGGATGACATGGTTCTCGAGCAGGAACTGTACGTCGTTCATCAGCTCGACGGTGACCTTGCGGTCGACGCGGATGACGGCGCCGTTGATGTAGATCTTCTCGTTCGGCTTCAGCGATATCTTCAGCGTGTTGGTCATTGAATGCCGTCCCGGATGATCTGGGACACTTCGATCAGCCCTTCGAAATTGTCGGTGCGGCCCTGGCGGATGTCCTCGGCCTCGCGCAGCAGCCACAGGCCGATGGAGATGAGGTTGGCGCGCAGTTCCTTGGGCAGGACATTGTCGCTGGAACCGAGATCCTCGACGAAGGTGGTCCAGACCCGGTTGGTGAAGTGCAGCGCCTCGACCGCTTCCATCGAGGTGTGGCCGACCGCCGCCGCCGCCGCCAGCATTTCGATCGAGCGGGTCAAAAGCTGCCGCTCGCGATCTTTCGCATCGGCAACGGAGTCGGTCTGGATGTCGGCGTAGGAGAATTGGTACATCGTTTGGCTCTACCGTTGCGGTTGAGATTGTCAGGTCAGGTAGTTCAGCAGGCTCATCTGCTGCAGGCGCGCGGTCAGCGCAAAGGACGTCTCGATATGCTGCGTCAGATCCGCGACGCGGGTGGCGGCCTCGGCCGGATCGACGCCCTCCAGATCGAGAATATGGCGCTCGAACAGGTCGACCTGCGTCTTCATGCGGTCGCTGGCGTCGGAGACCCGCTTCTCGGCAAGGCCGGTCTCGGCCTGCAACTGGCCGAGTCCGCCCAGCGCCTCGCCGACCATCGCCTGGGCGCGACCGACGACGGTGGTCTTCGCCGCCTGGCTGATGTTGCCGGAGAGCAGGCCGGTGATCAGGGCGGAAGCCATGGCGAGCTTGCGGATGCTGTCTTCATTGGCGCTGGCCGAGGTCTGGGTGGTTTCGCCCAGCGAAATGCGGCTGACGATCTGCTGGTCGGTGGCGTTCGACCAGTTGGCCTGCCAGCCGGCGCCCATGAACTGCGGCACGACATTGCTGGTGATGAAGCCGTCCATCTGGGCGGCGGTGATGTTGGCGGCGAGCGGATCGGTCTGCGTGAAGCCGAAATACGACGAGAAGGAAGCGTCGAACGCCGCCTTGGCCGGCGAGCCGGCGGCAGTGAAGTCATCGATCGGCTTGACGTCGGTGTTGGTGCCGGCAAACAGATATTCGCCGTTGACGCTGGCGTTGAGGATAGAGGTCATCTGCTGCACGGCGGCCTTGCCGGCTTGCTGCGTGATGGTGCTCGAGGAATTGCCGGCGGCGGTCAGTGCGGTCAGCAAATTCTGCGCAGTGTCGGAAAGCTGGCCAAGCGCAGCCTGCGTCGAGGACAGCCGAGCGGTGACCAGCGAATTGGAATCGATGATGACGTTCAACCGGTCGAGGTCGCGCGAGAAGGTGACCGCCTGCGAGGTGCGCGCGCCGAGCGCCAGACCGACATCGGCGACGGTGCCGGTCGTCGATTCCTTGGTGGCTTTGACCAGTTCGCCCTGCATGCGCATCTGCTGATAGCGCGCGGCGTTGGAGAGAGCGGCTGAGGAGACGGATGTGGCTTTCATGGCTTATCCCACGGCATCGAGCAGGGCCGACAGCATGTCGTCGACGGTTTTCATCATGCGCGCCGAGGCCTGATAGGTGTGTTCGAGGTCGAGCAGCAGCGACATCTCCTGGTCGACATTGACGCCGGTGTCGTTGGACAGCGCCTCGGCGGTGCGCGATGCCAGCGCTTCCTTGGCGTCGGCGTTGCTCGAGGCCTGCTGGCGCTGGCCTTCGAACCAGCCAATGGCATTGGCGGCGTAGTCGGACACGCTGGACGTGACGGTGATGCCGGCCGCAGCGTCGAAAGGCATCGGCTTGTCGAGCTTGTCGCCATAGCCGATCAAGAGCTGCGAATAGGAGGCGTTGCCGGCAGTGTTGGCGATATAGGCCGCACCATTGGCGCCGCCGTCGCGCAGCAGCACCGGATTGCCGCCGACGCTCGGGTCCATTGCGGCGTTGACCTTGATCGAGCCGGCAAGGCCGTCGATCAGCGTGCCGGCGGCCGGAATGGCGGGCGCACCCGACCAGGTGAACAGGCCGGTTCGGTCGGGCTGCGAAGGTGCTGTTTCGGCAAAGGCGGTGATGAGGCCGCGCGCGACTTCGTCGAGCTGGCTCTGCATCGTCGCCGCGATGCCGTCGCGCAAGGTGATGAGCCCGGCGAGCTTGCCGTCGGCGCTGGTGTTGCCGCCAGCCCCGGCGCTGACCGGCACATTGTCGATGTAGATGGTGTTGCCTGGTGTGCCGGCCGTGTAGCCCGCCGACGGGGTGAAACTTACCGAGCGCGGAATGGTCTCGAACAGTGTCGTGCCATCCTTGGTGGTGATGACCATGTCGTTGTCGCCACGCGTGAAGGTCGACACCGGCACATAGTCCGCGATCTTCTTCAGCAAAGCGTCGCGCTGGTCGAGCGCGTCGGATGCGTCGGTACCCGAACGGGTTGCGGAGATGACCGCCTTGTTGGCGTCCTGGAACTGACTAAGCAGCGAGTTGAGATCGTTAACCGCCGTTGATATCTCGCCATCGGCCTGGGTGCGGAAATCCTGGATCGCGTTGGTGCCGTCGTTCAGAGCGCGCACCACCTGCTGGGCCGCGTCGATGACGCTGGAGCCGAGGTTCTGGTTCGATGGCGTAGCGGCGTAAAGCTGCAGCGCGTTCTGCAGCTTGCCGATCGCGGTCGAGGCAGAGGAGGCGTTGTCGACGCCGTTGACGGCAACGGCGAGGCGGTCAATTCCGCTGTAAAGCGTGCTCTGGCCGCTCCATGCCGATTGCGCGCTAAGGTTCTGGCGAAACAGCAGGGCGTTGGTGGCGCGCTGGATCTCGACCGAGCGGGCGCCGGGCGCGCTGCTGACGACGACCGCCGTGCGGCGGGCATAGTCGGGGTTGCTGGCGTCGGCAATATTGCGGGAAAGGACGCTGGTCTGCTTCGATGTGGTCTGAAGCGACTGTTGGGCTATGGTCAATGCGGAAGTCAGCGACATGCGGGTCTTTCACGAGGCCAGTGGGGAGGGGATGACGTCTCTGCCCTGTCGGCGGCGTCGGCGTTCGGAAATCTGCAATTCCAGACCACCCCGGCCGGTTTGCCGGTGTGGCCTTGAATTCGAAATCCGCGCACCGCGCTGCTCTGGTTTGGGTTCATCCCACTAGTGCCCGTCGTTTATCTCTTCAGGTTGACAAGGACATCCATGAGGTCGGAACCGGTCTGGAACACTTTCGAGTTAGCGGTGTAGCTGCGCTGCGCCGCGATCATGTTGGTCAATTCCTCGGCGATATCGACGTTGGAATTTTCCAACGCGCCGGAGATGATGCTGCCGAGCTTGCCTTCATTGGCGAAGCCGATGCGCACGGTGCCGGAGTCGGTGGACTGCGCATAGACATTGCCAGGCAGTGCGGTGAGGTTGTCGGCGCTCTGGACGTCGGCCAGTGGGATCTTGAACAGCGGCTTGGTCGAGCCGTCCTGATACTGGGCGTAAATGACTCCGTCCTCGCCGATCTGGATCTTTTCGATCGTGCTGGGCGCGTTGCCGTTGACCTTGGCTTCGGAGACCGTGAAGCCGGTGCCGAGCTGAGTCAGCTTGGACAAATCGAGGTCGAGCGACGCACCGCCCGGTACGGGGATCGTTATGCTGTCGACCGCGCCGGTTAGCTTGCCGGTGGTGGTGTCGAAGGTCAGGTTGGCCGTGGCCAGCGCGCCGCCCGTATAGGGGAAGGATGTGCCCGGCGTCGCCTGGGACTGGTCGAACACAGAGACCGACCAGGCGCCGGTGCCGGTGTTGGTGAAATAGACGTCGAGCAGCTTCTTGTTGCCGAGATTGTCGTAGGTGACCATCGAGGACTTCGACGTGTATTCGGCGGTCGGGCTGTTGGTGGAAGGCAGCGGACCGGCGGGCGGCGTGGCACCAGCCGGCAGATTGGCGTTGAAATTGCCTGTGGTGCTGGGCGTCGCCGTCATTTCCTGGTCGGAGATCTGGACCGGAACCAGCCCTTCGAAGCCGTTGGCGGTGGCTGCCGGCGTGCCGTTGGCGTAGCTGTATGCCATCAGCTGGTAGCCGGCGGCGTTGACCAGCCTGCCCTGAGCGTCGGGAACGAATGCGCCGGCGCGGGTGAGGAAAGGCGTTCCGCTGGGGTCCTGGACGACGAAGAAACCGTTGCCGTTGACCGCAAGGTCGGAAACCGAGGTCGTGTACTGCAGCACGCCCTGGGCGCTGATGGCCGAGCGGATGGTGGTGTTGACGCCGCCGGAATTATAGGCGCCGCCGACCTGCGGCATAATCAGCGTCGAAAACTCGGCCGAGGATCGCTTGTAGCCGGTGGTGTCGGAATTGGCGATGTTGTCGGCTGTCGCCGAAAGGCGGTTGGCCTGCGCGTTCATGCCGGAAACGCCGGTCCGCATCATTCCGTAAAGGCTCATCGAACGTCTCCTCAATGCCCAAGATCGTTGGGCCCATCTGTGGTCGCGAGGATATAATTTCTGTCTTGCGCGAGGCTGGCGCAGACCGCCATCAGAACACCAGCCGGTAGCCAAGGAAGCGCTTGGAATCTATCGGGTCCTGGCCAAGCTTTTCGCGCAGCTTCTTGCGCAGTTTGGAGATGTGGCTCTCGACCACGTTCTCCTCGACCTCTTCGTCGAAGATGCCGTAGATGGCGTTGAAGACCTGGGTCTTGGTGACGCGGCGTCCGCGGTTGCTCGCCAGATATTCGAGGATGCGGCGTTCGCGGCGCGGCAGAGGCAACGGCTGGCCATCGATCTCGGGATCGCGGCCATCCATGAAGATGCGCATGGCGCCGATCTCGGTGTAGCTGACGTCCTCATGGGCGCGGCGGCGGATGGCGGTGATGCGGGCCAGGATCTCCCGGATATGGACCGGCTTGCGTATGACGTCGTCGACCCCGCTCTCGAACAGCCGCAGCGTATTCTCGAGCGAGTGCTGTTCGCTCAGCGCAATGACCGGAGCGCCGGTGCGGTCGCGGATCTGGCGTGGCGAGATGGTGCCTTCGCGGCAGTCGCCGATGAGGAAGGCTCGGACCGATCGCAAATCCGTGTCGGCGGCCGATGTCACCCACTCGCCGAATTCACCGGACGCGAAGCCTGCACAGGCGACGCCCTCACGATCGAAAAGTGAATTATAGCCTTCAGTTACGAGCTCACGCTCGTCAACGATTACAATCATCGGCCCCGCCTCCGAATCAGATCATCTGCCCCGTGGGAAGAGCCGTAACCGGTGCCGGGAATCCTGAACAACCATCATTTCTTGTAGCTATTTTCTTGGGAGTTATTTCGAGTTTCGAAATAACCGCAATCAGGAGGTTGTATCGTTGGTTGCCGAACGGGTGACGTGGCACGTCACCCGCCGGGCGTGGATTTGCAGCCGTTCGCAAGAGATGATTCACCTAAGGGTTGCAAAAGTTGCGGGCGCTCGGGGTCCATTTGCCGAAGCCGGTGGCGACCATATTGGCGATGACGCGGCAGACATAGAATTTCTGCGCGGGGTCATTGTCGGGGCCGGCGTGGTAGCGGGCGACGGCCATCGACCAGCTGACATGACGCGCATGCAGGCTGGCCAGGAAGCGCGCGGCATAGTCGACATTCTGGCGCGGGTCGAGCATGTCGTCGACGCTGCGGAAATGCGCGGCGTGATAGTGATGGTTGATCTGCATGCAGCCGAGGTCGATCAGCGTCTTGCCCTCACGCCGGGCTGCTTCGAAGGTGGCTATGGCCTCGGTGCGGTTTCTTGGAAATACCGCTTTCCCCTGTATATTCAAGGCATTAGGTTGCAAGCTACCCTTCTTGCCGGTCTCGGTCAGCCCGACCGCATAGAGGATGCCGGCGGGCACGCCATAGCGGTCGGCGGCACGCAAAATCTCGGGCTCGCAAGGGTTGGTGGCGGCGGTGGCCGGCTTGGTGGCGAGGCTAGATAAACATATCGTCGCCAGCGCGCTCGCGAGCAGGCGCGCCAGCGCGGCCGAATTCCTGGGCATCGTCATTGCGGTTTCTTCCCGACTGCTGGCCGCCCGAACCCGTATTGTTGCCGCTCGAGTTTCCGGGCTGAAAAGCGGACTGGTCGCGGCCTTGCGGCATTGGATGCGAGTTCGCTGCATCGCTGCGGGCCGCTGCGTGGATCGCTATCGAGGGTTGCAGGATGGTGACCTTGTCGACATCGAAGCCGAGCCCGCGCAACGACTTCACGATGGCGTCGCTGTCGGTGGCGAGACGGCGGTAAGCCTCATGGGTTTCGGGCTCCAATTCTATCGAAAGTTGTTCTCCGGAAAGCCTCAGACTGGCGGTGACGATGCCGAGCTCTGCCGGGTGAAGCTCGATCTTCAATATATGTGTCGGAACGGCAACAGAGCCGGCCGTCTGGGCGGTCGTTGACGGCGTCGAAACGGCTGGCCGCAGGCCGTTGTCCGAAGCCAGCGCGTCGATAAGCGCCGAAGTCGTTTGGTTTATCGGACTATGCGCCGGCGCGGGGAAGCTCTGTTCGGCGACAATGTCGACGCGCGCAGCGAATGGCGGCTGTTTTCCCTGTGTGGACGATGCCGCGGAATGGGCTCCATCGACGGACTTCGCCGACGGCGCGGACCGTTTTGCCTCGGGTGCCGAAACGTCGCTTGCCGTCTGGTCCGCCGGTAGAGGAGGCGTCGGACCATCCTGGTGCGGCAGTTTGCCGGACTGGAGCCCGATCGCGGGCAGCTTTTGCCCCTGATCCTGTGCGGAAACGCTGGTACCGGGCTTGGCCCGTTCCGATCGCGTCGTCGTGTCGAGTCTGTTGTCAATGCCGGACGCTGCGCGGTGTCTCTTCAGAGGCGACGTCTGTGCAGAAATGGCCTCGCCAGCGGGCGCCGGTTGCCCAGTCTGTCCATTCGTCGCGATGCCGTTCCCGCTTGTCCGGACCATTGAGAAATGCCTGATATCGTGCAACGCCAGCACCAGTGGCAAATGATCCTGCAGCGATCCTGCATCCGCGTCTCGTCCGGCCACCTCAGCGTCCTTGGATGGTTTGTCCGGGCCACTATCGGCATGTTCTTTTGCGGCCTTGCCGGCAGCGGATTTCGTCCCCGTTTTGCCAGACTGGGTGTGTGGGATTTCGCTTTTGCCGGGACCGGCAGGGCTGCGTTTGGCCCAATGCGGCTCGTGCGATGCGGCCTCAATTGCTCCCTGGCCTATCGGTGTCGGCGCATCGTCGTCGCCGCGCACCATGTCGCCGAAGCTTTTGTCGCCGCCCTTGGCGTTTGAGGCCGACTGCTTCGATCCGGCGTGCGCGGGAGCCGGCAGGGCCTGGCCAACATTGGTGGTCATTTCGGGGCTGCTCCAAGCATCTGGTCGATCAAATCGAGCTGGCGACGCGTCCTCGCCATGGCGGCGTCGGTGGGATCGGTAGGCTCTACTGCGGCGGGGGCCGGCACCGATGCCGGCACGACCGGAGCCGCATCGCTGGCCGAGGCGACTGCAGGCGTTTCCGCCGCCTTTGCCTCTGGCGTGCTTGGTGCCTGCGCGCCCGGTTCACTTGCCGCCTTCGGTCGGTCGGTTGCTGCCGGTTCACTCGATGTTGTGACGGCTGGCTGTTCCGGCATCGCGCCTTCGACCGGCGGCAGCTCTGGCTCGTCGGGTTTTTCCACTGCCGCGGTCTTGACCGGCTCCTGCCTGGCCGCGGCAGGTGCGGGCTTTTCGGCAGGCAACGGCGCCGGCGGGGCGATGACTTCACCCGCCACGGCCTGCGCGGCATCGAGCAGGTCGCGGTCGCTTTGCGAAAGCTGGTTGCGATCGATCTTGTCCAGCTTGGCGCGGACCTCGCCGATGGTGCCGGACGTTACCGTGGACAGGCTGGAATAGAGCTGGGCGCGCGGATCGTCCTGATTGTGGATGCCGTCGCGGCCCCGTTCAGCCCTGGCCGAGGCGAAGGCGGAGAGATCGGCAAAGCCGTCGATCGCGGCGCGGCGGGCGATGCGCAGATAGATCACCTTCTCGCGCTCGGGATCCATCATTGCGGTGATGTCGGCGAGCTTGTCCTGGCTGATTGCCATGTGCAGCGTGATGACGCCGGAGACGAATGCGTCGGCGAACTGGCTGGCATAGGGCGAATAGAGGTAGTCTTCGACATATTGGGTTGAGGCAAGCGCGAAACGCGCACCGTCGCCTTGCGCGGCGGCGATGCCGACCGAGCGGCGCAGCGCTGCTTCCTCGACCAGCGTGCCGGGGCTGAGCAGGCGAGCATCGTCGAGCAGCGCAAGCGCGCTGACCGGTTGCTCGGTGGCGAGAAGCGAGCCCTTGACCAGCGCCAGAAAGGCACCGACATCGGGGGGCAGGGTCATCGGATCGATCGGCTTCAGCGCCTCGATCGCAGCCGCCTGCCGGCCGTTCAGATAATCGACAATGCCCTTGGCGATGGTCAGGCTTTGCGGGTCGGTCTTGGCGCGCGACACCGCCGCCTCGACGGTGACGGGGTTGCCGCCACTCATGCCATAGACCAGCAAGGCGCGAAAATTCTTCGGGTCGCTGAAATCATCTGCGTCCGCCGCGCGCAGCCTTGTGTCGGCCATTTCGAGCAGCTTGGCCTGCATCGGCAGCGCGGCGTGATCGCCGGCGGCGATGCGGTCCTGCACAAGCTGCAGCGAGCGCACCAGCTGATAGGGCTGCAAGCCGTCCTCGGCGAAGGCCGATGGCGGATGGACAGCGCTCAGCAGCAGCAGCCCGACGGCGCGGCCGATGATCGCGGCGCGCCTCATCCGTCGGTCGCCATCAGGATTTCGATGCGGCGGTTCGCGGCCGCCATCGGGTCGGCTGCAATTTTCGGCTCGCGATCGGCGAAGCCGGCGACCTCGGTGATGCGGCGCTCGTCGACGCCGCCGCGCACCAGCATGTAATAGGCGGAATGGGCGCGCGCCGTGGACAGCCGCCAATTGTCGTAAGTGTCGCTGCGGAACGGCCGCGCGTCGGTGTGGCCGTTGATGCTGATCGTGCCTTTCTGCTCGTTGACGATGCGGCCGATCTTTTCCATCGCCAGCACCAGTTCACGCCTAGGCACCGCCGATCCGATCTCGAACATGCCGAAATCGAACTGGTCCGTGATCGAAATGACGACACCCTTGTCGGTGGCTTCGACGGAGACGCCATTATGCAATTTGTCGCCTGGCTTGAAGGCCTCGGCCAGTTCCTGCTTGACCTGCGCCGCGGCTCTAACAGTGGCGGCCGTCGGCGCCTTTTCCGCGGCTTCGGGTTTGGGTGCGGGTTGTGCTTCGGCAGCTTCGGCCTTTGCAATCTGGGCCTTCGCTGCTTCAGCCTTGGCCTCTGCCTTGGCTTCAGCCTTGGTCAGTGGCTTATCGGAAACGGATTTCGCCAGCGGCTCGAGCGGCGCCGCGGCCACTGGCGGCGCGGCCGGCACGGCCTTCACCTCCGCCACTTGCGTCTGTGCCGCCTTGTCACCCGGCTTCAGCGGATCGCCTTCGATCTTGCTGCGTTCGGCGGTGGCTTCGGCGCCTGGTGCAGCCACCTGCTGCGACCAGAAATCCGGCGCGAACGGGTCGCGGTAGGATTGGCCACCGGATGCGCCGGTAGCCGGGCCGGACGCCTGCGCGCCGCCATCGCCCTTCTCGCTGACATTTTGCATGACGCCGGTGTCGGTGGCGATTTCCGACAGCACCGCATAGGGATCGGCAAACAGATGCTCGTCGGAAAGATCGGTCTTCGGCGCCGATTCCTTCGATTGCTTCTTGTCCGAGGTGCCGGCGCCGCCGATGCCGTCCTGTCCCGCCTTGCTGGTCTTGTCCCGCGGGTCGTCCGCCGTCAGCCCGACCTTGCTCGGGCCATCGCCGAGGTCTTCGAGGCCCTTGCGGCTGGCGTTGCGATCGACCAGCTTGACCGGATTGAAGTAGCTGGCAACCGCCGCCTTGGTCTGCTCGTTGGCGGCGTTGATCAGCCACATGACGAGGAAGAAGCACATCATGGCGGTCATGAAATCGGCAAAGGCAATCTTCCAGACGCCGCCATGGTGGGCGTCGTCGTGGTCGTCGTGATTGCGCCGCACGATGATGATCTCGTGCCTGGGCTCAGCGGCGTCGGCAACGCTCATGACGTCCACTCGTTCATAAGAGGGCCCTCGCTCATGATAGGGCCTCGGACAAGGCGGCCGACCATTCGGCAATGCGGGTTTCGAACACCGCCTCGTCAATGGCGACGGTAAGGTCGAAGCCGGGTGCCTCGACGAAATCGAGATTGGCCGCGCGTGGGCCGAGCGAAGCCTTCAGCGTCTCGAACAATGACAGCGGTCCGCGCACGGCGATGCGCACCGCCTCGCTGTCGCCGACGGCTTCGCGGATCGTGCCGGCAAGGGCTTCCAGCGAACGCTTCTGCAGATCGTCGCTGACAAGGCCGCCAATGATGCGCGCAATGGTGGCGCCGACGAGGTCGCTGACCTTGGCCTCCATGATCTCGATACGGGCAGTGACGACCGCGCCGACATCGCCGCCGAAAGTTTCCAGAAAGGCCTTTGCTTCATCGGCGTTGGCCTGTCTCTGTGCCTCGAGCGCTGCCTGGTGGGCGATGGCAAGGCGGGCTTCAAGGGCGGCTTCGGCATCGATGACCGCTTCGGCGATCAGCGCGCCGATGTCGGCCTGCGGCGCCGACGTCTCCGGCCTTGGCTCGGCCATGGCCGCGAGCGAGGGCTGGCCGGCACGCTGGCTGCGTGCGCCGAAATCCGGCAAAAGGTCGAAAAGCGCTGCCGAGGCCATGGTCTATACCGCTGCTTCCTGGGCCGCCCATTTGCGCAGGATCTGCGCGGTGCGCTCCTCATTGATGTCGACCATGCGGGCAAGCCGCTCCTGCGGCGCCGGCCTGATCTTCTGACGAAGATCGTCGAGTGGAGTCGGGCCTGGGCGGCTGCCGGGCAAGGCAGCCCGCGCCGGTTCGGCGCCGGCGGCTTCGGGTGTCGGCAGTGAACGCTGGACGTCGTCGAAGCTCGGACCGGCAAGTGCCGGCGTCGGCCGCGCGCTCAGCGCGGTGGCCATTGGCCTCAGGCCGAAGAAGGCGACCAGGAACACCACGACGATGAACGCGCCGGCGTTGATCATCGTACCGGCATGGGTTCCGATCGACGCCATTATGCCCGGCTGTTCGACCGGCTCGCCGTCCAGCCCGTCGATGAACTCGACCGCCGAGACATCAATGATATCGCCGCGCTTGTCGTCGAAGCCGGTGGCCGAGGCCACCATCTTCTGGATGTCGGCAACGCGCTTGGCGATCTGCTCGGGCGTTGCGTCCTTGCCGAGGATGGTCATCAGCCGCTGCTGATTGACGACGACGGCGATCGACATCTTGGTAACGGAATAGCCGTTCGAGACTGTGGCGATCTTCTTGGAGTTGATCTCGTAATTGGTGATCTCCTCCTTGCGGTCGTTCGCCGATGACGTCTGCGGACCATCGGTGCTGGTCGCCTGGGTCTCGGGCAGGTTCTGCTCGACGGTGGCCGGGGTCGAGGCCTGCCTCTGATTGCTGTTTTCGTTGGCGCGCACCGACTGCACGGAACGCTCCACGCGCGACTCCGGATCGAAGATTGTCTCTTCGGTCTGGCGGGTGTCGGTATTGACGTCGGCTTTGACGCTGGCGCGGAAATTGTCGGGGCCGAGATAAGGCGTCAGCGCGCGGCGGATGTTGTCGCCGATCTGCGCCTCGACGGTCTGCTCGACGCCGAGCGTGCGGGCAGCACTTGTGTTGGAGGGATCGTCGCCGGCGGCGAGAAGGTTGCCGTTGGAATCGAGCACGGTAACCTTGTCGGCCGACAGGCCCGGCACGGCGGCGGCGACGAGATGGCGGATCGACATGGCGCTCTTTTCGGCGTCGATGCCGGAATAGCGGATGACCACCGAGGCGGAGGGTTGCTGTTCGTCGCGGCGGAAATTGGCGCGCTCGGACATGACGATGTGAACGCGGGCGGCCTTGATGCCGGATATCGACTGGATGGTGCGGGCGATCTCGCCTTCCAGCGCGCGCACGCGGGTGATCTGCTGCATGAAGGAGGTCAGCCCGAGCGAGCCGACATTGTCGAACAGTTCGTAGCCGGCATTGGCGCTGGTCGGCAGGCCCTTTTCGGCGAGCAGCATGCGCGCCTGCGCGGTGGTGCCGGCCGGCACCAGCACGGAGGTGCCGTCGGAGCCGACGTCGAAGCCGATTCCGGCTTCGCCGAGCACCAGGCCGATCTGGTTCACGTCGGAGCGATCGAGCCCGACATAGAGCGTCTCATAGGCCGGGCGGTTGAGATAGACCGAGCCGATGCCGATGACGGCCATCACCAATGCGGCAATGCCGGCCAGCATGGCGAGGCGCCTGACGCCAAATGCCCTGAGATTCGAGATGATGCTCTGGATCTGTTGCGGCACGATTCAAGCGCTCCCAGCATGATATTCCGTGGGAACACTAGACCGCGAAGCTTGTGCGAAGATGATAGAGCATGTCGCCCGGAAGTGTGCCGCGATTCCGGGTCAACGACATGCGTCAAAACACACCCATACAGGAAAGGGCCGCGCTGTTGGCACGGCCCTTATTCAAGGAAGAGAAAGCCGGGTCAGGCTTACTGCTTGAACAGCGCCAGGATCGACTGCGAGTTGCCGTTGGCGATCGACAGCGACTGGATGCCGAGCTGCTGCTGGACCTGGAGGGCCTGCAGCCGCGTCGATTCCTTGTTCATGTCGGCGTCGACCAGCGCGCCGACGCCCTTGTCGATGGAGTCCGACAGGTTCGACAGGAAGCTCTTCTGGGTGTCGATGCGCGACTTGGCGGCGCCGAGATAGGCGGCACCCGTGGACAGCTTGGCAAGCGCCGTTTCAACGGCGCCGAGTGCGGTGTCGATGGCCGCCGGGAGGACCTGGGTGGTGCTGGGATCGAAGAAGGTCGTCGCCAGCAGAGCGCCGACGATGCCGCCAGTGCCAGGAAGATCGAGAACCTGCGTGTCGGCCGCCTTGACGTCGATGGTGTCGATGGCGACGGTCGTGCCGGTGCGGTTATAGGACGCGACGATCTTCAGGTCGGAGGTCGCGGCAGCGTCGTTCTGCAGCAGGTTCGAGCCGGCATAGGAGGCGTTGGTGACCGACGACTTGATCTGGTCCTGGATAGCCTTGATCTCAGTGGCGATCTTCTGCTGGTCGTCCTTGCTGGCGCTGCGTGCAGTGACCAGCTTGGCCTTGATCAGGTCGACCTGGTCCTTGATGTCGGTGATGGCGGTGTAGGCGGTATCGACCTTGCCGGCGCCGAGGCCAAGCGCGTCCTGAACGGCCGAAAGCGCCTTGTTGTCGGACTTCATCGTGGTGGCGATCGACCAGTAGGCGGCGTTGTCGCTGGCGGTGGCGACGCGGTAGCCGGTCGAAATGCGTGACTGGGTGGTTTCAAGCTGCTTGTTGGTGTTGTTCAGGCTCTGCAGCGCGGTCAGAGCCGAAGCGTTCGTCATGATGCTAGCCAAGATATTTACCCCTTTTCAAACACTGGCGTGTCCCGAACACGCCGGATCAACTTCATCAAGGGGGTAGGCATAAGCCCATCGACCGTATGGTCTGCCCGCCATGGAATGGTTAACCATGACTACCGGGATATGGTTAACGGCCTGTTAAACCAAGCCATTCAGGGCGCTGGCCAAGAGCAAAAATCGGCAGCCATTTAGCAAGAAAATCAACAGCCGCAAAAAGAAATCGGGCCGCGCTGTTGGCGCGGCCCGACGGATGGTGTCAGTCGTAAAGTCGAGAGATCAGCCGCGGAAGAGCGACAGGATCGACTGCGAGTTGCCGTTGGCGATCGACAGCGCCTGGATGCCGAGCTGCTGCTGGACCTGGAGGGCCTGCAGACGGGTCGATTCCTTATTCATGTCGGCGTCGACCAGAGCGCCGACGCCCTTGTCGATCGAGTCCGACAGGTTCGACAGGAAGCTCTTCTGGGTGTCAATGCGCGACTTGGCGGCGCCGAGCGAGGCAGCGCCGGTGGACAGCTTGGCAAGCGCGGTTTCAACAGTGCCGAGCGCGGTGTCGATGGCGGCGGGGGTAACCGCCGTGGTGCTCGGGTCGAAGAAGGCAGCGGCGAGCAGGCCGCCGACGATGCCGCCCGTGCCGGCGACATCGAGAACCTGCGTATCGGCAGCCTTGACGTCGATGGTGTCGATGGTGACGGTCGCGCCGGTACGGTTGTAAGCCGCAACGATCTTCAGGTCGGACGCAGCGGCAGCGTCGTTCTGCAGCAGGTTCGAGCCGGCGAAGTTGGCGTTGGCGACCGAGGACTTGATCTGCGCCTGGATGGCGTTGATTTCGGTCGCGATCTTCTGCTGGTCTTCCTTCGAGGCGCTACGGGCAGTGACCAGCTTGGTCTTGATCAGGTCGACCTGGTCCTTGACGTCGTTGATGGCGGTGTAGGCGGTGTCAACCTTGCCGGCGCCGAGGCCGAGGGCGTCCTGCACGGCCGAGTTTGCCTTGTTGTCGGACTTCATCGAGGTCGCGATCGACCAGTAAGCGGCGTTGTCGGAAGCGGTGGCAACGCGGTAGCCGGTCGAGATGCGGGCCTGCGTCTGCTCGAGGGATTTGTTGGTGTTGTTCAGGCTCTGCAGCGCGGTCAGCGCCGAGGCGTTCGTCATGATACTGGACATGGCTACTCGTACCTTGATTTTTACAGGGTGTTTTTGACATACCGGCTTTTCCGGTATGACGGAGCGGCATCATGCCAATGATCGTGAGACCCGATCACCCGCCATCTGCGAGCAATATGCGGGCAAGTCCCTACCAAAGGGCTAAACGGGACGGTTAACCGGAAATATATTGCATAAAATTTTAGCAAGGCGCCAAGGGCGCGCGGACGGTCAGGTGAAGGAGCGCACCAGGCTGCCGACAAGCAGGTTCCAGCCGTCGATGAGGACGAAGAACAGGATCTTGAAGGGCAGCGAAACGACGGTCGGCGGCAGCATCATCATGCCCATGGCCATGGTGATGGTGGCGACGATCAGGTCGATGACGAGGAACGGCAGCACGATCAGGAAGCCGATCTCGAAGCCGCGGCGGATTTCGGAGATCATGAAGGCCGGCACCAGGATGCGCAGGTCGACGGTGTCCCTGGCAACGACCTGGCCGCGTTCGCGGGCGAGATCGGCGAACAGGTCGAAGTCCTTGTCGCGGACATTGTGCAGCATGAAGGTGCGGAACGGGTCCGAAATCTTTTCGAACGCCTCGGTCTGGCTGATCTGGTTGTCCATCAGCGGCTTGACGCCGGTGTTCCAGGCCTGGTCGAAGGTCGGCGCCATGACGTAGAAGGTCATGAACAGCGACAGCGAGATCAGGATCAGATTGGCCGGCGTCGACTGCAGGCCGATGCCGGCGCGCAGGATCGAGAAGGCGATGACGAAGCGGGTGAAGCTCGTCACCATGATCAACAGGCCCGGCGCCACCGACAGCACGGTGATCAGACCGAACATCTGGATGATATAGCCGACGGTGGCGCCGTCGGCCTTGCCGATGCCGCCGAGATCGAGCTGCTGGGCGGCGGCGACAGAGGTGGCGGCGACGACGATCGCGGCGGCGAGGACGAGTTTTCTCATTCGAGCAGCAATGTCCTGATCAGAACCTGTTTGGCATGGCCACCGCTGCGGATTGCGGCGCGCTCCTCGAGGTCGGCTTTCAAATGCTGGTAGCCGCTGGCACCTTCGATCTGATGCATCTTCAGGGTGCGGACCATGGCCAGCAGGTCCTGGTGAATGCTTTCGGTGAGTTCGGGCGGCTGCGGCGCATCGTAGACCACCGACGCTTCCAGCCTTATCCAGGTGTCGGCAGGCGAAGCCAGATTGGTGGTGATCGGCGCCAGCTGGACAAGCGTCGGCCCGGTGCCGGGAGCATGTTCGGCCGCCTTGCTCGGTTGCTCGGCATTGGACTGGTTCTCCGGTGCGGCGGGCACAGGCACCGGTCCCCCGACGCCCTTCAGATAGCCGCCGGACATCCAGCCCATGCCGATCGCGGCGCCCGTCACCGCCAGCAGCATCGCAAGCTGGATGACAAGCGACGGGCCCTTTTTTTGCTGAACCTGTTCGACATTTGCCACGGCGCCGTTCTCCAGTCCTAAAAGGGGAGGACTTGGTCGAGGATCTGCTGACCGTAAGCGGGCTGCTGGATTTCGCTGACGCGGCCGCGGCCGCCATAGGAGATGCGCGCCTCGGCGATGCGTTCATAAGAGATGGTGTTTTCAGCGCCGATATCGGATGGACGCACCATGCCGGCGATGGTCAGCACCCTGAGCTCGTAATTGACGCGCACCTCCTGTGAGCCGCGGATCATCAGATTGCCGTTGGGCAGGACTTCGGTGACGACGGCGGCGACGTTGAGCTCGAGGTTCTCCGAGCGCTTGATTTCGCCGTCCGCATTGGTTTCGGTGGTGGAGCTCAGCCCCGCGTCGCCCTTGCCGCTGGTGGTGGCACCTTCCCATCCGAGGTTGACGTCATAGCCGAGCTTGCGCCCGGCGGTGCGGCTGCGGTCGTTCTGGTTCTTGAAGTTGGCCTTGTCGTTGAGCTTGATCCTGACGGTGAGGATGTCGCCGTCGCGCAGCGCGCGTGGGTCGGTGAACAACCGGCTCTGGCGATCATCCCACAGCGAGAATTTCTTCACTGGCGCGGGTGGCGTTTCGGGATAGGAGTAGGGCGCATTGACGCTGCCGGTAATGCCGGTGCCAACCGGCGACAGCGCCGGCTCCCTGCCGATCTCCCTGGGGTCGGAGGCGCAGCCGGCAAGTGAAGCGGTGGCGACCAGGGCGAGTATATGCGACTTCATGACGGGTCTACCCTTCGCGCCGCGCTGGCCATAATGCCGGTGAGCGTGGCTGCCGCCTTCTGGTCCATTTCGTTGAGAATGACGCCGGCCTTGCGCGAATCGAGTTTCATCAGGATGGCGGCGGCGAGATCGGTGTTGACCATGGCCAGGCGCTCGGCCGCGGCATCCGGTTTCATGCCGGCATAGATCTTGACGACGCCATCCTCGGCGCGGGCCAGGAAAACTTCACGCCGCTTCAGCCATTGCTCGTATTCGGCGCGCTTGTCGTCCAGCGCCTTCATGCGCTGGTCGATGCCAGCCTGCAACTGCTTCAACTCTTCGGCCTGCAGTGCGTAACGGCGGTCGCGGGCGGCGTCGGCGATGTTGGAGCAGAAGCGCTGGATCTCGCTTTCATCGGGCACCTTCTCGCGGACCAGCTGCTGCACTGCCGCCGGCTGTTGCCCGCCAGGAAGAACCTGCCGCACCGCTTCTTCCGCGCGAACAGTGCCGCCGGCAAGGACGGTGGCGGCGATGACGCAAGCTGCCAAGGCTGCGCTTCGGCGGTGCTGCTTTTGGGAAAAGAAATCGATCATCGGCATGGCCTATTGGAGAACCAGATCGGCCTGCAAAGCGCCGGCCGACTTAATGCCTTGCAAAATGGCAATGATGCCGTCCGGCTTGACGCCGAGACGGTTGAGGCCCGACACCAGCGTTTCGAGGTTCGGTCCGTCGAGCACATTGACGCGGGCGTCAGGCCGCGTGGCATCGATGGTGGTGAAGGGTTCCTCCGCTGTCACGCCCTTGGAGAACGGTTCCGGCTGGACGATCTTCGGCTGTTCGGTGATGCGCACGGTGAGCGTGCCGTGGCTGATCGCCACCCGCGAGATCTTGACCTCGTTGCCGATGACGATGGTGCCGGTGCGTTCGTCGATGACGACGCGCGCCGGCGTGTCGGTCTCGACCACCAAATTCTCGATCTCGGCATAGAAACGCGCCGCCGAAACGTTCTTCGGCCGCCTGATCTGCACGGTGCGCGCATCGCGCTCCGCCGCCACGCGCATGCCGAAGCGCTGCGAGGTGTAGCCGTTGATGGCGTCGGCGATGCGGACGGCAGTGGAGAAATCGGGATTGCGCAATTGCAAGGTGAGCAGCGCCTGATCTTCGAATTCGGCGCGCACGGTGCGCTCGACAATGGCGCCGTTGGGCACGCGGCCGGCCGTCGGCACGCCCTGCGTCAGCTTTTCGGCATCGCCCTGGGCAGTGAAGCCGGAAACGATGACCGAGCCTTGCCCGACAGCATAGATTTCGCCATCGGCCGCCTTCAGTGGCGTCATTATCAGCGTGCCGCCGGCAAGCGATGTGGCGTCGCCCATCGAGGAGACGTCGATGTCGATGCGGGCCCCAGACTGCACGTAAGGCGGCATGTTGGCGGTGACGATGACGGCGGCGACGTTCTTGGCCCGCGCGCTGCCACCTTCGGTGGCAATGCCGAGATTTTCGAGCATGGCGCGGATCGACTGTTCGGTGAAGGGCGAATTGCGCAGGCTGTCGCCCGATCCGGCGAGGCCGATGACGAGGCCGTAGCCGACGAGCTGGTTGTCGCGCGAAGCCTGCAGCTGCGCAATGTCCTTGATGCGCGATGCGACCTGGCCGGGTGGCAGAGAGCTTGGGCCGTTGGAGACCCTGAACATGCGGTTGGTGGTGGCCGGATCGTATTCGGGATCGACAAAGGCGCCGCCATTCTGGCCGGCAAGATCGCGCTTTTGCTTCGGCGTAAGACCGTCGGCCAGCGCCGGCTGCAGGCCGACAACGGTCGCGAGCAGAAGGGCAGCTCCGCGTCTCATGACGCGCTGACCCGGATGGTGCCGTCAGCCATCACCGTGCCGGAAAAGATCTTGCCGCTGTCTGTGTTGCGGACCTTTATCAAATCGCCGGCGGCACCCGGCTGCAGCGACACCGCCGTGGCCGAAATGGTGAGGTCGCCCGCGATGAAATAGACCTGCACGGCGGCACCCTGTTCGACCAGCCAGGCGTCGCGGATGGCGGCGACCGGGATATAGCGGCCGGGCAGCAGCGTGCGCTTGGCGACCTTGCCCTGGAGTTCCATGGCCCGCGTGGCGACCGCATCTGGCCTGTGCTTGCCGGGGAGCAGCGTCACCGGTTTCAGCACGCCGGTGTCGATCATCTCGCCGGGATAAATGACCCGGTTGGGGATCAGAACGATCTCGCCGGTTGCCTGACTGCTCGCGACCTGAGTGGTGGTCTGCTGGTCTGCGCTCTCCTGGGCAAACGCCGGCACACTGCCGGCCACCAGCGCCAGGATCAGCGCGGTGCGGCAAAGCGCGGAGCGGAAGGCCGGAGAGACCATCAAATCTTACCTGATGTTCTTGGACACGACGGAGGCCATGTCGTCGGCGGCCTGGATGACCTTGGAGTTCATCTCATAGGCGCGCTGCGCGGAGATCAGCTCGGTGATTTCCTTGACCGGATCGACGTTGGAGGCCTCGAGATAACCCTGCTCGACCGAGGCGAAGCCGGGATCGCCGGGCACGCCGACATTGGCCGGGCCGGAGGCCGGCGTCTCCTGGAACAGATTGTCGCCGAGCGGCGCGAGGCCTGCTTCATTGGCGAAGTTGGCGAGCTGCAGTTGGCCCAGCAGCTGGAGGTCGGTCTGGCCGTCGATGCGGGCAAAGACCTGGCCGGTCTTGTTGACGACAACTTCGATGGCATCGGTCGGCACGGTGATGGCCGGGATGACATTGGCGCCGTCGACGGTCACCAGCTGGCCGGTGGCGTTGGTGTTGAAGGCGCCGGCGCGGCTGTAGAGCGTGCCGCCGTCGCCGCCCTCGATCTGGAACCAGCCGCGGCCCGTCAGCGCCATGTCGAAACTGTTGCCGGTCGAGGTCAGTTCGCCCTGCGTATGGACGTTGCGCACCGCCGTCGTCTTGACGCCGAGGCCGATCGACACGCCTTCCGGCACAAGCGATGAATTGGAGCGGTTGGGCACGCCCTGCGTGCGGTCGACCTGGTAGAGCAGGTCGGAGAATTCGGCGCGCGCGCGCTTGTAGCCGGTGGTGTTGATATTGGCGATGTTGTTGGCGATCACTTCCAGATTGGTCTGCTGGGCATTCATGCCGGTCGCTGCGATGGCGAGTGCTTTCACGGCAAGTCTCCTCAGATGCCCATACGGCTGATTTCGAGATAGGCGGAGACGACCTTGTCGCGGATGGCGATCGTGGTCTGCAGGGCCTGCTGGGCGCTCATGACGGCGTCGACGACCTGACGGGTATCGGCGTCGCCCTTGAGCGCCTGGATCGAGACCTGCTCGGCGTTCTGCAAGGTGTTGACGGTCTTTGAAGCAGCCTGGCTCAGCGCTTCGGCGAAGGTGGCGCCGATTTCGCTGCCGGCCATCGGCGCCCTGGTGCCCTGGAACAGGTCGGTCGTGGTATCGGCGCCACCGATCTCCGGCTTGAGGGGAAGCGATCCGATACCGCCAATGCCGCTGATCATTACTGGTTCCTCATCAGGTCGATGGTCATGGAGATCAGATCACGCGCCTGCTTGATGACCTGAAGGTTGGCTTCGTAGGAGCGGTTGGCCTCGCTCATGTCGGCCATCTCGACCAGCACGTTTACATTGGGCATCTTGACGTAGCCCTTGTCGTCGGCGGCCTCGTTGCCGGGCTGGAATTCGACGGGAAAGTCGCTGGGGTCGCGGTCGATGGAGTTGACCTCAACTGTCGTGCCACCCGAGGCACGGTCGAGTTCCGAGACGAAACTGATGGTCTTGCGGCGATAGGGGTCAGCGCCCGGGGTGTTGCCGGTCGACTGCGCGTTGGCGAGATTTTCCGAAACGACGCGCAAACGGTCAGACTGGGCGCTGAGGCCGGACGCGGCGATCTTGAGGGCTGAGGTCAAGGCGTCCATTGTCAGCTCTTCACCGCCATCATCATCATCGAATGGAAGGCCTTGACGATCGCGGTGTTGAGCTCGAAGGAGCGGCGGACCTCGCCGGCCTTCATCAGTTCGTTTTCGACCACCACCGTGTTCTTCGAGGGCATGATGGCGCCGGTCGTCTCTTCTGGCTTGACCGTGAAGCCGGCATTAGTGGCGGCAGTGCCGAGGTGGCCTGCCTGGGTGGCGGTCAGCGACACTGCCGTGCGGTCGAGCACCTTCTCGAACGGCTCGACATCGCCGGCGGTGTAGCCGGGCGTGTTGACGTTGGCGATGTTGCCGGCAATTGCGGACTGGCGCACCGACAGCCATTGCGACTGCTTGGCGGCGAGATCGAAAAGGTTGATGGGCTCCATGGGGATCTCCAGGCTGGTACGTACAAGACTAGGCTGCCAGTCTTGCGCGGACCTTGCGCGGGCCAGGCGTAAGCCGGTGTGCCGCTATTTGGAGAGTTCGATCACCTGGTCGGTGCTGGTGACCATGACCCACTTGCCGCCGCGTTGCTCGATCGACGAGACGACGCTGGAGTCGGGCAGCTTCGAGCCGCGCTGGACAATCCACAGGCCGGCATCGTCCTCGATCATGGCGCGGCCATTGGCGACATGAACCATGCGAAATTTGGGATCCGCCGGGAAGGGCTGCTCGTCGACGCCGGGAGGCCGGGTCTTGTCCTCGGGGTCCTGCAGCGTGCCGGTGGCGAACAGGTCGACATCGGGAACATCGTTTGCCGTCAGCGGCTGACCGCTGTTCTCCATCTGCGAGCCGCCGCTGACCCGCCCTGCATTGGTGCCGCTGCCGCCGAACTTGATCGCCTGCACGCCGAACTGGTCCTGATTGAAGAAGATATACCAGGGAAACAGCGCGCAGATCAGGCCAAGCGTGATGCCGAGCGCGGCAAAGACGATATCGCTGCGGCGGTCGGATTTCTTGTCGAGCCTGGGATATTGCGGCCTTGGCGGCTGCGGCCATTCGGTGACCGGGAACAGCCCGTCGAGAAGCGAGTCACGACTGGTCTCGATCGCTTCTTTGGGGCCGGCGCGAGGGGTCCTTGGCAATTCAGGCTTGACGACGCTGGGCAAGGCAGGCTCGGCCAAGCGAGGCACAGTGGACTCGACTACGCTGGCTACCCTGGGCAAGAATGGCCTGGCGGCCCTGGCCAGAATGGCCTCAGCCTTGGCGGCCTTGTCGAGATCGGCCTTTGCCCTGACAGCTCTCGCTTCGTTGGCCCGGGCTTCCTCGGCGGCACTGGCCTCTGCGATCATCTCGCGCAAAAGCCGCTCGGTGTACTGAAGCTCAGTCTCCTGCATCGACACTTTGCTTGCCTTTCAGATGACGGGCGAGGTCGGAGAATGCGTCGCTCGAGGCGCGATCCCTGGGCGACTGCGTCAGCGCCTCGTAGATCAGCGGCACCTGGCGCACGGCAATATCGAGCTCGGCATCGGCGCCGCCCTGATAGGCACCGAGCAGGCGGATGTCGCGGGTGTCCTCGAAGCGCGAGATCATCGATTTCAGCCTGGTCACCAGCATGCGTTGCTCGGGGCTCCATGCCTTGTCGGCGAGGCGCGAGATCGACGACACCGGATTGACCGGGGGGTAGCGGCCCTGTTCGGCAATGGCGCGGTCGAGCACGACATGGCCGTCGAGGATGCCGCGTACCGAATCGGCGACCGGGTCGTTGTGGTCGTCGCCGTCGACCAGCACCGAGATGATGGCAGTGATTGATCCCTGTCCTTTGATACCGGGGCCTTCAGCGCCCGGGCCAGCGCGTTCGAGCAGCTTGGGCAGATCGGTGAAAACCGAAGCGGGATAGCCGCGGGCGACCGGCGGCTCGCCGGTGCCGGTCGCTACCTCGCGCAGCGCATGGGCAAAGCGGGTAATCGAATCCAGCACCAGCAGCACGCGATGGCCCTGGTCGCGAAAATGTTCGGCAACGCGCATGGCGGTATCCGGCGCGCGCCGGCGCATCATGGCGCTCTCGTCGCTGGTAGCGACGACGGCGACCGTCTTGGCCATGCTCTCTGCGCCGATCGTGTCTTCGAGGAATTCGCGTACCTCGCGGCCGCGCTCGCCGATCAGCGCCACGACCACGGTGTCGAAGGCGTCGGCGCCGGCCAGCATAGCGAGCAGCGTCGACTTGCCGACGCCGGAACCGGCAAAGACGCCGAGGCGCTGGCCGAGGCAGAGCGGCGTGAAGATGTCGATGACCTTGACCCCGGTCGTGAAGGCGGTGCCGACGCGCTGCCGCGCCATCGCGCCGGGCGTTGTGCCGTCGCCGCTCGCAGCCTCGCCGATCCTGATCAGCGGCGGGCCGCCGTCGATGACGCGGGTCAGCGCGTCGATGGCGCGCCCACGCCACGAAGCATGCGGCGTTACCGTCAGCGGGCCGCGGCGAAACACGGCGTCGCCGATGCCGGCGTCGGCGCTGCGTTCGAAAGGGGCGATGACGACTTCGTCGCGGCCGATCCTGACGATCTCGCCGCGGCGCGTGCCGGCATTGCCGCGCTGTTCGACGAGGTCGCCAAGCCTGGCGACTTCAGACAGGCCGCGCACCTTGTAATGCGTTGGCGAAACCTCCGAAACACGGCCGCCGCGCCGCAGCAACGTCTCGGTGTCATCGAAGCGGCGCCAGATCCGCTCCAGCGCAGCCAGCCGGTTTTCCGGTGCTGTCTCCGGTTGCCGTTCAAGCGCGCGTATCGATGATTTGCTGCTCGACATGCTGCTACGACTTGGAGCCGAGCGTCTTGATGGCGTCGTCGGTCGAGGCATCGGTCTGGCGCATCAGCGCCGCCGTGTTCTCGAAGGCGCGCTGGACCATGATCAGGCGCGTCATCTCCAGCACCGGATTGACGTTGGATTCCTCGACATAGCCCTGCGCGACGCCGAGATCGGAACGGTCGGTGACCGGCTCCGGCGCACGCGCGGGCACGATGCCAGAATTGCCGTAGCGGACGAAATTCGGGCCGGGATCGAAATTGAACAGGCCGATGGCGCCGACGAGCTTGTCGCCCTGGCGCAGCGAGCCGTCGGCGCCCGCCTTGGGTGGGCCGTCGCGCGGGTCGAGCTGGATCGGCGCACCGCCGGCGTCGAGCACCGGATGGCCTTCGAGCGACATCAACTCGCCGTTCTCGTTCATCGAAAAGCGTCCGTCGCGCGTCATCACGGTGCCGGCCGGGGTGTCGATGCCGAACCAGGCATCGCCCTGGACGGCGAAGTCGAACGGGTTGCCGGTCTGCGTCATCGCGCCATGCGCGCCGGACAAATAGGTCTTGCCGGAGGAGGCGAAGGACACCGATTTGGGGCCGCTGCCGGAGACGACATCCTCGAACTTCACGCCGGTGGCGCGAAAGCCGATGGTCGAGGCGTTGGCGACATTATCGGCGATGGTGTCGAGACGGCGCTCAAGCGCGATCTGCGAGGAAAGGGCGACGTAAAGGCTGTCCTGCATGGTGTTCTCAGAATCTCAGTTTCTGCATGGCCATCATCAGATCGGTCGAGATGCCGACGGTGGTCGGCTGCGCAAACAGCACACCGATCGATGTCTGGGCGGTCGAGGTCGGATGATTGATTTCCCAAAGGCTGGTGAAGCGGGTGAGGAATTTCTCGAGCTTGGCCGGGTCGGTGAAATCGGTGAGGTCGAGCTTTGCGTCGAAGGCCTGCGCCTGCTTGTCGATATCTGCGGCAGCGAAGGAATCGGGCAGGCCGATGGCGGTGCGTACCACGCTGGCCAGGGCCGTGTCGGCCAGCACGTCGTACCAGTTGGTGATGGTCGAGGCCTTGCGCTCGAAATAGAGCGCCAACCGCACGCCCTCATTGGTCTTGCCGGCGTCTTCTTCCAGGGTCTGGCGCATGTATTTGTCGACCACCGGCTGCTGCGACGGGCTGCGGGTCGTTGCCGCTTCGCCGTAGGCCTCGAAATTCAACGAGGTGGCGAGCCTGGCATAGGCCTTGTTGGAGAGCTTGTTGGCGACACTGGCGGGATCGCGGACACCGCCCTCAAGGACATCACGGACGAGATCCTTGTTGGTGGTCGCCGGATCGAGCCCGCTTGCGGACAGAGCATAGTTATAAAGGCGGCTGTCGGCCATCAGGTCGTCGACCGATTTCACCTTGGTGATGTTGGCGAGGTAGTAGCTGGTCTCGGCCTGGACGGCGTCCGCATTCGGCTTGATGAGGCCAAGACTGGACTCGGTCGTGTAGAGCTTCGGCGTGGTCTTCAGCACCGCGTCGCGCGTGATCGTCTGATCGCCATACTGGGCAAAATCAAAGGCGCTGACGAAGTTGGCGTAGCTCTTGTCGGTCAACAGGTTGGCGGGACTCAACGGATCGGTGACGCCGCCATTGACCATGGTGCGGATCTGCTTCGTCGTCTGGGTCGATGCATCAAGCCCATAGGCAGCCATGGCGAAGGTCAGCAGGCGCTTGTCCTTCAGCAGGTCTTCGATGGACTTCACCTTGGAGATGTTGGCTGCGTAGTAGTCGGCCTCGCCCTTGATGTATTGCGCGGTCGGCTTGACGAGCAACAGTCCGGTTCCGCCGATCACAGCCTTCGGCACCGCCTGCTGGACGGCGTCGCGCGCCGTAGCCTGGTCGCCATATTGGGCAAAGTCGAAAGCCGCGACGAAAGCCGCATAGCCCTTGTTTGTCGACGTGTTTGCGGGGCTGTTCGGGTCGGTGACGCCGCCTTCCAGCATGGCCCGCACGGTCGCAGCCGGCTCGGCGTCGGCGTCCAGGCCGAACGCGGCCATCGCATAGGTGAGCAGGCGATCGTTGCCCATCAGGTCGTCGATCGATTTTACGTTGGAAATGTTGCTCAGGTAGTACGAGGTTTCGCCCTTGTAGTAGGTGAAGCCGTTCTGCGAAGGGCCGACCGAGACCTGGAGACCATAATTGTTGGTCACGCCCTGCTGTGCCGAATTGTAGCTCGTGGCATTAGCGCCAAGTGCGGCGAAATTGAAGGCCGACACGAACTCGGCATAACGCTTGTCGCTCAGTTTGTTGGCGAAGCTGTCGGAATCCGACACCCCTTCCTTCAGGGCTTTGACCATGAAGGCCTTGGCGTAAGCCATGTCGCCGAGACCGAAGGCTTTCATGGCATATTTGAACAGCCGGTCGTTCTTGACGAAATCGTCGATCGATTTCACGCTGCCGATGTTCGCGAGATAGTAGTCGGTGTCGCGCTTGGTGATCGGCTCCGCCTCGATGCGGTCGATCGCCTTGGGGATGTCCCTGGCGATGAGCTGGTAGCTGGTAAAAGTGCTCAACACGACATGCCTCCGGTCGCAGCTTCAAAAGCAAGACTATGCGGACTTGCTTGCGCGAGGCTGAATCGCCTCACCTTGCATGATTCAAGCCTCACACAAGGCACGGGGGCTATCGGTTAGGCCTGACGTGATGCGGAAGGATCTGGCGTGGGCATTCTGATCGGACTTGTGGTGACGCTCGGCTGTGTTCTCGGCGGCTTCATGGCGATGGGCGGCCATCTGCATGTGCTGATGCAGCCTTGGGAAGCGGTGGTCATCTGTGGCGCCGCACTTGGAACCTTTCTCGTCGCCAACCCGATGAAGACGGTCAAGGACACCGGCAGGGGTATCCTCGAAGCGTTCAAGCAGGCGGTGCCGAAAGAGCGCGACTATCTGGAGACGCTGGGCGTGCTGCACAGCCTGATGCGCGAACTGCGCTCGAAGTCGCGCAGCGAGGTCGAGGCGCATATCGACAATCCGGAGGAGTCGGCAATCTTCCAGGCGTTCCCGACCGTGCTCAAGAACCACGACCTGACGAATTTCATCTGCGACTACTGCCGCATCATCATCATCGGCAATGCCCGCTCGCATGAGATCGAGGCGCTGATGGACGAGGAAATCCAGACCATCAAGTCCGACAAGATGAAGGCTTACCATGCGCTGGTGGCGGTGGGCGATGGTCTGCCGGCGCTCGGCATCGTCGCCGCCGTGCTCGGCGTGGTCAAGGCGATGGGCGCGCTCGACCAGTCGCCCGAAATCCTCGGCGGCCTGATCGGCGCTGCCCTTGTCGGAACCTTCCTCGGCATCTTCCTGTCCTATGCGGTGGTCGGGCCGGTCGCCACCAAGATCAAGACGGTGCGCGAGAAGAAGAACCGCCTCTATATCATCGTCAAGCAGACGCTGCTTGCCTACATGAACGGCGCCCTGCCGCAGGTGGCGATCGAGTTCGGTCGCAAGACCATCTCGTCCTATGAGCGGCCGACGATCGATGCCGTCGAGCAAAGCACGATGAACACAGCTTCCGCCGAGAAGAAAGCGGCTTGAGCCATGCATGACGACAGACAGGACCGCACGCCGTCATGACAAGTCCTGGCAGCCCCTCGCAAGCCCGCTCGCTGATCATTGAGCGTCTGGTCGGTGACAGCGGTGAGGCCGCTCATGTCATCGGCACCGGGCGCTCGATGGGCGAGCGCGCCCTGCCGCTGCTGCAGAAGAGCCTGGCCGGCGAACTCGGCGCACCGGTCACCGTCGACCTGCGCGCGGTCGAGATCAGCCGTGTTCCCGATGCCCGCACGAATGCCGGCGATGCCTTTGCCATGGCCATCATAGCATCGCCGACGTCTTCGGATGCGATGACGCTGGTGGCTGATGCGCCGGCCATCGCCGTGATGGTGTGCGCGCTGTTCGGCGGCGATCCGGATCAGCCGGTTTCGCCGATCGAGCGCGCTCTGTCGCAGATCGAGACCGATGTCGCGACCACGGTCTTCCAGGAAGTTGCGCAGGCGTTGAACGGATCGGGCCGGCGCTCGCTCGAGCTGCGGCTGCCGGTGCCGCGGGCGCTTTCGGGCAGCGAAGCCAAGCGTCGCGTGCTGCGCGATGGCGCGGCGGTGCGCATCGTCTTCGGCATCTCGACGCCGACCGACAGCGGAACGGTCACGGTGATGATCCCGCAGCGCATTCTGCTTGCCACACGCGGTATCGCCGATGTCCACGACAGCGAAGGCACGACCTCCGACTGGCGGGCACGTTTTTCCGAAGAAGTGATGCGCTCGACGGTGACGCTCGAAGCGACCATGCCGCTGGCCCGCCTGACGCTCGGCGATCTCGCCGGTTTCGAGCCAGGCCAGGTCATCGAGTTCGAGGAAACCGCGCAGTCGCAGGCCAAGCTGAGCGCGCGCGACAAGACGCTGTTTGTCTGCGAGTTCGGTAAACTCGGGCAGAACTACACCGTCCGGATCAGGCATCCTTACGATGCCGGTCAGGATTTTATCGATGGGCTCATGCCGGGCTGACGCCGGGCAAGCCCAAGCATTTGGAGACGACTGATGGCCAAGACCAAGGTGGAAGCCAATATCGACCAGCCGGACGAACAGCTCGACCGCGCCATCGAGGAATTGCGCGGCGTCCTCCAGGAGGAGGAAAAGCGCCCCGACGCCGCCTTGCGGGCTGCCACGTCCGGCGCCAATTCCAACATCATCATGAGCATCCCGGTCGATGTGCAGATCATCCTCGGCAGTACGGAAATGCCGGTGTCGGACCTGATGGCGCTGCAGAAGGGCTCGACGGTGGCGCTCAACCGGCGCATCGGCGAACCGGTCGATGTCGTGGTCAACGGCCGCAAGATCGCGCGCGGCGAGATCACCGTGCTGGAAAGCGATCCGTCGCGCTTTGGCATCAGGCTGACCGAAATTATCGCGGCGACCAAGGGCGCTTGAGCAATGAATGACATGCGGTCTCAGCAGGAGCGGATGCCATGACGACGCCGGTGACGCTCACGCGCCCGCAAAAGGCCGCCGCCATCCTGGTGGCGATGGGCAAACCTTCGGCCAGCCGGCTGCTGAAATTCTTCAAGCAAGAAGAACTGAAGGCACTGATCGAAGGGGCGCGGCTGCTGCGCACCATTCCGCAAAGCGACCTCGAACGCATCGTTGCCGAATTCGAGGCCGAGTTCACCGAAGGTGCGGGCCTGCTCGATTCCGCCGACCGGATGGACACGATCCTCAATGAATCGCTGTCGCCCGAAGAGATGAGCGCCATCATGGGCGACAAGCGCTTCGAGGTTGCGCCGGAAGGGCCACCGCCGATCTGGCCGGAGCTGGAAAAGCTCGAACCGACGCGTCTGGGCACATTCCTTGCCGCCGAGCATCCCCAGACCGCGGCCATGGTGCTGTCGAAGCTTGCGCCGCAAGCCGCCGCCAACATTTTGCTGACCATGGAAAAGCCGATGCGCAGCGAGATCATCAAGCGCATGGTGACGATGGCGACCATTCCGGACGCGGCCACCAGGATCATCGAGAACCAGCTGCGCGCCAGCGTGCTGGCGCAGACCGCGACCAAGGATATCTCGGCGGGACAGGCGCGCGTCGCCAGTATGCTCAACGAGATGGACAAGCCTCAGTTGGAAGAGGTCATGCAGGATCTGGAAGAGGCCGGCACGCCGGACCTCGGCGGTGTTCGCTCCAGGTTGTTTGCCTTCGACGATCTGCCGCTTTTGACGCAGAAGGCGAGGGTACTCCTTTTCGACGGGCTGTCGACCGAACTGATCACGCTGGCGCTGCGCGGTGCGGCGCCCGCATTGACGGAATCGGTGCTGTCGGCGATCGGCGCACGGTCGCGGCGCATGATCGAGTCCGAGCTCGGCCAGGGCTCGGAAGGCATTCAGCTTGCCGACATCATGACGGCGCGCAAGAACATCGCGGTGGCGACAATCCGGCTTTCGCGCGAGGGGGCTTTCGAACTGCCCTCATCGCAGCAGAGCGAAGCGGCTTAACGCCGAGCGCTGAATGGCTGAAGCGGCGGACAAAGACTCCAAAACCGAAGACGCGACCGAAAAGAAGATCCGCGACACCGTCGAACAGGGCAAGCTGCCCCATTCGCGAGAGGCCGCACTTCTGGCGTCCTTCATCGCCATACTGGTGTTCACCGTCTTCTACGCCAAGGACGCGGTCGCTGATCTCGGCATGTTCCTGTCGATGTTCCTGGAAAAGCCCGAGGCGTGGCCGATGGACACCGAGACCGACGTCATCGCGCTCTACAAGACCGTGATGATGGAAATAGGCAACGCCGTCGTCAGCCTGCTGGTGCTGCTGGTGGTGGCCGGCATCGGCGCCTCGGTGCTGCAGAACATGCCGCAAGTCGTCGGCGAGCGGATCCGGCCGCAACTGTCGCGCATCTCGATAGCCAAAGGCTGGACCAGGATGTTCGGCATTCAGGGCTGGGTCGAGTTCCTGAAATCGCTGGGCAAGCTCGGCTTCGCCAGCATCGTGCTCTACTTCACGCTATCGCAGGACTACCGCCAGCTCCTGGCCGGCATGATCACCAACCCCGTCGCTTTCGGCCTCGTCATCAAAAGCATCACCGTCGACATATTGGTGGCGATCGTCTTCGTCATGGGGCTGATCGCGGCGGTCGACGTCGTCTGGTCGCGCTTCCACTGGAAGCAGGATCTGCGGATGACCAAGCAGGAGGTCAAGGACGAGTTCAAGCAGTCCGAGGGCGACCCGATCATCAAGTCGCGGCTGCGCTCGCTGGCGCGCGACCGGGCGCGCAAGCGGATGATGACGGCGGTGCCGCGCGCGACGCTGATCATCGCCAATCCGACGCACTTTTCCATCGCGCTCAGATATGTCCGCGACGAGGATTCAGCACCCATGGTGCTGGCCAAGGGCCAGGACCTTGTGGCGCTCAAGATTCGCGAGATTGCCAAGGAGCACAACATCCCGATCTTCGAGGACGTGGCGCTCGCCCGCTCCATGTACAAGCAAGTTTCGGTTGATAGCGTGATCCCGTCGCAATTCTACCAGGCCGTCGCCGAACTGGTGCGGATCGTCTACTCCAAAAAGGCTGAGCGGAGACAAATTTCATGAACCGCCAACCGCACGCAAAATCCCGCGAACTCATCGTCGCCAAGGCCATCGAGCAGGTGGTCGACGAGTTGCGGCTGATCGACGTCGCCGACTACATCGCCTTCATCCGGCTCGAGCATTTCGCTTGCCTGTCGGATCTGGTGGATTCGGCTGTGGAGCTTTTTTTCCTCCCAGGCACGCTCAGGCTCGGCCATGGCGGAGAGGCACATGTCGACTGGAGCGGCAGCCCGCGCATCGTGCTCGATCTCGAGCTTCGGCCGCCGGGCGTCACCGTCTATTTCCAGCTGACGCTGAGCGAGGAGAGGTCTTCGGTCGCGGTCAACTATGTGTCGTTCGAAAAGCCCGGGGAAGACCCCGAGCACAACACCGCTTTGCTGGAGACGGTGATCGAAGAGGCGCGAATCCGCAGGACCGAGCCGCTCGCCTATCGCTGATCTTTTGTCTTACTCCAACTGCCAGACGCGATCACTCGATCAGCCCCAGCCGCAGCGCCTTGGCCACCGCCTGGTTGCGGTTGACCGCGTTGAGCTTCTGCGTCGACTGGGTGAGATACTGGTTGGCGGTGTGGACCGACAGCTTCAACAGCCTGGCGATCTCTTCGCTGGTGTTGCCGTTGGCGGTCAGCTTCAGGCACTCCAGTTCACGCTTGGAGATCGACCGCATCCGGCCGGCATCGTTCGGACGAATGCGGGCGACGGCGGCGAACAGCGAAAAACAGCGGGCGTGGATTTCGTAGAGCGTGTCCTCCGGCAAAGCGATCGTCGAGCCGAGGAACACCACCAGCCCGCAATGGCCGCGATCGGCATGGACGGGAAAGCCAATGCCGTTGGTGCCCGGCGCCAGCGGCTCCGTCCGCTCCGCCCAGGCGAGGTTCTTGAAGACGGCGTCCGAGCCGGCGATGCCGTCATCGGCCCACCAGCGCGGCGCTGTCGAGGCGCCGCTGTGGCGAACCATCTCCTCACCGTTGGCGCCGGCAATGAACTTGGTTGTCACCGCGGTGGCGGGATAGTCGGAATCGAAGCTCGGCACCAGGCGCGCCCGTTCCGGCGAGGGGCTGACGAAGTAGAGGCCAAACGCCGACGCGTTGATGTCGACGGCGATCCAGCGGCAGCGGCGCACCGCGTCCGGGATGGTAACGGCATGGTGCGTCTCGGAACCGATGGAGAAGGCGCCGAACGGATTGCGCTGCTCGTTGAAAAGGGCTTCGGCCGCCGCCTTGATGTCAGCATGTTTCAAATGATGCCGCTCCTGATCGCCGTGGCGATGGCCATCGCGCGGTTCGACGCCGCGAATTTCTGGATGGCGTGGGTGATGTAGCTGTTGACGGTGTTGGACGAGACCCCGAGGATCACTGCGACCTCATCGGTGGTTTTGCCTTCAGACACCCAGAACAGGCATTCGCGCTCGCGGTCGGACAGCGGGTCCTGCATGGCGACGGCGGCGATCAATTGCGGGATGGCGGACAGCGCGTAACAGCACTTCAACTGAGCCTTCATCAGCGCCGGCTGGTCGATACTGCCGGCCTCGGCCGCCGAGAAAAGCGCAAACAGCCGCTGGCGGCCGACATTGAGCCGCAGTGAATAGACTTCGGCATGGCCAAGCACGTCGAGCAGGCGCGCCTCTTCGCCGGTGAGCAGTCCGCCGGCGTCGGGCGCCGCGGCGGCGACCAGTGGCCTCGGGCGGATGCCAGGTGCAACGGTCAGCGGTCCCTGGGCAAGGCCGGCGATCAGCCGCTTGCCGATCAGTTCAATGGCGTCGAAGATCCAGTTGGATGAGACGATGCGGGCGTCGTTGCGATCCTGGTCGTGGACGATGGCGACGAGCATGTAGCTGTCGGCGCCGATCTCGGCGGCAAGCTGCATGAAAAAGGAGGTGAGATCGCCGCGCGATTCAAGGCGCGAGCCTAACGTATCGGATTGGAGAAGCGCGGCGGAACTGCTCATTGGATGCTTTGGTTGTATGTCATGGCCGGAGTCTTTTCTTGAGCCCGGACGCTGGGGTTAGCAGCGGCCGAACTTGAAGACGCATCACGTTTACGAAGCACTCACACGGCGCGGCGGTCGCGCTGATCGCCGAATCCATTCAGGGAACGCGAAGCCGTCCGCGTCTGGTGCCGGTCATTGGCCGGAACTTAAGACTTTGGGTGGTCGCCGCGCCCCCCAAGGACCGGCTGATTCGGGTCTAATCTACCCGCAGATGAATCCGACATCAAACGCGATTTGACAAAATCAATATTATTGGACTCAAGCGACTCAGGGGCGGCTTCCGCGGCCTTTTCCGCCGCAAAAGGCCTGAAACGCCGACACGAAAAAGCCAGAGGGTGTTGCGATACTGCCGTATCGAGGGCCGATCGATTCCGATACGGTCTCGGCAGCCGGCAGGGGTGGGCATCCCTTCGGTCATACGGCGGATTTGGCGGCGCTTGCTCGCGGCCATCAGCATCGGGGGTCATGATGAAGCAGGTTTTCCTGGCGTTCACGGTGGTGCTTGCGGTTCTTGCCGGCATGGCAGCGCCCGCCAAGGCTGAGCCGACCGTTACCTATGCGCTCGACAACGGGCTGCAGGTGGTGCTGGTGCCCGACCATCGCGTGCCGAAGGTGGTGATGAACCTGCGCTACCGCGTCGGGTCGATGAATGAACCCGCGGGACGCTCGGGCTTTGCGCATCTGTTCGAACATCTGATGTTTTCCGGCACGCCGGCCTGGCCGAACGTGTTCGGCGCGCACGCCGCGCTCGGCAACGAGATCAATGCCTGGACCACCGAGGACGGCACGGTTTATTATGTCGACGGGCTGTCGTCGTCACTGCCGATGATCTTGTCGCTTGAGGCAGACCGCATGGCCAATCTCGGCCGCTCGGTGACTCAGGCCAAGCTCGATCTGCAGCGCTCGGTGGTCAAGAACGAGATGCGCCAGAACGTGCTCGACAAGGCCGGCGCATCCGGCTGGGAAGCTTTCTGGTCCGGGCTGTTCCCGAAGCCGCATCCCTATAGCCGCATGGTCATCGGCTCGGTCGCCGATCTCGATGCGGCGACGCTCGACGATGTCAGGGGTTTCTTCAACAGCTACTATCTGCCCAACAATGCGGTGCTGGTGCTGGTCGGCGACTTGGAGATCGACGACACCAAGGCGCTGATTGCCGACACGTTCGGCCGCGTGGCGCGCGGCGCCGATGTGGTGCGGCCCGCCGTGCCGGCACCGACGCAGGCCCGGCTCAAGCTGGTGCTCGAGGATCGTGTGCCAAGCCCCATCGTCGTGGTCGGCTTCAGTGGCCCGGTGGCGCAGTCGCCCGACAATGGTGCGCTCAGCATTGCCGCCGAACTGCTCGGCAACGGCGAATATGGGTTTTTGCGCAACCGGCTGGTTTCGCAGTTGGGCATTGCCACCTATGCCAGCGCGAGCTGGACCGGCGGTCTGCTCGGTGGCCGCTTTACCTTCGAGGCGGGTGCCGCCGAAGGTGTGGCGCCGGAAGCGCTGGAAAACGCGATGAAAACGACGTTTGCGGATTTCCTGAAGACCCCGCTCGATCCGGTCGATGTCGAGCGTGCGCGCACCGGCATCTTGCATGCAGCGCGGCTCGGCAGCGAAGCACTGAAGGATCGCGCCGGCGTCGTCTCCTACAATGCCGACGTGCTCGGCGATGCGCAGAGCGCGCTGGTCGACGACCCGCGGGTGAAGGACGCCAGCGTGGCGGGCGTCGAGGCAACGATGAAGCGGCTGTTGAAACCGGAAGACGCCAGCATACTGGTGCTGAAGCCCGGCCCGCGCGGCGGCTATCCCGATGCACTGATCGGGTCGTCCGGCACACCGCAGCCGTTCACCGCGCCGGAGCGAGCGGCGATCGACATTCCGAAGCATGAGGCCGGGCAAGCGCCTTCGGCAACACTGCCCGCCATGGAAACGGCGACGCTCTCGAATGGCATCAAACTCGTCCACTACACAATGCCGGAAGCGCCGATGGTGTATGTCGCGGCCAGTGCCGCCGGCGGCTGGAACAGCGTGCCGGAAGGCAAGGAGGGATTGCTGGAGCTTGCAGCAAGCATGGCGACACGCGGGGCCGCCGATCGCGGCTCGGCTGATTTCGCCAAGGCGGCCAGCGACATCGGCGCCGGCGTCGGCCACCAGGCCGGAACGCTGACCACGATGATGACGCTTGGCGTGCCGCCGGAAAAGCTCGACCAGGGTATTGGCCTGCTCGCCGACGCGGTGCTGATGCCTCGTTTCGACAAGACCGAATGGACGGTGCTGATGGCGCAGACGGTCGACTGGCTAAACGGCCGCGAGGCGGATCTGCCCGGCGTTGCCGGCCGCATGGCAAAGGCGACGCTGATCCCGCAGGTGCCGGGCAAGGCAGCGGTGGACTGGTCGGCAAAGGCGCTGGCCTCGATCTCGCTCGACGAGGCGAGGGACGCATTCAAGGCGGAGTTCACGCCGAAGGCGGTGACCTTCTACAGCGTCGGCCCGATGCCGGTCGCGACCGTCGCCGCCAGCCTTGAAAAAGCATTCGGCGCGTGGACAAGCGACACCGCCGGCTATGCCGTCGAGCCGTCGCCGGCGGCGCATTTCAACGGGGGACAGAAAGTGCTGCTGGTGCCCGAACCCGGCGCCAGCCAGTCGGCGCTGTTCGTGGCGCGGCCGGCGCCCGGCACCGACGAGAGCGAGCGCGCTGAATCGACCGCGGTCTCCAACCTGCTTGGCGCCGATTTCTCCAGCCGGCTGAATTCGGTGATCCGCGAGGAGAAGGGCTACTCCTATGGCGTGTCGAGCTATCTGATGAGCCCGATGAAGGCCGGCTCGGGATTGGTCGTGGCAACCACCGTCGAGCGCGCCAACACCGGGCCGGCGATTACCGAAATCCTGAAAGGATTTGCCGGCCTGACCACCTTGCCGGTGGCGCAGGACGAAGTCGACCGCACGGTGACCGTCTATCGCCGGGCGCTGGCTGGATCGGCCGAGACGTCGGCTGGTCTGTTCTCCTCGCTGATTGGCGCGGTTGGCAGCGGATCGACGCTGGAGGACCAGCAAACCCGCATGGCGGCGCGCACAAAGCTGACGCTCGATGCGGTTCAGAAACAGGCGCTGGCCCTGGCGTCGCTCGATCCGTCGCTGATCGTGGTAGCGGGCGACCCCGATGTGGTGATGCCGCAGCTTGCCGCGATCGGCCTCAAGGACGTCGAGATCGTCAAGCGTGACGAGGCTGGTGAAGACACGGCGATGCGGGCGCTCGATCTTCTCGGGGGCAATCGCCGGGCGCCGCTGTCTGCCTCGCCGTGGCGGGTTGGCGATGGCGGCACGACGCGCGCGGTGCACGCCTGCGCCGGCGACAGGGATTGCGGCGCGCAGATCCACGCCGATTGACGGGCTAAACGCGCAGCCGCCGGCCGCGTTGTAATTTTGGGATAACTTTGTTTCGGGGGAAACGATGAGCGATTCATTTCGGGAAGTAACGTCCGTCTCATGGTTCGGGCGGATCAAGCGCGCGGTCGGCGGGGTCATCTTCGGCCTTATCCTGATCGTGCTGATGGTGATCGGGCTGTTCTGGAACGAAGGCCGCGCCGTGCAGACTGCGCGCTCGCTGGCCGAAGGTTCTGGAGCGGTGGTTTCGGTCGGCGCCGACAGCGTCGATACCGCCAATGACGGCAAGCTGGTTCATGTCAGCGGACTGGTGACGGCGGACAGCGGCCTGGCGGATCCGGATTTCGGCATCGCCACGCAAGGGCTGCGGCTGTCGCGCAGTGTCGAGATGTATCAGTGGAAGGAAGAGTCCAAGTCGGAGACGACCAAGAAGCTCGGCGGTGGCGAAGAGACGGTGACCACCTACAGCTATTCCAAGGTGTGGGACGACAGCCAGATCGACTCCTCCGATTTCAAGAAGCCGGACGGCCACCAGAATCCGCCGATGGAAATCCACGGCCGGACCTTCCAGATTCCCGAGGGCAAGCTTGTCGCCTTCGATCTCGATACGCCGGTGCTGGACCGTATCGAGGGTGACAAGGACTATTCGCTCTCAGCCGACCAGTCGGCGGCGATAAAGGCTGCCTATACCGGAACGAAACCGCTCAGCATCGTCGATGGCAAGATTTTTCTCGGCAATGACAACACGACGCCCGCTTTGGGTGACTATCGCATCGGCTACGAACTGGCGCCGCTGGGCGTGGTTAGTATCATCGCGCGCCAGGCCGGCAGCCGCTTCGAGCCCTACCAGACGCAAGCCGGCGATGCGCTGCTGATGGTCGACACCGGCAACGTCCCGGCCGAAAAGATGTTCGCCGACGCCGTCAGCGCCAACACGCTGATCACCTGGCTGCTGCGCGGCGCCGGCTTGCTGTTGCTGACCATCGGCTTTGCGCTGTTCCTCAGCCCGATCGGGGTGATCCTCGACGTCATACCCTTCCTCGGCAGCATGGCGCGGATGGGCACCGGCATCATCGCCTTCGTTCTGGCGATCCTGGTCGGCACGGTGACGATTGCGATTGCCTTGTTCTGGTACCGGCCGTTGCTGGCGGTGGCCATCCTGGCGACAGGCGTGATTGCGGCGGTGATTGTCTACCGCATCGGCCGGTCGCGATGGCCAGCCGTTCCGGTGGTTGCACCCAACCCGGCTGCGGCCGCCTAGATGGTCGGGGCGGCCGGAGCCGCCCCATATCTCTTTGGCACAATTCCGGCCGGAAAACCGCCTCACACTTATCCTGGAATCGCTTTCCTATTTGTCCTCGAAGCCGGTCAGCACGCCGACGGCGTTGATGCCGATCTCCTCGACGGCATAGCCACCTTCCATCACGAACAGCGTCGGCAGGCCGAGCTTTGCGATGCGCCGGCCGATCTTCGGATAGTCCGGGCTTTTCAGCTTGAACTGGCTGATCGGATCCTTCTCGAAGGTGTCGACGCCGAGCGAGACGATGACGATATCGGGGGCGTAGGCGGCGAGCTTGGCGCAAGCATCCTCCAGCGAGGCGTTCCAGGCGTCCCAATTGGTGCCGAAGGGCATGGGATAATTGACGTTGAAACCTTCGCCGGCGCCGGCGCCGCGTTCATCGGCATGGCCGAGGAAGAACGGATACTCCACCATGGGATCGCCATGCAGGTTGAGAACCTGCACGTCGGCCCGTTCATAGAAGATCTCCTGCGTGCCATTGCCGTGGTGATAGTCGACGTCGAGGATCGAGACGCGTTTTGCGCCCTGATCGAGGAACCATTGCGCGGCGACCGCAGCATTGTTGATGTAGCAGTAGCCGCCCATGAACCCGGCACCGGCGTGATGGCCGGGCGGGCGGCAAAGCGCGAAGGCCGACCGCTCGCCACCCTTGACCAAGGCCGCCGCCGTCAGCGCCACGTCATAGGACGATTTGATGGCGGTCCATGTGCCTTCGACGAAGGTGGCGCCGGCGTCGAAGGAGTAATAGCCGAGCAAGGCGTCGACGCGCTTGGGTGGCACGTCGCCGCGCAGGCCGCGCGTCGGCCAGGTGAAGGGCATCGCCGTGCCATCGAGGCCGGCGGCCTTCCACGCTGGCCAGACGGTTGGCAGGAAGTCGATATAGTCGGCCTTGTGGATGCGCTTGGCGGCTGTGAGATCGTGCTCGACCGGTCCGATGATCGGCCCCAGCTTCTCGCTCTCGACCCGCGCCTTGATGAACTCGGCCCGCGATGGCTTTTCGAAACCCGGCACGATTGCCGACGTGACCAGTTCCATCTGGCCGGCATGGCCGGCATGAAGCGGCGAATAGACAGTCTTCATGAATTTCCTCTCGAAATAGCGAAATCAGTCAAGGTTGAGATAGGGGGTGACCAAAGCGAGCCACATTCTTTCCACATCGTCCTCGATGAGGTCGTATGTCTTGCGATCCCGCTTCAACCCCACAAGCCGGCAGGCGTGCCCGACATCCATCATCAGCACGCCGAGCCGGCTGGCGATCTTGTCTTCAAGGGCCGGGTTCACATGCTGCAGCCACGCGGCGTAAAGCGCGATGATCTGCTCGTCATATTCGTCCTGGATCGGCCTGAGGTCGGCATTGCCGGATATCGCCTCGATCACCGGCATCAGGGTGGCGTTTTCGAGATATATTCTGGAGGTATCGATGAACAGCTTGCGCACCTCCTGCCGAAACTCGTCGCGGTTGGTGGGTGGGGTGACCTCGATGCGCCTGGCGATCACCTCGGGAAACGACGACAGCCAGCGCCGGGCGAGGTCGAGGAGAATGGCTTCCTTGTTGGGAAAGTACTGGTAGACCGAACCGACCGACAGGCCCGCGCGCCGGGCAATGGCGAGCGTCGTCGGCGTCTTGGTTCCTTGCTCCCGCGTCAGGGTCAGCGCAGCGTCGAGTATCCTGTCGACGACCTTGCTCGACCGTTCCTGCCGCGGCTGCTTGCGCGGTTCGAGCGCCATCCTGGTTTCGCGGCTGAGACTGCGCTTCACGGATTGATGCCTTCGTTCCCTGCCGGTTTCAACACAGGTCCCGGTCTCAACATTGGCGTGGTGTGTCGTCCACAATACATTCGAAATTCGGCACGTTGACAAACGCGAATAATTAGTCGCATTCTTTTATCCACGCTGTTTTGAGAGATCACAAGGGGAATTTCGAAACAGCGCACTGGCATCAGTTTTCGTCCGATAACGCCGCTCCAGCGGAGTGGCAGCTTGTCGGACAAGAGGGTTGTCGGTCTCAGCCAGTCGTCAAAAGCGCGGAGTCGCGATGTCTGTCACGGGTGCGGGTCAAAATGCTGATCTGATCGTCATCAATGGTCGCGTGCGGACCATGGACGATGACAATCCCGCCGCCGAGGCGATTGCCGTCAAGGACGGCGCCATCATCGCCATAGGCAACCACGCCGCCATCGAAAAACTCAAGGGAACGACCACAGAGGTGATCGACGCCAAGGGCGGTTCGGTCCTGCCCGGTTTCATCGAAGCCCACATGCATCTGTTCTCGGGAGGGGCCGAGCTCGCGCATCTTCAACTCGGCGGTATCCATGGCTTCGAGGCGCTTCAAAGCGCCATCCGCGACTACGCAACGACGCGGCCCGAGGCGAAAATGCTTGTGGGCCAGGGCGTCGACTACACCGTGCTCGGCGACGAGCGGGTGACACGCCATCATCTCGACGCCATCCTGCCCGACCGCCCCTTCTGCATGGCAGCGCCCGACCACCATACGATGTGGGCCAACACCAAGGCGTTGGAGATAGCCGGCATCCTGAAGGGACGCACGCTCGGTCCGGGCAACGAGATCGTGATGGGTGGCGACGGCCTGGCCGCGGGCGAATTGCGCGAGGGCGAGGCCTTCGGTCCGGTGCTCGACCTTGCCGGCGAAAGCCGGGTGCGGCTGGGGCTGTCGACCGGCGGTGAGCCCGACCCAATGCCGTCGGCCGCCGAGCGGGCCGCTGACCGTGACATCATGCGGCGCGGGCTTGCATGGTGCGCGCGCCACGGCATCACCTCGATCCAGAACATGGACGGCAATCTCTACCAGCTCGAACTGCTTTCCGAGATCGAGGCCGAGGAGGGATTGCCCTGCCGCGTCAAGATCCCGTTCCACTACAAGAATTTCATGACGCTCGACATGCTCGAGAAGGCGTCCGTCATGGCCGAGCGCTACCACAGTGAGTGGCTGTCATCGGGCATGGTCAAGGTGTTCTATGACGGCGTGCTCGATTCCTGGACCGCTGTTATGGTCGAACCCTATGCGGATCGTCCCGACTGGGTCGGCGAGCCGCTGTTCACGCCGCAGCAATTTATCGATCTCGCCGTGGCTATCGACAAACGCGGGCTGCAGATCGCGGTGCACTCGATCGGTGACGGCGCGGTGCGCGCAGTGCTCGACGGTTACGAGGCGGCGCAGAAGCTCAATGGCAAGCGCGACAGCCGGCACAGGGTTGAGCACATCGAGGTCACCACAGCAGCCGACGTGCCGCGTTTTGCCGAACTCGGCGTCATCGCCTCGATGCAGCCGTCGCATCCGCCCGGCGCCATGGATTTTCCACTGGAGCCGACGGTGTCACGCATCGGACCGGCCCGCTGGCCGCTGAGCTATGCCTGGCGCACCCTGAAAAGCGCCGGCGCCCATGTCGTGTTCGCCTCGGACTGGCCGGTGGCAGCGATCGACCCGATCCTGAGCATTCAGGCGGCAGTGCAGCGCAAACCATTGGCAGAAGGCGATCCTGACCAGAGTTTCTCGCTGCAGGAAGCGATTGCCGCCTACACGGTCGAGGGCGCCTATGCCGAATTCGCCGAGCATCGCAAAGGCGTTCTGAAACCCGGCTACATGGCGGATCTGGTGGTTTTGTCGGCCGATATCGAGAAGACGGCGCCGGCCGATCTGCACAAGCTGCGACCGGTGACGACGGTCTGCGGTGGCAAGGTCACTTACCAGGCCTGACAATGGCATGCGGCTTGCACAGCTTGCCGCTTGCAAGACGAAATGACCGACTGAACTGTGATTCAATGCCGGACTTGCCAACCTACCGGCCGTGTGGTCACATCGAACAGGGGAAAAACTCCGCCAGCAAGAGTGGGGTCAACAGTGAGGCGTATCGTGCCGGAAAAACCGGATCGGAATGCAATTGAAGTCGTAAACGTCAGTAAAATTTTCGGATCGGGTGAGGGGCAGGTCGCTGCCCTCGATACGGTCTCGGTATCCATCCGGGAGAATGAGTTTTTTACACTGCTGGGACCATCCGGCTGCGGCAAGACCACGTTGCTGCGGCTGATTGCCGGCTTCGACTTTCCAACCGCCGGCGAAATCCTCCTCTACGGCCAGGACATCGCGCCGTTGCCGCCCTTCAAGCGACCGGTCAACACCGTCTTCCAATCCTACGCGCTGTTCCCGCATATGACGGTCGCCGACAATATCGGCTTTGGCCTGGAAATGCTGGGCAAGCCGAAGGCCGAGATCAAGGCGCGCGTCGCCGAGATGCTGAAACTGGTGAAGATGGAGGCGCTGGCGGGCCGCCGCACCAGCCAGATCTCCGGCGGCCAGCAGCAGCGCGTGGCGCTCGCCCGGGCGCTGGCGCCGCAGCCCAAGGTGCTCCTGCTCGACGAACCGCTCTCGGCCCTGGACTACAAGCTGCGCAAGGAAATGCAGATCGAATTGAAGCGGCTGCAGCACGAGACGGGCATCACCTTCATCTTCGTCACCCACGACCAGGAGGAAGCGCTGACCATGTCGGATCGCATCGCGGTGATGTCGTCGGGCAAAATCCTGCAGGTCGGCTCGCCGCGCGACATCTACGACCGGCCGGCCGAGCGTTTCGTCGCCGACTTCATCGGCGAGTCGAACTTCCTCAAGGCGGATGTGGTTAGCGCGACTGGTGGCCGGGCGACGGTGAAGCTGCCGTCTGGTGTGGAAATCCCAGCCTCGCTGCCGGAAGGCTTCAGCCCCAGCGGCAAGGTCACCATCGTCGTGCGTCCAGAGCATGCGCAGTTGGGCACGGCCAGCCCGAGCGCTTCGCTGTCCGGTACCGTCGAAAACATCGTCTATCTCGGCACCGACACGCACTTCCATCTGCGCCTTGCCGGTGGCGAGCCGTTCATCGTGCGGCGTCAGAACAGCCGCGGCGCCGGTGACGGCTTCGTGCAGGGCGGCCAGATCGGCATCATGATCGGCAACGACGCCGCGCAAGTGCTGAAGGACTGATCATGGCGACCGCGGAACAAGTCGCCAAGGCAGCGCAGCGACGCGATGTGCGCGACCGGTGGCTGCTGTCAGCGCCAGCCTTGCTGGTGATCTTCCTCGCCGCGACCGGCCCCTTGCTGATCGTGCTGATCTACTCGTTCCTGACGCCTGGCCCCTATGGAGATGTGAAGTGGCAGTTCTCGCCCGATGCCTGGCTGTCGGTGTTCATGGAACGCGACATTTTCGACGATACGCTTTCGCTTGCGGCAGCGCATGTCACCATCTTCTGGCGCTCGATCAAGCTGGCGGTGATAACGACGATCGCCACTTTGGCATTGGGGTTTCCAACCGCCTATTTCATGGCGACGCGCAGCGAGAAAACCAGGGATCTCTGGCTGTTCCTGATCACCATTCCGTTCTGGACCAACCTTCTGATCCGCACCTTCGCCGTGCTGCAGATCATCCGCAACGAAGGCATCATCAACACCATCCTTATCAAGCTTGGTATCGTCTCAGCGCCGGTCCAGATTCTCTTCACCGACACGGCGATCCTGATCGGCATGGCGTATGTCTACCTGCCGCTGATGGTGCTGCCGATCTATGCCAGCATGGAGAAGCTTGATTTTCGCCTCGTCGAGGCGGGCTACGACCTCTACGCGACCCGTTTCAAGGTATTGCGGAAGATCATTTTCCCGCTGGTCAAACCCGGCGTCATTGCCGGCTCCATCCTGGTCTTCATTCCAGCCCTTGGCGCCTATGTGACGCCGAGCGTGCTTGGCGGCGGCAAGAATATGATGCTGTCCAACCTGATCGAATTGCAGTTCGGCCAAGGCCGCAACTGGCCGCTCGGCTCGGCGCTGTCGATCACGGTGATGATCATCGTCATGGTGGCGCTGCTTGCCTATGTGCGCAATGCCGGCAAGTCGGGGGTGCGGCATGGCTAAGAACTTTTCCATCAAGCACCAGACCGGCTTCACGGTGATCGCTGCGACCTGTTTTATCGTGCTCTATCTGCCGATCATCGTGCTGGTCGCCTATGCCTTCAACGCGGCGAACTCGACGTCCGAATGGGGCGGCTTTTCGATGCGCTGGTTCCAGTCGGCTTGGCAGAACGTGCAAGTTATCGACGCGACGCTACGCTCGTTCCAGATCGGCGCCGTCGCTGCGGTGCTGTCGACAATCTTTGCCACCATGGCCGCGCTCGCCACCACGCGCACCGCGTCCTATCCGGGCCTCACCTTCAAATATGCGGCGATCAACCAGCCGCTGATGGTGCCCGAGATCGTCACCGGCGTGGCGCTGCTGATCTTCTTCTCGCGCATCAAGATCTTCACCGGCTATTCCGGCATCGGCTATCTGATCGCCGCGCACGCGGCGTTCTGCATCCCGTTTGCCTATCTGCCGATCCGGGCGCGGCTGGAAAACATGGACCTGACGCTGGAGCGCGCGGCTGCCGATCTGTACGCGACGCCGTGGAAGACCTTCCGCCGCATCACGCTGCCGCTTTTGTGGCCCGGCATACTGGCCGGACTGATGCTGGCCTTCGTCATCTCGCTCGATGACGTCGTCATCACCGAGTTTGTCAAATCGGGCGGCCAGGATACGCTGCCCACCTACATGCTCGGCCAGATCCGCCGCGGCATCACGCCTGAGATCAACGCGATATCGACCGCCTTCCTGCTGCTTTCGGTCGCGATCGTCACGTTGTTTTTCTTCGTCAGCAGGAAAAGAGACTGAACCGACAAATGGGAGCTAAAACCATGAACTGGAAAACAACGACAGCCGCCATCGGGTTGGCGCTGCTCGCAACGACGAGCCTGGCCCGCGCCGATGGCGAACTGAACATTTACAATTGGGGCAACTATACCAGCCCCGATGTGATCAAAAAGTTCGAAGCCAAATACAACGTCAAGGTGACGATCACCGATTACGATTCCAACGATACGGCGCTCGCCAAGGTACGCCAGGGCGGCACCGGCTTCGACATCGCCGTTCCGTCGCAAACCTACGTGCCGATCTGGATCAAGGAGGGCCTCGTGCAGGAGACCGATCCGGGCAAGATGGAGAACTTCAAGAACGTGGCGCCGGAATGGGCCAATCCAGACTTCGACCCCGGCCGCAAATATTCCGTGCCGTGGGCGCTGGGCACCGTCGGCGTCGTCGTCAACACCGATGCCTACAAGGGACCAGCCGACAGCTGGGGCATCATCTTCAACACGCCGGACGAGCTGAAGGGCAAGACCAATGTCGTTCCCGAGATGAATGACGTTATCTTCGCGGCGATCAAATATGTCGGCGGCCAGCAGTGCACCGACGACAAGACGGTGCTGAAGAAGGTGCGCGACACGCTTGTCGCGGCCAAGCCGAACTGGATCGCCATGGAATACAACACCATCGAAAAGATGGGCGCCGGCGACTTCAAGGCGACCAGCGACTGGAACGGTTCGGCGCTGCGTCAGCGGCTGGCCAATCCGGCCATCCATTACAATTATCCGAAGGAAGGCTACGGCCTGTGGAGCGATAACGTCGTCGTTCTCAAGGAAGCCAAAAATGTCGAGAACGCCAAGCTGTTCCAGAACTTCATCATGGATCCGGAAAACGCGGCCGGCCTCTCGGCCTTCCATCGCTACGCAAACGCCATTACCGGCTCGGACAAGTACATGCCGGCCGATATGAAGGATGCCCCGGAAGTCGTCATTCCGGAGGCTGCGAAGGCACAAGGCGAATTCCAGAAGATGTGCGCGCCTGAGATCCAGGACATCTACACCAAGATCTGGACCGAACTGCAGAAATAACCGCAGTCTGACAGACCCGGCGGCATGCGCCGCCGGGTCTTTTCTTTTCCGGAATGGCTTTCATGGACTCCTATCGCAACAGCGATCCGCGGCCGTCGATCATGCAGGGCTCGCCGCCTCAAATGGTGCTGCCGAAGCTCGACTGGGACCGGCCGCCATGGAATCGCTGGGCCTTCCAACACATCCGCGAATTCCTGCCGACCATCGAGGTCTGGCGCGGTAATGGCCATCGCCATCGTCTTGAGCGCGCAGAGACCGATCTCGACGCGCTGCCGGTGGAAGACAGCAAGGGCCGTCCGACGACGCTCGTTGGCCTGCTCGACGAGACCTACACGGACGGCTTCCTGGTGCTCAAAGACGGCAAGGTCGCCTATGAGCGCTATTTCAACGGCATGGCCGAGCGCACGCTGCATCTGTCGCAGTCGATGGCGAAGTCGGTAACAGGCACCGTGTTCGGTATTCTGGTTGGGCGCGGCTTGATCGACCCGGCCAAACCGGTGAGCGCCTATCTGCCGGAGCTCGGCGCGACCGGCTGGGACGGCGCCAGCGTGCAGCATGTGCTGGATATGACCACCGGCGTGCGGTTTTCCGAGGAATACACCGACCGTTACTCCGACATCGGCCAGGTTGATGTCGCCACGGGCTGGAAGCCGGTGCCGCCGGACAGCGATCCGGATTTCCAATGGCCGCCGCATCTGTTCGAGTTGATCCTGCAGCTGAAGGACAAGGTGCGGCCGCATGGCGCCGCGTTCGAGTACCGCTCGATCGAGACCGACGTGCTTGCCTTCATCATGGAGCGGGTCACCGGTAAACGGCTGGCGCAGTTGGTGTCCGAGGAGCTGTGGCAAAAGCTCGGCGCCGACGAGAGCGCCTGCTTCACGGTCGACAGCGCCGGCTATGCGCTGGCCGATGGCGGCTTCAACGCGACGCTGCGAGACTACGCCCGCTTCGGCCAGTTGATCCTCGACAATGGCCGCGGCATCGTGCCGGCCGACTGGGTCGAGGCGACGCGCAACGGCAGGCATGCGCCGGATTTCAATCCGAGCCTGCCGGAGGGCAGCTACCGCAACCAGTTCTGGATCGAAAACCCGCGCTCACGCGCGCTGATGTGCCGGGGCGTGTTCGGGCAGATGATCCATATCGACTGGGACACCGGCATGGTCGTGGTCAAGCTTTCAAGCTATCCGGATTTCAGCAATGTCGCCTATTCGGTGGCAACGCTGAAGGCGGTGCACGCCATCGCCAAGGCGCTTGGTTGACCCACAACAAATCATCCCTCCGAGGAAACGTTCATGACTGGCAAGACTGCGTTCGAGACCCGCTACGGCTTTGCCCGCAATGAGGTGCTGCTCTCCAAGTGGCGCGAAAACCCCTTCAACCGCTGGTCGTTCCAGAACCTTGGCGAACTGGTGCCGACCGCTCCCGTGGCGGCGACGCCGGGAAGCGTCGAAGCGCCGGTGCGGGACCTGAGCGGCCTGCTCGGCGAAAAGGTTTCGATCGCCAGCGCCCCGGAAACGGTGGCCGAATTCCTCACACGTTCGAGCAGCGACGCGCTGACGGTGATGAAGGCTGGCAAGGTCATCGGCGACTGGTTCGCGCCCAATATGGATTTCGGCGCCCGTCACATCATCTTTTCGATCAGCAAATCGGTCACCGCGATCATCGCCGGAATACTGGAAGGCGAGGGCGTGTTCGACCCGGAAGCGCCGGTGACCCAGTACATTCCGGAAGCCGCCGGCTCGGCCTATGCCGATGCAAGCTGCCGGCATGTGCTCGACATGAGCGTCAGCCTCGATTTCGAGGAGGCCTATCTCGATCCCGAAAGCGCCTTTGCCCGTTACCGCCGCGCGACGCTGTGGAATCCGGGCGGCGGCACTGAAAGCTTGCGCGAATTCATTCTGACCTTGCAGCGGCTCGAAGAACCGCACGGCAAAACCTTCCGCTACCGTTCGCCCAATTCCGATCTGCTCGGCCTGCTGCTCGAACGAGCTTCCGGCCAGCGCTTCCCGGACCTGATGCGCGAGAAACTGTGGCTACCGCTGGGTGCAGTCAGCGAGGCTTCGATCGGCGTCGACATGGAAGGTACGGCGCGCACCGCCGGCGGCATTTCGGTGACGCCGCGCGACCTGGCGCGTATCGGCGAGATGATGCGGCAGGGCGGCACGGCCAATGGCCGCGGCATCGTGCCAGAAGGCTGGGTGCGCGATACGACCGTTGCCGGCGGCAGCGCGGAGGCCTGGCAGCGCGGCACAATGGTGCATCTGTTCCCAAAGGGCCGTTACCGTAACAAATGGTACCAGACGGGGGCGGCAAACGGCGCCTTCTGCGGCATCGGCATCCACGGCCAATGGCTCTACGTCAACCCGAAGACGGAAGTGGTGATTGCAAAAATGGGGTCGCAGCCGGTGCCTGAAGATTATCCGCTCGAACGCGAGATCGTTGCCTTTTTCGAGGCGCTGAGCGGGATGGTCTGAGGACGAGCCAAAGCAAGGCGCTTTCCTGTGGACCTCTTTGACGCTTGAGAACACTGCGGTTGGCGGGACGGACATCAGCGCCTATGGTCGCCGCTCTTTGCGACAGGGACCAGCATGGCAGCAGACAGCAAACGCATCGCATCCATCATCGCGGCAGAGATCGGGGCGCGGTCGGAGCAGGCATCGGCAGCTATAGGGCTGCTCGATGAGGGCGCGACGGTGCCGTTCGTGGCGCGCTACCGCAAGGAGGTCACCGGCGGGCTCGACGACACGCAATTGCGCGACCTTGCCGAGCGGCTGGCCTATCTGCGCGAGCTCGATGCGCGGCGCGATACGATCCTTGGTTCGATTCGCGAGCAGGGCAAGCTGACCGACGAACTTGAGGCCAAAATTGTGGCTGCCGCCACCAAGGCTGAACTGGAAGACATCTACCTGCCCTACAAGCCCAAGCGCCGCACCAAGGCCGAGATCGCCCGGGAGCGCGGGCTGGGGCCATTGGCGGAGGCTATTTTGGCCAACCGGTCGTTGGTGCCCGCCGAGGCGGCGCTGGCTTATGTGACCGAGGATGTGGCCGACGCCAAGGCCGCACTGGAAGGCGCACGCGACATCCTGTCGGAACAGTTTGCGGAAAATGCCGATCTGGTCGGCAAATTGCGAACCTACATGAAGGAGCGCGCTTTCATGCGTGCCCGTGTCGTCGACGGTAAGCAGGAGGCCGGGGCGAAATTCTCCGACTATTTCGAGCATGTCGAGCGCTGGGCCAATGTTCCGAGCCACCGTGCGCTGGCCATGCTGCGCGGCCGCAACGAAGAGGTGTTGTCGCTCGACATCGAGGTCGATGCCGACGATGCCTCGCCGGTGAAGCCGGTCGAGCGGATGATCGCCAATGCCTACGCCATCGGCGGCAGCCTGCCGGGCGACCGCTGGCTGATGGAAGTCGCCGGCTGGACCTGGCGGATCAAGCTTTCGCTGCACCTGACGCTCGATTTGATGCGCGACCTGCGCGAGCGGGCGGAGGAAGAGGCGATCCATGTCTTTGCACGCAACCTCAAGGATTTGCTGCTGGCAGCGCCCGCCGGATCGCGGCCGACCATGGGGCTCGATCCCGGCATCCGCACCGGCGTCAAGGTCGCGGTGGTAGATGGCACCGGCAAGGTGCTGGCGACGACGACGGTCTATCCATTTCCGCCGCGGAACGATGTGCGCGGCACACAGGCGGAGCTCGCCAAGCTCATCCGCCTGCACAAGGTCGAGCTGATCTCGATCGGCAACGGCACCGGCAGCCGCGAGACTGAAAAGCTGGTCGCCGACATGCTGTCCGATATGCCTTCGGATGGCGGGCCGAAGCCGCTCAAGGTGATCGTCAGCGAAGCCGGCGCCTCGGTCTATTCGGCCTCGGCGACAGCGGCGGCTGAGTTTCCCGGGCTCGACGTGTCGCTGCGCGGTGCGGTGTCGATCGCCAGGCGCCTGCAGGACCCGCTCGCCGAACTGGTCAAGATCGAGCCAAAATCGATCGGCGTTGGCCAGTACCAGCATGATGTCGACCAGTACCGGCTTGGCCGCTCGCTGGAGGCGGTGGTGGAGGACGCGGTCAATGCCGTCGGCGTCGATCTCAACACTGCCTCGGCGCCGCTTTTGGCCCGCGTGTCAGGCCTGGGCGCGTCGCTTGCCGATGCCATTGTCGCGCATCGCGATGCGACCGGGCCGTTCGCCAGCCGCAAGGAGCTGCTCAAGGTAGCGCGGCTCGGACCGCGCGCGTTCGAACAGTCCGCAGGCTTCCTGCGCATTGCCAATGGCAGCGAGCCGCTCGACGCCTCGTCGGTCCATCCGGAAGCCTACGGCGTGGCCAAGAAGATCGTAGCCGTCTGCGGTCGCGATGTGCGCTCGCTGATGGGAGACAGTGCCGCGCTCAAGGCGCTCGATCCGCGCGTCTTCGTCGACGAACGGTTCGGCCTGCCGACGGTGCGCGACATCATTGCGGAGCTGGAAAAGCCCGGCCGCGACCCGCGCCCCGGCTTCAAGACGGCGACCTTTGCCGAGGGCGTCGACGATATCAAGGATCTGAAGCCCGGCATGCTTCTCGAAGGCACCGTCACCAATGTCGCGGCCTTCGGCGCCTTCGTCGATATCGGCGTGCACCAGGACGGGCTGGTGCATGTCTCGCAACTGGCCGATCGTTTCATCAAGGACGCGCATGAGGTGGTGAAGGCGGGCGATGTGGTGAAGGTGCGGGTCGTCGATGTCGACATCAAGCGCAAGCGCATCGCGCTGTCCATGCGCAAGGACGGCGGCGAGGGCGGGACGCCGAAGGGGCCGCGCGACAATGGCGGCGGCAAGCCGGCGCAACCTTCGCCGATGCCGCAGCGTCAGCCGGAAGGACCGGCACAGCAAGGCGCGTTTGGCGCAGCACTGGCCGATGCCTTGAAGCGGAAGTAGCCTCGAATGGTTCCTTGCAATCCCATCCTTGTGTGGAGATACGCGCGATATGGCAAGTTTCGAGAAAGTGAGTGTCCAAGAGTTGGGGCGTCTTTGGGACGAGGGCATGGCGAGTGGCAGTTCGGTCGATGGAGACCAGGCTTTCGCCCGGATCAAAAGCAAGCTCGATGCGAAAGTTGCCGAACGCAAGTCGCAAAAACGCTGCGCTTCCAGCCGGAAACCGAGTCGATGAAGCGGCAGTAGCTACCAGGCCAGAACGGCCGGTTCCTTCTCAACCTGGCCCAGCAGCCAGTCGCGAAAGCTGACGACGGGCGGGTGGCCGCGCTTGTCGTTCGGGACGACGAGGTAGTAGGCGCTGCGGCTTTGCATCGGCTGTCCCGGCGCCTGCACGAGCTGACCGCGCTGCAATTCGCCGGCGATAAGAACTTGCGGCAGGAGCGCGACGCCAAGCCCCGCCATGCAGGCTTGGGCAACGGTGCCGAATTGCTCGAACTGCATGCCGGGTCCGATCGGTGCGCTCAAGCCCTGTTCCTCGAACCATTCGCCCCAGGCCCCGGGACGCGTCGCCATGTGCAGCAGCGGCAGGCGGCTAATGTCGGCCGCCGTGGTGATATCGCGGCTGGCAAGGAAGTCTGGCGAGACCACCGGCATTACGGTCTCGCGCATCAGAAGCGTGGAGTCGGCGTCCGGCCAGTCGGGCTGGCCATGATGGATGGCGGCGTCGAGCCGCTCGCGGGCGAAGTCGAAGCGGCCGATGCGGGTGACAAAGTTGATGGTGATGTCAGGGTTTTCTGCGACGAAATCCGGGATCAGCGGCATCAGCCAGCGCGTGCCGAAGGTCGGCAGTATGGCGAGGTTCAGCATGCCGCTATGCCGATTGCTCATCAATCCGAGCGCCGCGTCGCGCAATTGCCCGAGTGCCGCCCGCACGGCTTCGGCATAGATTTCGCCCGCCGTGGACAGCCGAACATTGCGGCTGTCGCGCTCGAACAGCCGGCGGCCGAACTGTTCCTCCAGAAGGGCTATCTGGCGGCTGACGGCCCCTTGGGTCAAATCGAGTTCCTGGGCGGCAGCGGTGAAGGAGCCAAGGCGGGCCACGGCCTCGAAGGCGGCAAGGGCGCTGGTGCTGGGCAAAAGCCGGCGTTGGACGTTCATGATCCATTACTAAACCTCATTGATCGGTGATGCAATTTTGTTTGATTTTTCCGAAGCGAAGGCGGATAAGCCCGAGCACTTCAAGATTTTGGGAGAGAGCGAAGCCATGGCCGCCGACAAGAACGCGTTCGTTTGGGAAGACCCCTTCCTGATCGAGAACCAGCTTTCCGAGGATGAGCGCATGGTGCGCGATGGCGCGGCCGCCTTTGCCGCCGACAAGCTCGCGCCGCGCATCGAGGAGGCCTATCTCGAGGAAAAGACCGATGCCGGCATCTTTCGCGAGATGGGCGAGGCCGGCCTGCTCGGCATCACCATCCCTGAGGAATATGGCGGGCTCGGCGCCAATTACGTCACCTACGGGTTGGTGGCGCGCGAGGTCGAGCGGGTCGATTCCGGCTACCGGTCGATGATGTCCGTGCAGTCGTCGCTGGTGATGTATCCGATCCATGCCTATGGCTCGGAAGAACAGCGCAAGAATTTTCTGCCTAAGCTGGCCTCGGGCGAATGGATCGGCTGCTTCGGCCTGACCGAACCGGATGCGGGTTCCGATCCCGGCGGTATGAAGACGCGGGCCGAGAAGACCGCGAACGGCTACAGGATTTCCGGCTCGAAAATGTGGATATCCAACGCGCCGATCGCCGATGTGTTCGTGGTCTGGGCGAAGCTGAAGGGCGACAACGGCAAGGACGAAATCCGCGGTTTCGTGCTGGAGAAGGGCATGAAGGGGCTGTCGGCGCCGAAGATCGGCGGCAAGCTCAGCCTTAGGGCCTCGATCACCGGCGAGGTGGTGATGGAAGGCGTCGAAGTCGGCGAAGACGCGCTGCTGCCCAACGCCAGGGGCCTCGGCGGCCCATTCGGCTGCCTCAACCGGGCCCGCTACGGCATTTCCTGGGGCGCGATGGGCGCCGCCGAGGATTGCTGGCACCGGGCCCGGCAGTATGGACTCGACCGCAAGCAGTTCGGCAAGCCGCTCGCCGGCACGCAGCTGTTCCAGAAAAAGCTCGCCGACATGCAGACCGAGATTGCGCTCGGCTTGCAGGGCTCGCTGCGCGTCGGGCGGCTGATGGATGAAGGCAAGATGGCCCCGGAAATGATCTCGATCGTCAAGCGCAACAATTGCGGCAAGGCGCTCGACATCGCGCGCCAGGCCCGCGACATGCATGGCGGCAACGGCATCCAGATCGGCTACCACGTCATGCGCCACGCGCAGAACCTGGAGACGGTCAACACCTATGAAGGCACGCATGACGTGCATGCGCTGATTTTGGGACGGGCGCAGACGGGGATACAGGCGTTTTTCTAAGCTGTGCCGAATTCAAGTGAGGCCGGCCTGCAAATGGCCGATACCTGCGCTTCCGGTGCTCGCGTGCCAAAAGTACGCTCTGCTCCGGTTCTCGGTATCAGCCATTTTCGACTCGGCCTGACCTGAATCTCGACACAGCGTAGCCGGCTTCGGCTGCTTAATTTAGGTGCAGCGCAACATCTCTGCTTGGAGAATGGCCAATAGATGTGTCAGGGTTCGGCTGAAGAAACGCCGATCTCCGGGGCCCCATGGCAATACTGGCAGCCGTCTACCACCTGACCCATTACAAATATGACCGGCCGGTGGTTCTCGGGCCCCAGGTCATCAGGCTGCAGCCGGCACCGCATTCCCGCACCAAGGTGCTCAGCCATTCGCTGAAGGTCGGGCCGGCGAACCACTTCGTCAATCTGCAGCAGGACCCCTACGGCAATTTCCTGGCCCGCTTCGTCTTCCCGGAACCAGTGACGGAATTGAAGATCGAGGTCGATCTCGTCGCCGACATGACGGTCTACAATCCGTTCGATTTCTTCGTCGAGCCATCGGCCGAGACCTTCCCGTTCGAGTACCCCGAAGACATCAGGGACGATCTCGCCATCTACCGCACGCCGGAGCCGGCGGGGCCGCTGCTGTCGGCTTTCCTCGCAACCATCGACCGTAGCGCCACCAACACCGTCAATTTCGTCGTCGACCTCAATGCGCGGCTGCAGCGGGAGATCGCCTATATCGTGCGGATGGAAACCGGCGTGTTCTCGCCGGAGGAAACGCTGGCCGCGAAAAAGGGATCGTGCCGGGATTCGAGCTGGCTGCTGGTGCAAATTCTCAGGAATCTCGGCCTCGCCGCGCGTTTCGTCTCAGGCTATCTGATCCAGCTGAAGCCCGATCTGGTCGCGCTCGATGGCCCAGCCGGAACCGCCGTCGACTTCACCGACCTGCACGCCTGGTGCGAGGTCTATCTGCCGGGCGCCGGCTGGATCGGCTTCGATCCGACGTCGGGCCTGCTCACCGGCGAAAGCCATGTGCCGCTGGCGGCCACGCCGCATTTCCGCAACGCCGCACCCATTTCCGGCATGGCGAGCTTCGCCAATGTCGAATTCGGCTTCGACATGCGTGTCGACCGCATCGCCGAACATCCGCGCATCACCAAGCCATTCTCGGACGAAAGCTGGCAGGCGCTGGATGCGCTGGGCAACAAGGTCGACGCCGCACTTCAAGCGGGCGACGTCAGGCTGACCATGGGCGGCGAGCCGACCTTTGTCTCCATCGACGATTTCGAGTCCGCCGAGTGGAACACCGCCGCCGTCGGCCCGACCAAGCGCGAAAAGGCCGATGCGCTGATCCGTAAATTGCGCGAACGCTTCGCGCCGGGCGGCTTCCTCCACTACGGCCAGGGCAAATGGTATCCGGGCGAAAGCCTGCCGCGCTGGACCTTTTCGCTCTATTGGCGCACCGACGGCCAGCCGGTGTGGAGCGATCCGTCGCTGATCGCACGCGAAAAGAGCGACGCAAAGGTGGGGCCGCAGCAGGCCGAGAGCTTGCTGACGGCAATCGCCGGCGAACTCGGCATCGACAAGGCGATGGTCAGCGAGGCCTATGAGGACCCGGCCGAATGGCTGCTGAAAGAAGGCAAGCTGGCCGACAATGTCGATCCGTCCAACTCCAAGCTGGAAGACCCGGAAGAGCGCAGCCGCATGGCGAAAGTGTTCGAGCGCGGGCTGACCAAGCCGTCGGGCTACGTGCTGCCGGTGCAGCGCTGGAACAGCCAGGCTTCGGACCCGCGCTGGCGCTCGGAGAAGTGGAAGACCCGGCGCGGGCGGCTGTTCCTGGTGCCGGGCGATTCCCCTGTCGGTTACCGCCTGCCGCTGGGCACGCTGCCCTATGTGCCGCCGGCGCAGTTCCCCTATATTGTGCCGGTCGATCCGTCGCTGCCGCGTGGACCGCTGCCGGCGCGGGAAGCCATACTGCCAGAACCGGCTCCGGCCGAGCTGGAAGGCGCCGACGAGATGGCACGACGCCAGCAGGCGATTTCTTTCACGGCGACGACCGGCCAGCAGGATAGGGTCGAACAGGAGATCACCGAGATCGGCGGCGCGGTGCGTACAGCACTTTCGGTCGAGCCACGCGACGGGCGGCTGTGCGTGTTCATGCCGCCGGTCGAGGCGCTGGAAGACTATCTCGAACTCGTCGCAGCCGCCGAAAACGCGGCCAAGGCGATCGGCCTTCCCGTCCATATCGAAGGCTATGGACCGCCGCACGATCCGCGCCTCAACGTCATCAGGGTGGCACCCGATCCCGGCGTCATCGAGGTCAACATCCATCCGGCTGCCAACTGGCAGGACTGCGTGGCGACGACGACGGCGATCTACGAGGAAGCACGGCAGACGCGGCTTGGCGCCGACAAGTTCATGATCGACGGCCGCCACACCGGTACCGGCGGGGGCAACCATGTCGTCGTCGGCGGCGCGACGCCCAATGACAGCCCGTTCCTGCGCCGGCCCGATCTGTTGAAGAGCCTGGTGCTGCAATGGCAGCGGCGCCCGTCGCTGTCCTATCTATTCTCCGGCCTGTTCATCGGCCCGACCAGCCAGGCGCCGCGCTTCGACGAGGCGCGGCACGATTCGCTTTACGAACTCGAGATCGCGATGGCGCAGGTGCCGCACCCGGGCCAGGGCAACCCACCGCTGCCTTGGCTGGTCGACCGACTGTTTCGCAACCTGTTGACCGATGTCACCGGCAATACGCACCGCTCGGAAATCTGCATCGACAAGCTGTTTTCGCCCGATGGCCCGACCGGCCGGCTTGGGCTTGTTGAGTTCCGCGGTTTCGAGATGCCGCCCAATGCGCGCATGTCGCTGGCGCAGCAATTGCTGGTACGCGCCATCATCGCCCGTGCGTGGAACAACCCGCTTGATGGCCGCTTCGTGCGCTGGGGCACCTCGCTCCATGACCGTTTCATGCTGCCGCACTATGTCTGGGCGGATTTCCTCGACGTGCTCGACGACCTCAAGCTCAACGGGTTCGAATTCCGGCCGGAATGGTTCGATGCCCAGCTGGAGTTCCGCTTTCCGTTCTGCGGCGAAGTCCAGCATGCCGGCATCAAGCTGGAACTGCGGCAGGCGCTGGAGCCGTGGCATGTCATGGGCGAGCAAGGCGCAATCGGCGGCACTGTGCGTTTCGTCGACTCCTCGGTCGAACGGCTGCAGGTCAGGACCGAAGGCCTCAACCCGGAACGTCATGCCATTGTCTGCAATGGCCGAATCGTGCCGATGAAGGTCACCGACAATCGCGAGGTCGCGGTGGCCGGTGTGCGCTTCAAGGCCTGGCAGCCTTCGTCGGGCCTGCATCCGGCGCTGCCGGTCAACACGCCTTTGGTTTTCGACATTTACGACCGTTGGTCGGGGCGGGCGGTGGGCGGCTGCGTCTACCATGTCGCGCATCCAGGTGGGCGCAGCTACGACACCTTCCCGGTCAACGGCAATGAGGCTGAGGCGCGGCGTCTCGCCCGCTTCGAGCCGCGCGGCCATACGCCGTCGGCCTATGTGGTGCGCAATGAAGAAGCCTCTGAAGACTTCCCCATGACCCTTGACCTCAGGCGGCCAGCAAGACTCTGATCAGCGATGGCAAAGGGGAATCAGAAAAAGGTCCGCGGCAAGCCGCTGAGGCACAGTCTGCTGGAGCACTATCAGCCGATTGACGGCGTCGTCGACGAGATGGTCGATGCTTCGGGCCATCCGCGTCCGGCCTGGGCGCCCTTCATCGAGGCGCTGGAGGAGCTGGGTCCCGAAAAGCTGGGCCAGCGCTTTGCCCGCGCCGACCAGTATCTGCGCGACGCCGGCGTTTATTATCGCGTCTACGACAAGGCCGGCGCCAACGAGCGCGAATGGCCACTGGCGCATATCCCGCTGCTGATCGAAGACAAGGAATGGGCCGGGATCAGCGCCGGTCTCGTCCAGCGCGCCGAGCTTTTCGAGGAGATAGTCGCTGATATTTACGGGCCGAACCGGCTGATCGAGAAGGGAATCCTGCCGGCAGGCCTGATTGCGGCGAGCCCCGAATATTTGCGCCCCGTCGTCGGCACCATGCCGGCCAGCGGTCATTTCCTGCATTTTTGCGCCTTCGAGCTCGGCCGTGGGCCGGATGGAAGCTGGTGGGTGCTGGGCGACCGCACGCAGGCGCCGTCGGGCGCCGGCTTTGCGCTGGAAAACCGCGTCGCCACGACGCGGGCTTTGTCCGACATCTATGGCGAGATGCATGTGCATCGCCTGGCCGGTTTCTTCCGTCGCTTTCGCGATGCTCTGATCGGCATGGCGAAAGAGAATGACGGCCGCGTCGCCATTCTGACGCCGGGGCCGCTCAACGAGACCTATTATGAGCACGCCTATATCGCCCGCTATCTCGGCATCATGCTGCTCGAGGGCGAGGATCTGACCGTCTCCGGCGGCAAGCTGATGGTGCGCACGGTTTCCGGGCTGATGCCGATCAGCGTGCTGTGGCGGCGGCTCGATGCCGCCTTTGCCGATCCGCTGGAACTGAGGTCGGACTCGCATATCGGCACGCCGGGGCTGGTCGAGGCGATCCGCCGCGGCACGGTTTCGACGGTCAATGCGCTGGGTTCGGGCTTGATGGAAACCCGGGCGCTGCTCGCTTTCCTGCCGAAGATTTCGCGCGCATTGCGCGGCGAAGAACTTCTGTTGCCAAGCGTCGCCACCTGGTGGTGCGGGCAAGCAACCGAACGGGCCCATGTGCTTGCCAATATCGATCGCATGGTGATCGGTCCGGCGCTGTCGACGCGGCTGGCCTTCGAGGATGACGGCCAGACCAGGCTCGGTTCGGCACTGACGCCGGAGGAACGCATCGCGCTGATCGCGCGCATCGAGAGCGATGGCAGCGGTTTCGTCGGCCAGGAAGCGGTGACGCTGTCAACGACGCCGGTCTATGTCGGCGGCTGGCTGGAACCGCGACCGGCAAGCCTGCGCGTTTATCTGGCGCGCACGCCCGATGGCTGGACGGTAATGCCGGGCGGTTTCGCCCGTGTCGGCCTATCGCTCGACCCGACGGCCATCGCCATGCAGCGCGGCGGCCAGGCGGCCGACGTCTGGGTGGTCAGCGACCGGTCGGTCGAGCGCGAGACGCTGCTGCCGCAGGAGCATGACAGCTTCGTCCGCACCATGCCGGGCAGCCTGCCCAGCCGCGCGGCGGAAAACCTGACCTGGCTCGGCCGCTATATCGAGCGTTCGGAAGATACGGTGCGTATCCTGCGCGCCTATCATGTGCGGCTGGCCGAGACGTCCGATCCTGACATGCTGCTGCTCGCCGATATAAGGGACTATCTCGAACCCTTCGGCATCGATCTCGAAGCGGCCATTCCGCCCGGATTGATCGGCACGCTGGACAGCGCCGTCTACAGCGCCGGACAGATCCGCGACCGCTTTTCACCCGATGGCTGGCTGGCGCTGAAGGACCTGTCGAAGACCATTCATCAGTTCGCCACCACGGTGGCGCCGGGTGACGACGCGACACGGGCGATGACGGTCATGCTGCGCAAGTTGGCCGGCTTTTCCGGCCTGTTGCACGAGAATATGTACCGTTTCACCGGCTGGCGTTTCCTCGAGATCGGCCGGCGGATCGAGCGCGGCATCCAGATCGCCCGTACGCTAGCCCGACTGACAAGGTCCGGTGCGCCGGACGGCTCGCTCGACATGATGCTGGAGATCGGTGACAGCGTCATGACCCACCGCCGGCAATATCCGGTGCGGGCCGGACGGCGCACGGTGATCGACCTCTTGGCGCTCGACCCACTCAACCCGCGCTCGATCCTGTTCCAGCTCGAACGGCTGAAGGCGGAGATCGGCCTGTTGCCATCGGTTGGGCCGGAGGGGCATATGTCGGTCGCGGCCAAGGAAATCCTGCAGCTCAACACGGCAATTGCCGTCATGGAGCCATCGGAGATGTCGGCGGAGGTGCTGGACGATCTCGCAACTGAGATCGGCAACCTCTACAGCAGCCTGGCTAAAGCGTATTTCGGTTAACATGCTGTACGATATCAGGCTTCATCTCAGCTACGATTATGACGCCGCGGCCGGCGGCAGCCGGCATCAGGTGCGTGTATTGCCGCCGACCATTGCCGGCGTGCAGCGCGTGATCGCGGCCTCGCTTTCGTTTGTGCCGACCCCATCGGAGCGCACGGATTTTGCCGATTTCTTCGGCAACAATGTCACCGCGATCGCCTTTCGCGACGTCCATGACGGGCTCGACATCAGAATGAGCGCGCGCGTGTCGGTGTCACGGCCGGAGCCTGGGCTCGACGTGTCGCCCGATCTGCAGCGCCTGCGGGAAGAACTCGGCGCCGTACGGTCACTGGGGCCGGATGCACCGCATCACTTTCTCGCCGCCAGCGATCATGCCGGCATCGATGCGGCGATCACCGCCTATGCCTGCGACAGCGCCGGCGGCTCGACGGTCGGCATGGCCATCGATCTGTGCAACCGCATCCACCGCGACTTCACCTATGACGGGGAAGCGACCACGGTGCGTACCGGGGCCAGCGATGCCTTCCGTTTGAAGCGGGGCGTGTGCCAGGACTTCTCCCACATCATGATCGCCGGCCTGCGCGGGCTAGGTATTCCTGCGGGTTATGTCAGCGGCTTCCTGCGCACCATTCCACCGAAAGGGAAGCCGCGGCTCGAAGGCGCCGATGCCATGCATGCCTGGGTTAAGGTGTGGTGTGGGCGCGATGCCGGCTGGCAGGAATTCGACCCGACCAATGGCATGCGGGCCAGCAACGACCACATCACCGTTGGCTATGGCCGCGACTATTCCGACGTGGCTCCGATCGTCGGCGTGCTGAAAACCACCGGCGGCCAGGTCGGCGACCAGGCCGTCGACGTCATTCCGGTTGCGCTCGAGAAGGCCTGACAGCCTCGAAGCACAGCTTCTCAACAACGTCCATGCCCGTTATGCTCGGTCGAAACTTCGGGGAGGATCGGTCGGCAGGCATGCTGATGCGGAGTTCGGTATTGACGGCAATCAGTGTCATCATCCCGGCGCACAATGCGGCGGCAACCATAGCGGCCACGCTGGCCTCGCTTCGTTCCGAAGCCGAGGTTATCGGCGAGGTGCTGCTGGTCGACGATTCCTCCTCGGACGGGACGGCAGAAGCCGCGCTGAATGCCGCCACGCAATTCTCGTTGCCGTTGCGCGTGCTCATGAGCAACTGCCGGGACGCGGGCGGCTCCCGCAATGTGGCGCTGGCGCAGGCGCAATGCTCCTGGATCTACCTGATCGACGCCGACGACTTGCATCTGGAGGGCGGGCTGCGGTCGATGCTGGTCCGGGCGGGGGAGCAGCCGGCCGCCGACATGGTGATCGGCGCCTACCGTCGGCGCACCGATGGCGAGAACCGGAACCTCAAGCTTCCAGCCGGCTACATAGAAGACGGTATAGCCAATGCCTCGGCCTATCTGGAAGGTCACATTCGCTCGATCGCCGTGGGCAGTGCGCTGGTTTCCCGGCGCGTCGTCGGCGACACGCGCTTCCCGACCGGGCTTGCCTATGACGAGGACACGCTGTTCTGGTCCAGGCTGATGGGCAGGGCGTCGCTTGCCCTGATCGTGCATCCCGTCATGATCTACCACGTTTCGGCAGTGCGTTCCGATGATCGCTTCATCACCAGGCCGGTGCGCCGCTTTCTCGACTGGCGGCTGGCGCTGCGCGAGCTGACTGACTGTGGCATCCCACTATCGTCGCTAAAGACCAGGGAGGGGCTGGTCGCCCTCAAGATCGCCCGGGTTCACTATGCGCGCGGCGATCTGGAGACGGCGGCGCGGTTCCTGAGGATCGCGGCGGCGGCGCCGAAGGTGCGGTCGAACACCTGGCGTTGCAGGCGCTACCAGCTGAAGCTGGCGCTGCGGCGCTGGTTTTCCTCTCCGCGCGTCCAGTTGCAACGTGCCTGAATCAGCCCCGCCGCAGCTTGCCGTCATTGTCATCGGCTATCGCGCGCCGGCTCAAATCGTCGAGGCGGTGACATCCCTGCTGGATCAGGATGAGCCGCTCGAGATCATGGTGGTCAACTCGGGCGGAGGCGAGGTCCTGGCGCTGCTGACCGGCGCCGGGGTCAAGGTGCCAGTGATCGAGGTCGGTCGAAGGCTGTTTGTAGGCGCAGCCCGCAATCTCGGCATTGCGGCCACCAAAGCGCCTTTCGTTGCCTTTCTTGCCGATGATTGCCTCGCCTGTTCGGGCTGGGCCGAGGCACGGATGCAGCGGCATCTGGCTGGCGACCGCGCCGTGGCGAGCGCGATGGTGAATAGCCATCCGCGCAATCTGATCGCCTGTGCGGCTCATCTGATCATGTTCATGCGACGGCTTCCCGGTCTGCCGCCGGATCGTGCGCTGCGTTACGGCGTGTCGTTCGATCGGCGGCTGTTCGATGAATATGGCTTGTTCGATGAAACCATGCCTGCTGCCGAAGACACCGAATTCCTGGGGCGCCTGCCGCAGGAACTGCAGCCGGTCTGGGAGCCTAAGGTGCAAACCGTTCATCGCAACGAAACCCGGCTGTCCAGATTGCTTGCCGATCAGTACAGGCGCGGCTGTCGCCGCGGCGATTACCTCGCAGCGTCCGCCCTGAACACTCCGTTTCGGTGTTTTCGCGACACGTTTCGCGATCGGCGGAATGCCCGCAAGCTGGCGAAGATCGGGCTTTCCGATCGGGATCGAACTTTCGCGATGATGTCGATGCCAATTGTCTGGCTTGCCCTGCTGGTCAAATCCGTGGGTGTCTATATTGGCGTGCGAAATCGCGTGAAAGCGGCAACAAGAAAATGATAACGAGCCAAATCAAGCCTCGACGCTGGCGACGGAGCCGACTGTTCTGGACGCGCCAGAGAACGGTCGCAGTTTTCAGCTATCGTTATGACGCGCATCTGGTTGCCGATCTGATCACCAATATCGATCCGGTCGTTGACGGCTGGATTGCCTATGACGATCGCGGGGCGACCGGCGTGTTCAGCAGCGAGCCGCAGCGGCGGCGGATCTTACTCGACGCAGCGCATGAAGCTGCCGCCGACTGGATCCTGGCTATTGATCCCGATGAGCGGCTGGAACGCGGTACCGCGGAGCGGATCGGACAGCTGACGGGGGATTACAGGCGCATGGCCTGGGGGTTCCGGCTCCGCGAATTGTATTCGCCGACCGAGTACCGGGTCGACGGGCTGTGGGCCGAAAAGTTCCAGTATCGTCTGTTCAGAGCCTACGATCCGGCGAAGTACCGACCAGAGGACCTGCACGGGCTCTGGTATCCTCCCGATCTTGGTTTCAAGGCCCGCAACAGCGGGCTCAACCTCTATCATTTAAAGATGATGGAGCCGAAGCGGCGGATCGCCCGCCGCAATATCTACCACCACCTTGATCCAAAGGGGCTCCTGCAGGATGTGGGCTATGACTACCTTGCCGATGAGGCAGGGGCCGTGTTCGAACAGATTCCGCCCGGGCGCGACTACCATCCGCCTCACGTCGACGATGGCGGCCTCTGGATGGCCGTGCCGGCTGGTGCCACCATTGGTGGACCCGACCACATTCCATAGCAACGGGGTGGAACCAGCAGTCGGCTTGGCGCTTATCTACGAGAAAAATTTCGTGGAGCGGGCATGCTTGACAAATCTGGGACGCCATCCGGCCGGTCGGCTGCCGGACGGGGGGACGATGGAGCGCCGAAGAACGGCGCGCAGACCGCTGCCGAACAGGCCTCGCTCACCTATATCAGCGACAGCGAGCCGGGGATCCGGCGCCTGAAGGCGGGCGAAGGCTTTTCCTACAAGGGCGCGAAAGGACAGGCCGTCGGCGCGGCAGCCATTGCCCGCATCAAGGCGCTGGCCATTCCGCCGGCATGGACGGATGTGTGGATCTCGCCCGATCCCGCCGGCCACATCCAGGCGACCGGCCGCGACCAGCGCGGGCGCAAACAGTACCGATACCATCCGCTGTGGGCCGCCGAGCGCGACGGCGCCAAATACTCCAGCCTTGTCGCCTTTGCCGAAAGCCTGCCGGAGCTGCGCCGCCGGATCGATGCCGATCTGCGCCGCCGTGGCCTGCCGGCCGAGCGCGTCGTGGCGGCAATTGTCTGGCTGCTCGACAACACGATGATCCGGGTCGGCAATGCCGCCTATGCCCGCGACAACAAGAGCTTTGGGCTGACGACGCTACGCGACCGCCACGTCGACATCAAGGGATCGAGCCTGCGCTTTGCCTTCAAGGGCAAGTCCGGCAAGGAATGGAAATTGAAGCTGGTCGACCGCCGCATCGCCCGGGTCGTGCGCGGCGCGCAGGATATTCCGGGGCAGCAACTGTTCCAATATCTCGACGAGGATGGCGAGAGGCATGGAGTGCGCTCCGACGATGTCAACCGCTATATCCGCGACGCGATCGGCGCCAATTTCAGCTCCAAGCATTTCCGCACCTGGGGCGGCACCATCCATGCCGCGTCGCTGTTTGCGCGGACGGAGCTTCCCGAAAGCCAGGCGCAGACCAAGCGTGTAATGAACGCCGTCATCGACAAGGTGGCCGAGCGGCTCGGCAACACACGCGCCGTCTGCCGCAAATGCTACATCCATCCACAGGTTTTCGAAGCCTGGGTGGAAGGGCGGCTGCTTAGCGAAATGACCGAGGCCAACAAGCGCAAGCGATCGATAGACGGTCTCGATGATGAAGAGGCTCTTGTGCTGAGATGGTTGAAGGCAAGCGAAGGCTGACAAAAATGGCGTAACTTTTTTGTCGACGCCATGTCGGCATAGGCCCTACTGTTTCGTCCTTTGAGACAGAAAAGGACGTCCCATGCTCTACGCTATCCTCTGCTATGCCTCCGAAGATGTCGTCTCCTCCTGGAGCAAGGCACAGGATGACGAGGTCATGGCAAAGCTCATGCATGTGCAGGAAAAATACGCTCAAGCCGGCCGGCTTGGGCCGGTGGCGCGGCTTTTGCCCACCACCGCCGCGACGACGCTGCGCAAGGTCAAGGGCGAATCGGTCGTCATCGACGGCCCGTTTGCCGAGACCAAGGAACAGTTCCTCGGCTTCTACACGCTGGAATGCGCCGATCTCGACGAGGCCGTCGACTTCGCGCGCGAGCTTTCCGAGGTCAATCCCAGCGGCGGATCCTATGAGATCCGACCGGTTTCCGTCTTCAACCCAACCAGAGTAGCCACATGACAGACCTCGCCTGGATAAGCTCGGCGATCAGCGCTGCCCGCCCGCAGGCTATGGGTGCGCTGCTGCGCTATTTCCGCAATCTCGATACGGCGGAGGAAGCTTTCCAGGACGCGTGCCTGAGGGCACTCAAGAACTGGCCGCAGAACGGGCCGCCGCGCGATCCTGCGGCGTGGCTGATCTTTGTCGGCCGCAACACCGGCATCGACGCGGTGCGCAAGCGCGCCAAGCAGGCGCCGATGCCGGAAGAGGACCAGATCTCGGACCTGGAAGATGCCGAGAGCGATATCGCCGAACGGCTGGACGGCGCGCACTACCGCGATGACATATTGCGGCTCTTGTTCATCTGCTGCCATCCGGATCTGCCGCCTACGCAGCAGATCGCGGTGGCGCTGCGCATCGTCTCCGGTCTCACCGTCAAGCAGATCGCGCGTGCGTTCCTGGTCGGCGAAAGCGCCATGGAACAGCGCATCACGCGCGCCAAGGCGCGCATTGCCGATGCCGGCGTGCCGTTCGAGACGCCCGGCGCGGTCGAGCGCTCGGAGCGGCTCGCCGCCGTTGCCGCCATGGTCTATCTGATCTTCAACGAAGGTTATTCCACCAACAGCGGCGAGGCGCCGGCGCGTGCGCCGCTTTGCGAGGAGGCGATCCGGCTGGCGCGCCTGTTGCTGCGGCTGTTCCAGACCGAACCGGAGATCATGGGCCTGACGGCATTGCTTTTGCTGCAGCATGCGCGCGCGCCGGCCCGCTTCGACGAGAATGGCGAGATCGTGCTGCTCGACGACCAGGACCGCTCGCTGTGGAGCCGCAAGATGATCGACGAAGGCCTGGCGCTGGTCGACAAGGCCCTGCGCCACCAGAAGCCCGGACCCTACCAGGTGCAGGCGGCGATCGCCGCCCTTCATGCGCGGGCGGCAACCCCCGAGGAGACCGACTGGACAGAGATCGACCTGCTCTACAGCCTGCTGGAGGCGATGCAACCTTCGCCGGTGGTGACGCTGAACCGTGCCGTTGCGGTCGCCAAGGTGCGCGGGCCGGAAGCTGCCCTTGCCATGATCGAGCCGCTTGGCGAGAGGCTGTCCGGCTATTTCCACTTCTTCGGCCTCAAGGGCGGTCTGTTGATGCAGCTCGGCCGTGGCGAAGAGGCGCGTGTCGCCTTCGATCGCGCCATTGCGTTGGCCAACACGGCAGCGGAAGCCGCCCATATCCGCATGCATATCGACCGGCTGATGCGGGACGGAGCCGTGAAGGCGCCGGCGAAGACAGCGCACTAAGCCTGTTCCTCCTCTGGCTCAATCGTGCAATCCCGGCTTGGACCATGCCGGGGTGGCGATTTTCCCCTGAAACGAGTAATGGCACGCCATGACAGCGCCCGCGGCATGCGGGCGATAATGGCGCCAAGGCTCGACCGCCGCCCTATGATGGCGAGCGGATCTGAAAGGGATAAAAATGACGATAGCGAAGGAAACGGCCGAACTTCTGGCGAAACTGGGTGTGGCCAAGGACGCGCTGACCGGCGGCGACCTCGTCGTGCGCAGCCCGGTGACGGGTGAACAGATCGCGGCGCTGAAGACGATTTCGCCGGCCGATGCGGCCAAGACCATCGATGCCGCGCACACGGCGTTCCAGGTTTGGCGGATGGTGCCAGGTCCCCGGCGCGGCGAACTGGTGCGGCTGCTCGGCGAGGAGTTGCGCGCGCACAAAACCGAGCTTGGCCGGCTGGTGTCGATCGAGGTCGGCAAGATCCCGTCGGAAGGCCTCGGCGAAGTCCAGGAAATGATCGACATCTGCGATTTCGCCGTCGGCCTTTCCCGCCAGCTCTACGGTCTGACCATCGCCACCGAGCGTCCGGGACATCGCATGATGGAGACCTGGCATCCGCTCGGCGTCGTCGGCGTCATTTCGGCCTTCAATTTCCCGGTCGCGGTGTGGTCGTGGAACGCGGCGCTGGCGCTGGTCTGCGGCGACGCCGTGGTGTGGAAGCCTTCGGAAAAGACGCCGCTGACGGCGCTCGCCTGCGAGGCGATTTTTGCCGGCGCGGTCAAGCGCTTCGGCGCGGATGCGCCGCAGGGCCTGGCACCGGTGCTGATTGGCGACCGCTCCGTCGGCGAGATCCTGGTCGACCACCCGAAGGTGGCGCTGGTTTCGGCCACCGGCTCGACCCGCATGGGCCGGGATGTCGGCCCGCGTCTGGCCAAGCGCTTTGCCCGCGCCGTGCTCGAACTCGGCGGCAACAATGCCGGCATCGTCTGCCCGACCGCCGATCTCGACATGGCGCTGCGCGCCATCGCCTTTGGCGCCATGGGCACCGCCGGCCAGCGCTGCACGACGCTGCGGCGCCTGTTCGTGCATGACAGAGTCTATGACGCGCTGCTGCCGCGGCTGAAGAAGGCCTATGAGAGCGTCTCGGTCGGCAATCCGCTGGAGACGTCTTCGCTCGTCGGGCCGCTGATCGACAAGGCGGCCTTCGACGCCATGCAGAAGGCGCTCAAGGAAGCCACCGCTCACGGCGGCAAGCTGACCGGCGGTTCGCGGGTCGAGAATGGCCATCCCGATGCCTATTACGTGCATCCGGCGCTGGTCGAAATGCCGAAGCAGGTGGCTCCCGTCACCGAAGAAACCTTCGCGCCGATCCTCTACGTGATGAAATATTCCGATTTCGATGCCGTGCTCGACGAGCACAATGCGGTCGGCGCCGGACTGTCGTCGTCGATCTTCACCCGCGACCTGCAGGAATCCGAGCGCTTCCTCGGCGTCGATGGTTCGGATTGCGGCATCGCCAACGTCAACATCGGCACGTCGGGCGCCGAGATCGGCGGCGCCTTCGGCGGCGAGAAGGAAACCGGCGGCGGCCGCGAGAGCGGCTCCGATGCCTGGAAGGCCTATATGCGCCGCGCCACCAACACGGTGAACTATTCCAAGGCGCTGCCGCTGGCGCAGGGCGTGTCATTCGACATCGATTGAGATGCTGCGCCCGGCTTTTGACCAGTTGATCCACCCGAACCCGTCGGGCGGATCGCTGCCGCTCGCGCGGATCGTTCCGCTTTCAGGCTTCGCCCCCGCTGTCCAGATGTCCGTATCCCGACGGCGGAAAGGCCACCTCGGCCATGCGCCCGGACGGGTCCTCGCGGTCGGCACGATCGGCTGCGCAACAGCGTCTGCGCCGAACGTTCAGCCAGCGTGCGGCGACGCCGGTCGGCAGGCTTCGAACGCGGCATCGATAACGGCAAGCTTGGCGGCCTGGACGGTCATGTATTCCTGGTAGAAGCTGTTCGACACCCACATCACCGAATGCCCGCGCCGGCCCAGCCAGCCGACGCTGCCGAGCTTTTCGGCGTCGCGCAATTTGCGCGCAAGATGGGTGCGCGAGAGTTTTAGCCAACTGGCGAATTCGCCGATCGAAACCACGCTGGTCGGGATCCGGTCGAGGCCGGCATTGTCGGGATCGATGCCAGACATCAGCCAATCCATGACGATGCCGCCATTGTTGAGCCAGATGAACAGCGAAAACGTCTGCTTGGGCTCACGCACAGGGTTGGAGGAGAGCAGGCCTTCCGCCACCAGCGGCTGCAGCCTGGCAATCATGCCGTGCTGCTTGAGAAACGCGGCGAGGCGGTCGCCGCCGTCGAGACCGTCGAGCGTGCGCAGATGCGCAACCACCCAGCCATCGAATTCCTTCAGCGTCGCTGCCGTCACCTGAAAGGGATGGGCTCGTCCATCACCGGTGTGCGGCAGGTATTCGATGATGTGATAGTACAGCATCTCCTTGATGAAGGCTTCGGCCGTGTTGCGGCTGGCGACGGAATAGTGAAGCACGGCATCGATGAAGCGGGCCAGTGTCAGTTCCGTGCGGGGATCGCGCGGGTCGCGGGCGAAATGCAGGGCTAGGCCGGTGTGAGCCAGCAGCCAGCGCTGTTGCGTGGCGAACACGGCAGCCAGGCGTGGGCTCGTTTCATAGATATGCAGCAGCGCCTTCGACTGCGCCTCGACATGACGGTGCAGCGCCGGATGGCCGGCAATATATTCGAAATTCAGCGCCATCCTCCTCGTCCTCCGGCCAGCCCCCCGGCAGCGAAGACGTGCAATCACATTTCCAGCCTTAGCCGCCCGTGTCCAGCCATGCCAACCCGGACAAAAGGCCTAGAGCGATCAACCGTTCCACAGACAGGTTGAAACCCCCGTCATCTCTTGATTTCGAGGCAAATTGCTGCAGAAGCGCCGCGCGCTTCTGCAGAGAAAACCGTGTCACACTTTTTTGGAAATGCTCTGGTCCGTTCGCGCCCGGCGCGTGTCGGAAAACACTAAGCCGTTGCAAGCGTTGAAAAAACCTACCCCGATAATAGTCAGCCCAGCAGCCTGCGGTTGAATTTGCCTCAAGGTCGCCAGCACGTTGCGCGCGGCCCGTTTGTATCCAGGCGGTTCGCCACGTCGGAGCGTCTGGGCTATCGTTCCGGCTATTACGGCCGCAACCGCGAGGTGATGGAGAGCCATCGCGTCCTAGCCACGAAGACCACATCGTGGCAAACTCCTTGTTAACCACATGCTCGGTGAAAATATCGGATTAACCTCAGATGCCACTATCGAGGTTATGTTCCGTACCTTAGCGTTCAATATGAGTTCAAGGGATGTGTGGATTCGGGGGTTATTTCGGGTCAATCCGGGATGCGGAAGCTTTGCTCACGCACATGGTAGCCGCAATTGCCCATCGTGGGCCGGATGAGCAAGGGAAATTCGTAGCACCCGATGCCGGGCTCGGGCATGCGCGGCTGTCGGTGATCGGCATCGGCGATGGCCAGCAACCGATGTCCGACGAGGCCGGCAATTTGACGATTGCGTTCAACGGCGAGATTTTCAACTACATAGAACTGCGCGAAGGGCTGATCGCCAAGGGCCGGCACTTTCGGACCTCGAGCGACACAGAGGTCATCCTTCAGCTCTATGAGGAGATGGGCGAAGACTGCTTGTCTCTCCTGAACGGTGATTTCGCCTTGGCGATATGGGACAATCGGCAGCGACGAATGGTGCTTGCACGAGACCGGATGGGTGTCCGGCCGCTGTTCTACACAAGTAAGGACGGGGTGCTTTACTTTGCCTCGGAGATCAAAGCCCTGCTAAAGGTCCCGGGCGTCTCCGCTGAAATTGATCCGATTGCGCTGGATCAGATCTTTACGCTGTGGGCGCCGATCGCTCCGCGCACGGCGTTCCGCAATATCCACGAGTTGGAACCGGCAAGTGTGATGATCGCGACGCAGGGGCAGGTCACGGTCAAACGGTACTGGCACTTGGACTATCCGCATCGTGATGAGCCGTCGAAGATCACGAACGAGGACCACGCGGCAGAGGAATTGCAAGCCCTTCTGACCGATGCGGTGAGGCTTCGCATGCGGGCCGACGTGCCGGTCGGCTCCTATCTTTCCGGAGGGCTCGATTCCTCGCTTGTTTCGGCGCTTGCCGCCGGCATGACTCCTCGGAGACTGGAGACATTTTCCGTAACCTTCGACAGCGCCGAGCATGACGAAAGCGCCTTTCAGATCGAAATGGCCTCGGCGCTCGGCACGCGCCACCACGCCATAGAATGCGGCGCCCGCGATATCGCCAGCGTCTTTCCTGAGGTCATCCGCTTTGCCGAGCGGCCGATCATCCGCACGGCGCCAGCGCCACTCTACAAATTGTCCGCCCTGGTTCGCCAGGCCGGCCTGAAGGTGGTGCTGACGGGTGAAGGCGCCGACGAGGTCTTCGCCGGTTACGACGTCTTCAAGGAGGCGCGTGTCCGCCGGTTCTGCGGGCGGCAGCCCACATCGCGCATAAGGCCGCAGCTGTTCCGCCGGCTTTACCCGTATCTGCCGGGCCTGCAACAGCAATCGGTGGAGTATCTGGCTGCCTTCTTCGGCACCAGCAACGCTGCCCTCGACGATCCGCTGTTCTCGCATCGGCCACGCTTCAAGACCACGGCGGCGGCGAAAATCTTCTTTTCCGGCGACCTGCGCGCGACGTTGAAGGGTTATGACGCAGCTGAAGAGCTGACCAGCCGCCTGCCCGAGGCGTTTTCCCTATGGCATCCGCTGCATCAGGCGCAATATCTCGAAACCCGCTTCCTCCTGCCCGGCTACATCCTCTCCAGCCAAGGCGATCGGATGGCCATGGCGCACGGCATCGAAGGGCGGTTTCCTTTCCTGGATCATCGCGTGGTAGAGTTCGCGGCAAGACTTCCGCCGGAGATGAAACTGAAAGGCTTGATGGAGAAGCACATATTGCGCAAGGTGGCCAGGCACCACCTTCCGGCGGCAATCGGCAAACGCACCAAGCAACCTTACCGCGCCCCGGAGGCCCGCTCCTTCGTCGGGGCGGAGGAACTAGACTATGTGCGTGACTGCCTGGGCGAGGCGAGCATTACCGCCGGCGGCCTGTTCAACGCCAAGGCGGTGGCCAAGCTCCACGAGAAATGCCGCATGGAGACCGCGACCGGATTTCGCGACAACGCCGCCTTCGTCGGCATTCTGTCGACGCAGCTGTGGCAGAAGAATTTCGCCGGCCAAGCGGTCGGCGCGGCAAGAGCGGCCTGAGACGGCGAGGAAAAGGAAAGACATCATGACGGCAATCAAGGACAGGGTCAGAAGCTTTATCGTCGACAACTTCCTGTTCGGCGACACCTCCTACAAACTGTCGGATTCAGCCTCGCTGATCGAGAACGACATTATCGACTCGACTGCGGTACTTGAGCTGGTGGCCTTCATCGAGGACAATTTCGGCATCGCGATGGTGGATGCCGACATCGTTCCGGCCAACCTGGACTCGCTTGACCGCATCTCGTCCTTCATCGAGGCGAGAGCACAAACGCTGGCAGCGTAAGCGCCAACGGCGAGGAACGTTCCGTGCGGATCGAGCATTTTCTGGTGGCGAAGGCTGCTGCCCACCCGGCCAAGACGGCATTGGTCACTAGGGGCAAAAAGCTGAGCTACGAAGAACTTGACGACCTTTCGAGCCGGCTGGCCACCGCTCTCTTCATGAATGGGATCAGGCGCGACGACCGCGTCCTGGTCTTCATGGACAATTGCTGGGAGGCCGCCGTATCGATCTTTGCCGCACTCAAGGCAGGTGCGACCTTCAGTCCGATCAACCCCTCCACAAAGGTCGACAAGCTCGGTTACATCATCGCCGATTGCGACGCCAGGGCGGTCCTGACGCAGGCGAAGCTGATGCCCGTGGTCACCGAAGCCTGCGCATCGCAAGGCAAGACCGGCATCTTCGTGGCTTCCACTCCTGGGGCCGATGGGCAATGCCCGGCAGGGGCCGCGTCCCTGACTGACTGCCTGACGTTCGATGGCGCGGAGGTAGACCATCGCGGCATCGACGTCGACCTTGCGATGCTGATCTACACGTCAGGTTCGACCGGCCGGCCCAAGGGTGTGATGATGACGCATCGCAATTGCGACGCTGCCGCGGGGTCGATCGCCACCTATCTGCGCAACGCGCCGGACGACATCATCCTGAACGTCCTCCCGCTTGCCTTCGACTATGGCCTCTACCAGTTGCTGATGGCAGTCAGGCTCGGGGCCACGCTGGTGCTCGAGAAGTCCTTCGCCTTCCCGCACGAGATCTTCGAACGCATCCGCAAAGAGGGCGTCACCGGCCTTCCGCTGGTGCCTACCATGGCGGCGATGATCCTGCAGATGCGTGATCTGGCGCCGGGTTTCCTGCCCAGCCTCCGCTATATTTCCAACACCGCGGCCGCCTTGCCGCCAGCCCACATAGAACGCCTGCGCTCGTTGCTGCCCGGCGTCCGGATCTATTCGATGTATGGGCTGACCGAATGCAAGCGCTGCACCTATTTGCCACCCGAGGAACTTGACCGCCGGCCAGGGTCGGTCGGCATAGCCATCCCCAACACGGAAGCCTTTGTCGTCGACGACCTTGGACAACGCGTGCCGGCGGGCGTGGCAGGTGAGCTAGTCATCCGCGGTCCGCACGTGATGCAGGGCTATTGGCGCAACAAGGCCGCGACGGAACGAGCGCTCCGGCCGGGGCCTAACCCTTGGGAAAAGGTGCTCTATACGGGCGACCTGTTCCAGACCGACGAGGACGGCTTTCTCTATTTTGTCGGGCGTAAGGACGACATCATCAAGACGCGTGGCGAGAAGGTCGCCCCCAAGGAAGTGGAGGCCGTGCTCCACGCCCATCCAGGTATCGCGGAAGCGGTGGTCGTCGGCGTGCCGGATCCGGTGCTGGGGCATGCGATTGGCGCGCTCGTCGTGCGGTCCGATCCGGCGCTTGGCGGAAAGGACATCATTCGTCACTGCGCGCGCCACCTGGAGGATTTCATGGTCCCCAAAATCATAGAGTTCCGCAGCGAATTACCGAAGACGGAGTCGGGCAAGGTCAGCCGCCGGCTCGCGGCTGAGATGATGGAGGCCGAGCAATGAACATCGGCTCAACCCAGGATGCGCCGGCCTTCACGCAAGCCCTGGTCATCGATCCCGCCGCCGAAACGGACAGGATCGTGGCGGCCCTGCGCGAGCAGTTGCGCGGCATTCGCAAGCGCGGCCTCGTGCTCGGTCTTTCGGGCGGTATAGATTCCAGCGTTTCGGCTGCATTGGCCGCGCGGGCCGTCGGCCACCAGAATGTGCTGTGCGTCCTCATGCCGGAAAGCGATTCCGACCCCGAAAGCCTGCGACTCGGCCATCTGGTCGCCGACACTTTCGGCGTCGAGGCCGTTGTGGAGGATATCGGGCCGACCCTGCGGGCAATGGGCTGCTATGAACGCCGCGACGCCTTCATCCGCGAAATGGTCCCGGACTATGGCAAGGGCTGGGCCTCGAAGATCGTGATCGCGAACGTGCTCGAAGGCGAGGGCTACAACATCTCGTCGCTGGTGGTGCAGGACCCGCAAGGCAAGCAGACGAAACTGCGGATGCCGGTGGCAATCTATCTCGGCATCGTTGCCGCCACCAACATGAAGCAGCGCACCCGCAAGCAGCTCGAATATTATCATGCCGACCGGCTGAACTTCGCCGTGCTCGGCACACCGAACCGGCTGGAATACGACCAGGGGTTCTTCGTCAAGAACGGCGACGGCGCCGCCGACGTCAAGCCGATCGCGCATCTCTACAAGACGCAGGTCTATGCGCTAGCCGCCTATCTCGGCATTCCGGAAGAGGTCCGCAACCGGCCGCCGACCACCGACACCTACTCGCTGGCGCAGACGCAGGAAGAATTCTACTTCTCCCTGCCTTACGATCGGATGGATCTGTGTCTCTACGGCCTCAACAACGGCGTGTCCGCCGAGGTGGTAGGGCAAGCGGCGGGATTGGCCGCCTCACAGATCGAACGTGTCTGGGCCGACATCGCCGCCAAGCGAAAGGCGACGCGCTATCTGCACCTGCGCCCGCAGCTCGTTGGCGGCGTGGACGAAGTCGGCTCCTGACCTGATGCATTATGCCATTCCGGACGGAAAACCGCGCACCCTTTCCTGGAATTGCTCTAGGCGGAACGCTTCAGGTGAAGCGGCCGCCGATCAACTGGCTCCACTGCTCGCCCGCAAGCCCGTTCAGAAAGACCTGCGCGTTCTTCATGGCATCGAGAAGCTCGGGATCGCGTGAATGCACGACGGTCGAGGCGACCGGTATGAAGGCTATGCGTCTTACAAGCATGGCGTCCAGAAGCGCGGGCTGGACGCGGCCGCGCAAGCCGGAGACACCGCGCCGGGCGGCATGCTCGACCAGGCAATCGATCACCGGCCCGGCCTGGCCGGGAAGAGCGAGGACCTGCAGCACGCGGCCGATCCCGTCCGGTCGAGCGTAGTAGGCGAAAGCGCCGACATTGGCGCCGTTCGGCGATGCCACCGACACGCAGACAAGCTCTCCGAAATCCGGCTTTTGCGCCGCATCGCCCAGAATATGGTCGAGCTGACCTTCCGCCCACTGCGGACGTAGCGGAAACTGGGCGCAAAGCGGCTCCAGCAGCCCCGCAAAGCTGCCGCTGTCGATCTCGGAGGTCCGAAATGCCCCCCGGCTCGATGCGTTGGCGACGACGCCGGTCCAGCGTCGTTGACCGCCCTCCATTTTGCGAAGGTAGAGCCGGTCGACCATCCGGGCGAGCGGGTTCAACATCCAGGCAAGCTTCATGTGACTGGCAAAAAGGCTGAGCACGAAGGTCGCCGGCCGCATCACGCGAACCCAGTCAAGGCTGTATTGCGGCAGCACAACGCCGCGAAGCCGCGTCCACAGTTTCACGGACGTATCATTGGCGGTTTCGCTGAAGGAGATGTCCTGCGGACCATCGAGGAAGGCCTTCAACAGGCGGGCACCGGCCATCGGATCGGTCTCGTGATCCTCGACCATCAGCGAGCTGCAGATGGCAGCGTAGAGCTGCCGGCCGTTGAATTTCATCGGCAGCGCATGAACGCCGACGAAGCCGGAAACCTGGCCGGCGTCATTGACATGGACAAGCGAACGGAGCCCGCTGCCCCAGTCGGGTGCGTCCAGATAAAACCGCCTCATGTAATCGACGAGGGAGGCCGGCGCTGGCCCCCGCTTCTTGCGCAGCATGCGTTGAAACATGCCCGCGACGGCCGCAAGGTCGGCCTGATCGAGGGCGCGGACGACGCTCACGCCGGGCTCCCTGTTCCGGGAACCCGGCCACCATGTTTGCGCGCCATGGCGACACGGGGCTGGCCGTCGGCCGTCACGGCAAAGGTTGGGGTTTCGTAGGATTTCGTTCTCGATAAAAGGGTTGCTATCTGCCGATCCTGACCTTCGCCGAACTCAAACAGCAGCCATCCGCCTGGCTTGAGGAAAGCTGCGGCATCCCGGACCAGCCTTTGGAGGATCGAAATACCGTAAGGGCCGCCGTCGAAAGCTTCCCGAGGTTCGTTCTCCAACAGATGCGCGCTTTCGCTATCGAGACGGGACGACGAAATATAGGGCGGGTTGCACAAAACCATGTCGGCAGCGCCGTGGAGGCCGTCACCCTCGATCGCGGCAAATAGGTCGCCTTGCCGGACCTTGATCCTGTCCTGCAGGGCGAGGCGCACAACATTGCGGCGGGCAAGCGAAACCGTGCTGTCGGTCAGGTCCGCCGCCCATGCCCGAGCCCGAGGACATTCGCTGACGATGCCCACGGCAAGATTGCCGCTGCCGCAGCACATGTCGATCAGGATCGTTTCGTGCGCCTGTTCGCCAAGAATGGCCGCGGCCGTCCGGCCAAGCAGTTCCGTTTCGGCTCGCGGCACCAGGACGTCAGGCGCGAGTTCCAGCTCAACCCGCATGAAGCGGTGCAATCGCGGCCAATTGCGATCGTTTGCACGGCCGGCAGGAAGGCTGTGATGCTGCGGCAAGGAAAATCCCTATCCTGAGGATAAAACGCGGGTTCCCTGTTGTTACCAACTCCGGGTAAATTGATGTTAAAGATCATGATTGGATTGGGAGTAACCGGCCTATGTTGGCGGCGTCCTGTCCCATCAATGGCGGATTCCTGTGCCGCCGCAAGCCGATCCATGCGCTAATTCAGAGCAACGCCTCGTACCGGTCTCCGATCTTTTCAATTTCGAAATCCGCCGCCCTGCTTTTCAGGATCGCGGCGGTTGTCGGCTGGTCGAGCATTCCGGCCATCGCCACTGCCAGGGCCGCGGCATCGCCGACCGGCACCAGGGCGCCGAAGCGGCCGTCATCAAGTATTTCGCGCGGGCCGTGCGGCGCGTCCGTGGAGACCACCGGAATCCCCGCTGCCATGGCCTCGACCAGAACATTGCCGAAGCCCTCGCTGGTCGATGATAGGACGAACAAGTCAGCTACGGCGTAGCAGGCCGCCGGATCATTGACATAGCCCGCAAACAGAACGTCTGCGCCGATACCGGATTCTTTGGCATAGGCGCGCAACTCGTCGGCCAGCGGACCCTCGCCGAAGATGACAAGCCGGGCCCGGCGGCCGGCGCGCAGCACAGCGAAGGCCCGCAGCAACGTCCAATGATCCTTAACGGGCACCAGGCGTCCGGCGGTGATGATGATGGGGCCGTCGCCCATCGCCGCGAGCTCTGCCTGCCAGGCGTAGGAGCGTTGCTGGGATGCCGCAGCCGGCGGCAGCGGGTTGTTGATGACCACGACCTTGGATTTCGGGAAGCCTCGGGCCACAAGATCGCCGCCGACACCCTCAGAAACCGCGATGGCCCTGGTGGCGCGGGCCGCAACCAGGGCCGAAAGCCAGACCGCCATTTTCGCGCCAAGGCTGCCGGAAGGCAGTGAGGCGGCGGCGTGGAAACTCGGGAAGAACCGCGCCCTGCTTCGCGCGAGGGAAAGCGCCAGCGCCACGACCAGATTGGCGAATTCCGGGGCGCTGTAGATCGCGTCGGGAGAAAGGCGGCCAAGCAGGCCCGCGCTTCGCACGATGCCTTTCAATGTCGCCCACTTGCCATAACCCTCGCCGCGAATGGGGAGGCCGAAATCGACCAGATGCACGGCAGGCGAAAGCAGGGCGGCATTGGGCCCCTGCGCGTTCCAGGTAAAAAGCGTGACGTTGTGGCCGCGCGATGCCAGCTCGTTCGCTATCAGGACGAACACACGCTCGGCGCCGCCGCCCCTGAGGCTGGCAATGTGAAAGACAATCCGCTTCGCCATTTCAGGCGCGGCTGGCAATGACATCCGGGCGGTTCGGCGGAAGCCGCATGTCGCGCACGATACCCAGGGTAATGGCGAGCAACATGCCGAGGATCATGCCGCCAATGGCCCCCAGGCCGATCATCACGACGGTGCGCGGGGGCCATGAACGGCCCTTTGGCGGCACTGCGGTGGAAATCACCTGCACATTGGTGCTGTCGATCTGTTCGCGCTCGGTTATCTGGCGTGCCCGCGACAGGAAGCTCTCATAGATAGCCGTCTTCGACGCGGCGTCACGTTCAAGCTCACGCAAGGCGACCTCGGAATCGCTATCCGAGAACACGTTGCCCTTCAAGTCATTCATCTTGGCATTGAGGGAGGCCGACGAGGTTTTGGCGGCATCGAGATTGACCTTCGCCAGGCGCAGGGTGCGCGCGTATTCGGCGCTGAGTTGCGCGCTGACCGTGTTGTACTCCGTCTTCAGCCTGACGATCGACGGATGACGGGGGCCAAAGGTCATCGACTGCGAATCGATCTGCTGGCGCAGGCCGTTGGCCGTTGCGCGCAGCGCCACAAGCGCCTCCGACGTGGCGGGACCGGAATTGGTGCCGTTTGCGCCGGCGGCAAGCAGGGCGTCGTAACTTGCCTGCGCGGCGATGACGCGCGATTGCGTCTCCACGATCTGGCCGTTGAGCTGGGTCATGGTTTGCGAGGAAACAAGCTGCCCATTGCTGGTGGCCAGATTGTGGCTGCGCCTATAGGCTTCGACCTTCTCTTCGGCCGCCTGCACATCGCTCTTGAGCTGGCCCAGCCGCCCGTCCAGCGCCGCCGCGGCACGGCTGGCGCCGGAAGCCTCGGCGCTGGCCAGCTCTTCCTGGAAAGTCTTGACGATATCCTGCGAAATCAGGATCGCCTTGGCGGGGGTTTCCGCCGATACCATCAAGGTCGTGACAAACGACTTTTCATCCGCGATGCTGCTAACCCGTTCCGCCAGGTTCTTCAGGGCGGTAAGCTTTGGATCGGGTTTGGCGCCGTCCGTCCCTGTGCGGCTACGGTCCGCGTCGAAGAACTCCGGGTCACTGGCCAGGTCAAGATCGTCTACAACACGTGAAAGCACGCTGCCCGAGGTCAAGATGCGCTCTTTGCTGCGCGCGCTGAGCAGCTGTCCATCGACCTGGGCCGATTGCGGGTAAAGATCATTCGGAACAACCTGAAGATTGGCGGGATTGATGAGGATGTCCGTGGTCACGGTGTAGCGCTGCTTGCTCAGCAGAGCGTAGGCACCGCCGATGATCCCGCCGGCGATTGCCAGCAGGCATACCAGAGCGAGGCCGGCGCGCAGCCAGACAAACAGACGCCCGAAATCGAGTTCGAGAAAGGTTCCGATCTTGTTGAGCGTCACCGTCGTGACGGGCTCGGCTACAGGCGGCGCCACGGGTGCAGGCGACACAGGGGCCGACGTTACAGGGGCCGACGTTACAGCGGGTGCCGCCGCATGTGCCATGATCGGCGCGGTTTGTTGCGGCTTTGGCCTGCTGGCGCGCCGCGCATTTTCGATCCGTTCATAGGGGCTAATGCCGGCGGCGGCCGCGGCTGGAGGAGGACCGGAAGCGGCGGACATCATGCTAACCCTTTAATATTCAATACGCACAGCCTGCTTTACGGAAACATCGTTAACATTTCATTTTCCAGGCGTGTCAGGCGCGTTCCGGAACAGCGATCTATCCACCCTTGGTCGGTATTCTGCCACGCCCGTTGTAGCCTGGCAAAGCGTGCAGGCGTTTCAAATGGAAATACAAGAGGTCGTCGCGAGGGCACCCGCAAGGAGCGGGCTTGGCGTCATGTCGCTGTTGATGCTGGTTGGCCTTGAAGGGGCGTGCCGGTTTGGCGCCCATCCGGCTTTCGATAAGCGAGCAACAAGATGACGAGCAGCATGATATCCGGCGCCTTCGAAGAAAGGGCATTGTTTGACAATGCCGCGAGAATGGACGCGGCCGCTGCGATATGGGCGGCCCGAGGCGTATTGCGCAGGAGCTTGAAAAGGAACCGGAAGAAAGCAAACGCGAAGAGCAGGGCGATCGGCAGGCCGAACAAAAGCGTAAGAACGACCGGCGTGCTTTCGATGAAGGGGAGGTTGAGCTTTTCGTTGACGATCTTCAACAACTCGTTGGGATTCATGCCAAGCAGGATGTCCCTCCATTCAACGAACTTGAATACATCGTAGATCTTGACGCGCGCGTCGTAATTTTGATCAAAGAGCGTGTTGCTGAAGCGGTTCAGCAGCCCCGCCGAAAAGAGTATCACAATCAGTATGGCGCCACCGGCCAGCGTCAGCATCAGCACCAGGAGTTTGGCCTGGCGTTGATGTCTGGGTGACAAGTCCGGCCAAGGCAGGAACACGAGCAGGAACAGGATCTCGCCGCAAGCGAGCAGCAGGGCGGTGCGCGCGCCCGAAGCGGCCGTGCCGATGAAGAGAATGAAGATGCAAAGCGCGCACACCCAGATACGCCACCGCGTCAGTGCAACGAAACCTATGGCGGTGGTGCAAAGCGCGCCCAGCGCCAGCGGATGGGCCGACAGTCCGATCGGCCGAAAGTCCAGCTCAACGAGGGGATAGGGCAGGAATCGATGCTGGGTGACGGCCTCGATCGTTCCGATGATGGCGCTGAGGACGATCATGCCGACGATGACATTGCCAAGCGCCCTGCGCACATGGTCACCCAAGGCAAGCATGATCATCGCCGCGGCACAAGAGACCAGATAGGAATCGATTATGAAGCCGGCCGAGCCGGCACGGCCTATCACGAAGAGATAAGGCACCAGCCACATCAGCAGCAGCGAATATAACAATGTCGCCTTGAACAGCCTGACTTCATCGCCTTCGAGCCGAATTGGCCGGGTCGTGGCGATGACGACAAGCAGCAGAAAGATGGCATAGGTCCCGATATGCAGCTTTTCGGGAAACGACCCCCCCTCCGTCGAATAGGACATCACCATATTCATCAATTGCGGAGAGATGGTCGAGCGGAGCAGGAAAGCGAAGGCCGCGAGGAGAAAGAACAGGAGTGTGAGGGCGTCTTGGCGGCTGGCCTGCGCGGTCACGAACTGTTGCTCTGTGGGGGTGACACTCACGATTATCTGACCAGCGTTGCGGCTTGCGATTGAGATGGCAGGGGACGAACGCACCCCCGGGTACATTTTCCTGCACGAACGTAAAGGAATATGGATAACCCGATCTTAACAGTGGCGATGCCGGGCATGGGCCGCCACATGTCAGCTTTGCCGAAAAGCCGGACACCGCTCATTGAAATCTCACCAAAGTGCGCCGAGAGGGAACGAATTCACGCAATGCACTTGCGCGACATGCATCGGCAGCCGGATCTACGCTATTTCGTGAACTCGGTAACCCACACTTAATTGGCCGGTCGTATTGATGGCGATGCTTTGCACGGCGCCCGACGCGCTGCCTGTGGACATGGCATCAGGCGCCGGCAAAGCGCAGGAGATCAAGGTGAAGAAATTCTATTCGATTCAGTATCTTCGCGCCTGCGCCGCCTTGCTGGTTCTGTTCGCACACGCCTTTTCCTATCAGATTGGCGTGGACAATCTGATTATCGTGACGGCGGGCCGCCTGGGCGTCGTTCTGTTCTTTGTCATCAGCGGTTTCATAATGGTCCATATTACGGGAGATGGTCCGTTTTCCGCTGCCACCTTCCTGAAACGCCGAGCAATCCGGATCATCCCCCTTTACTGGCTTTTCACCAGCCTCGCCGCGGTTCTGGCGGCGCTCGCGCCAAGTCTCTTCCAGAAGACTGTCTTTACATGGCCCCACTATGTTCAGTCGCTCCTCTTCATTGTTCACGAAGCGCCTGGACGGGATAGCGCCAGTCCAATCCTCTCACTCGGCTGGACGCTCAATTACGAGGTATTTTTCTATATCGCTTTTGCGGTGTTCGCATTCCTGTCCGTGACCTCGCGCGTATTTGTGCTGACGGTCTTTTTCATTGCGATGTGGATAGCCGGGCTGTGGCTGGGTCCCACCAACCCTGTTATCCAGTTCTATCTCAACCCTTCTCCGGTGGCATTCGTCATCGGCATGTGGATAGGGCGGCGCTATTTGGACGGTGATTTCACTTCCGACATACGCCATGCCTGGATATTCGGCGTAATGACCGCTGCAGGCGTGGTGCTTTCATTCGTCGATGACGGTACGCCGCTCTTGGGTCAGATCAGCTTCGCGGGACAAGCAATGTGGGCGGCGGGCCTGCTTCATCTCAGCCTCATTCTGGAGCCGAAACTCAAGCACTGGAGCCTTCTCGAGCAGTTGGGCGACGCTTCCTACGCGCTTTATCTGTCGCATATCTTCGTGATCGGCGCTGTGGCGTACCTGGCCAGACGCACCGTCGGATACGAGCATCCGACAACGGTATTGTTGGTGTCGGTGGTCAGCATCGTGGCAGCCTGCCTCGTCAGTCTGGTGATTTACGAGATGATCGAGAAGCCGATTCTTCAGACCCTGAACGGCAGAAGGAAGACGAGAAACACACCGCTTCCTCATATTGCCACGGAGAACAAATAAGCAGGCCACGCAACGGGACGCTCACGGCTTTCAGCGCTTCAGTCAGCCCGCGCTGTCCACGACCTCGACATTGCCGGCGCGGTTAAGCGTATGAATGCCCGTGCGTGCCCATGCCGGACCCGCGCCGATCGGCCGGGGCGAGGCAAAACGGACATCGGACGCGTCGAGTCGCTCAAGCCGCATCAGCCCCAGACCACCGCCATAGGCCCTCGATCCGTTCTGCACCGGCAGCACCAGGGCATCGTCGTGGCGGATAAAGGCGCCGCCCGGCCGGGTGGCCGAATGATCGACGGCAATGGGATTGAGCGGATGGGCGACCCATGGCCCGCGCAGCGAGGGTGCGCAATAGACCGCCATCGTGTCCGACGCGCTGCCGCAGCCGAACCGCTCCGTTCCAACCAGCCAGAAGCGACCGTCGGATTCGAGCAGAGTCGCGTCGTTGAAATCCCTGTCCGTCATCAGCACCGTGTCGCGGACCCAGCGGTCGGGGAACTGCGCGGCGCGATAGAGCACAAGTTCGCGAGCCGAACCACTTTCGGGGATCATGAAAATCTCGCCATCGTGTGCGAACACCTGCGGATACGACAGGTGGTGCGCTTCCTCCAATACAACCCTTGGAACACCGAAAGTGCCATCGTCACCGAGCTCGGCGACGGAAATCACGCCGCGACTCGTCGCGTAGGGAAATTCCTCGACAAACAGATGATGGCGGCGGTCGACCTCGAAGACGAACGGGTCGGCATAGAAGCGTTGGCCATCGTCCGGCAGGACTGTGAACGGTTTGCCGTCGAGTTGCCCGGTTTCGGCGATGCCTGGTCCGTCGATCACCCGATAGGCAACCTGCCAATAGAAGGGGCGTCGTCCCCGCCTGATTTTTTGCACGGCGCGATCGATCAAGGCCCTGCCGAAAAAGGGCACATAGTGTCGAACAAAACTGTCGTTCTTCAGGATCGGCACCGGGTTGTCGCTTACCGGCACAAGCTTGCCCGCAAAGAAGCGGGCGACGGTTTGCATGATCAGCGACATGGCACCGGCGAGCAGGTCGTTGCAGCTTCGAGATAGCCAGAGCCTGTCTGCCAGCATCGGTCTAGCCTGGGCTACGACAACGCCATCGAGGCGAGCGCCAAGTTCAGGCAATTGTCCGCTCGCCAACATTGCGGCAACGCCGGCTGGAAAGCTGTTGCGGCCGCAAAATTCGAGCCTCAGGACTGGCGCGCCTTGCCCCGTTGCGCTGGCAGTGAGATCTATGACGAGGTTCGGAGGGCCGCGATCGATGGGCGGCAGCGGCTCGGACCGGCCCGCCAGCGAGGGACCGAAACGCCGGCTCTCGATCGCCAAGACAGTGTCCAGCCCCCGAGCGGTTGGCGCCGCCGCCGGCGCGTTGCAACTCGAGACCACGTAACCTGCCGCATCCAACCGCTTAAAAAGCTCATTTTCCCAGCGCCGGGATGCGACGGCGTGGCCGATGATTAAAATATTAGTCAACCCAAGTTATTCTCGTTAAAGCAAAAAATGGCTTTGCTCTGGTATCTTTCCCCACAGTTCCTGGCAAGGGTTGCCCAAGGGGGGCTGCGGACTCTAGCGTTAATCATACGTTAATTTTTTTGAATACGAAGGCGGTTCAGGGCGCTATTGTTAGGCTGAAAGCACATGTCAGCCGGGCGCCCACGCTTTCGGTGACCAGGGTCAACCATGAACGCCGTTTCACATCCGAACTTGCCCTCAAGGCGAAAACTGCTGATCGTGTTCGGCACGAGGCCGGAGGCGCTCAAATGTTTTCCGGTGGCGCGCGCCGCGCTCGCCCATCCACGCTTTACCACGGAAATATGTGTGACGGGCCAGCATCGCGAGATGGTCGATCAGGTCATTGAACTGACGGGCCTGCCGGTGCACTACGATCTTAACATCATGCAACCAGGTCAGACGTTGTTCGACGTGACCTCGCGCGTGCTCCTCGGAATGGCGGCGGTGCTGGAGAAGGCGAAGCCGGACATCGTCATCGTCCAGGGCGACACAACCACCGCGATGACCGCGGCTCTAGCTGCCTTCTACAAGCGGATTCCGGTTGCCCATATCGAGGCGGGATTGCGCAGCCACAACATCAACTCTCCCTTTCCGGAGGAACTGAACCGCAAGATTGCCGGCAACATCGCCACCTGGCATTTTGCGCCGACCACCGAGGCGCGCGACAATCTCATCGCCGAAGGAAAGGCTGCGAACACAATCTTCGTAACCGGCAATACCGTGATCGACACGCTGCTGCATTTCTCCAGCGAGATCGATGCCGACAAGCTGATGAACGCCAAGCTCGCCGCTCGTTTCCCCTTCATCGATCCGACCAAGAAAATGATCCTCGTCACCGGTCATCGCCGTGAGAATTTCGATGGCGGCATCCAGAGGATCTGCACCGCGCTGAAGGCATTGTCGGCGCGCAGGGATGTGCAGATCATCTACCCGGTCCATCCCAACCCGAATGTGCGCTCCGTGGTCGACGCCGAAATCGGGACGGTGCCGAACATCCACCTGATCGACCCGCAGGACTATTTGCCGTTCCTGTACCTACAGAAACAGAGCTACCTGGTGTTGACCGACAGCGGCGGCGTGCAGGAAGAGGCGCCTTCACTCGGCAAGCCGGTGCTGGTGATGCGGGAAAACACGGAGCGACCCGAAGGGATCGCCGCTGGTACTGCCCGGCTGGTCGGTACCGATATCGAAAAAATTCTGGCCAATGCCAATAGCCTGCTCGATGATGAGAGCGTCTATCGCGGCATGGCGGAGAGGCACAACCCATACGGCGATGGCCAAGCTGCGACCCGGATCGTTGAGGAATTGCTGAATCATGGCTGAAATCAAAACCGTTTCCGTTATCGGCATGGGCTATATCGGCCTGCCGACCTGCGCCATTTTTGCCAGCCGCGGACTCGAAGTCATCGGTGTCGATATCAATGAGGCGGTGGTCGCGAAGGTCAACCGCGGCGAAATCCACATCATCGAACCGGACCTGGATGGTTTGATCCAGAAAGTCGTCGCCAATGGCAAGCTCAAGGCATTCAGCACGCCTCAGCCGGCCGATGCCTATATTATTGCCGTTCCAACTCCGATCACCCCGGACCGCAAGCCGGATGTCAGCTACGTGCTTGCGGCAGCGCGAAGCATCGCTCCGGTGCTAAAACGGGACGACCTGGTGGTGCTGGAATCAACATCGCCGGTCGGCACGACGCGCGTCATGACAGCGCTGCTCGCGGAACTGCGACCCGATCTCAAATTTCCCGTTGCGCATGGCGAGGAAGCTGACGTCCTGGTCGCCTACTCTCCCGAGCGCGTGCTGCCGGGAAAGGTGCTGACCGAGCTGATCAACAATGATCGCTCGATCGGCGGACTGTCCCGAAAGTCTTCGGAGCGGACAGCGGCACTCTATTCAAGCTTCGTCGCCGGCGACCTGTTCATAACCCAGGCCGAAAGCGCGGAACTGGTTAAGCTGACCGAAAATGCGTTCCGCGATGTCAATATCGCCTTCGCCAATGAGCTTGCGGCGGTGTGCCAGGATCTATCGCTCAATGTCTGGGAGGTAATCGATCTCGCCAACCGGCATCCTCGCGTGAACATCCTGCAGCCGAGCCCGGGCGTGGGCGGCCACTGCATTGCGATCGATCCGTATTTTATCATCGACGCCGCACCGAACAATACGCGGCTGATCAGTTCGGCGCGGCGTATCAATTCCGAGCGACCCTTGTCGGTGGTCAGGGACATCGAGGCATTGCTCGACCCGACCCGCAAGCAGACGATCGCCTGTCTTGGCCTCAGCTTCAAACCCAACATCGACGATATGCGCGAGAGCCCGGCGGTCGAGGTTGTTAAGCTTCTGTCCAAGATTCCCAATATCAAGATCGTCGCTGCCGAGCCCAATGCGCGTCAGTTGCCACACGAGCTCGAGGGCAGCGGCGTCATGTTCACCGATGCACTTTCCGCTATTGACCAATCCGATATCGTCGTCCTGCTGGTCGACCATCGACAATTCAATCTGATCGATCCCGAAGCGCTCAAGGACAAGAAGCTCGTCGACACACGGGGCCTGTGGACCTGGCGCAAGGCGCGCAAGCCCGACGCCCGCATCGAAGGCAAGAAATCCGAAATGGAACGCTCGCAGTCTCTCGCTCGCACCGGAGAAGCGGCATGAACTCGCATGACCCGGCATGGGCGCAACACTCTCTATTGGCATCGCGCCGCCGCGAGTTTCTCGGTGCGACCATCCATGCGCTGACCATGGCCGAGACGCTGGCCATCGCAGACGAGGCGATGGCGACGCGGCGGCCGCTTCATCATGTTGTCGTGAACGTCGCCAAGCTTGTGAACATGCGCAAGAATGCTGAACTGCGCGAGGATGTCGTCGGGGCGGATATGGTCAATGTCGATGGCAAAGGCGTGCTTTGGGGCGCGCGGCTCTGCGGCGTCGAGTTGCCCGAGCGTGTGACCGGCGTCGACGTCATGATCAACCTGCTGGCGCTGTGCGCCAAGCGTGGCTATCGCCCCTACCTTCTGGGCGCTGAACAGCACATTCTCGACGCAGTTGAAAGCCGACTTGCCAGAGATCATCCGAGCCTGGCCATTGCCGGCCGGCGCAATGGGTATTTCAAGGCGGAGGAAGAGGCCGCGATCGTCGAGGCCATCAACGCTTCAGGTGCCGACTGTCTGTTTGTGGCGATGCCGACGCCGAGCAAGGAGCGCTTTCTCAAGCGCTATCGCGACGTACTCGCTCCGAGTTTCGTCATGGGCGTGGGCGGCAGCTTCGACGTCTATGGTGGAAAGGTCGCCAGGGCACCGAGACTGGTTCAGGCGGCGGGCCTGGAGTGGCTGTTTCGCGTGGCGCAGGAGCCGCGACGATTGTGGCGCCGCTACTACGATACCAACACCGCCTATGCACTGCTGCTGTGGCGTGAGTTCTGGTCTCGCCGGGGACGCCGAAACGTCAATCCGTAGGCTCGCGACTTTCAGACAAGCATGCCTCATAGCGCGGGATTTATGCGATCCGGAGCCGTGCCCTTAGCTTGCCGATGAACTGCGTCACGGCCGCGGGGTGAAACAACCAGGTCAGTCCCAGGAAAGCCGCAGCGCCGGCGACACCGCCCGCCGCGAGCGGAAAGATCGCCGGCATATTGCCCAGCCCAGTGCTGGCAAAGCTGGCGGCCAGTCCGGTGCAGATAGAAATGATGACCGAGACAGCGATGTCGCGCCAGGGAACCGGCACCGGCGTGAGCCTCTCGGCGATGACGATGCAGGCTGCAAGACCTGCCAGCGATCCGCCCGCCAACGCCAACGCCGCGCCAACCTCCGCCATGGTGGGAATCAATAGAAAAGACAGTGAAATCGTTGCCACCGAGCCGAAGGAATTGGCGATGATCAGCAACCACGGCCGCTTATGTGCGTGCACCACGACGCCATAAACGAAGCTTGTGAGATTGGCACAAAGAACGCTGAAGGCGATGATCGGGAACAGCAGGCCGAAGCGACCATGATATTCCGCGGGCAGCAGGAGTCGCGTGATGTCGCCGCTGAGCGCGATAAGCATTGCTGCGACCGGCAGGCAAAGGCGTATCATCAAGGCCATGAGTTGCGACAACAACCGCCCGGACGCCTCGGATCCCTCTTCGTCGAAGCGGCTGACCACTTCTGGAAATGCGCCCATGTTGATTGCGTTGGCGACCATATCGATCGGCTGCCGAGCCAATGCGTAGGCGGCTGCGAAGACGGCCACCGCGCCGGCATCGTAGTAGAGCTTGAGGAAGACGCGTTCAGCGCTGTTGAGACCGAAACCGACCAGCGCCATGATGACCAGGGGCACGCCGAGGGCAAAAAACTCCTTGTGGGTGAAGCGCGGCGGGCCGCCAATAACGCGCCCGGATGCCACCACGCACGCCACGATGCCGGCAATCAGCACGGCGAGGCTCGAGCCGAGCGATACCGTCAGAAACGAGCGTTGGAAGATAAGGATGGCGGCGATCGGCAAGGCGAGTTGCAGCAGGCCGCGCAGATATTCAAGCATCGAATAGAGGGAATGACGCTGCTGCATTTGCAGCACCGTCAACGCGAACCGGCTGATGGAGCCGGCAATCAGATAGCTGCAGACGGCGATTGCAAATTCGATCCAGCGCTCCGGCACGATCACCGCCGAGGCGATCACGGATATGATCAGGGCCAGCACCGTGGTGACAAGCAATACCTGTCCGGCAAGCATCAGGCTGCCACGGCTGACGTCGCCTTTTCCGCCAAGCCGCAACAAGGCAATGCGCAGCCAGTTGGTAACGGCAACATCCGTCATTTCGCCCACGGTGACCACCAGGGTCAGCAGGCCATACTCCGTCTGGTCGATCAGCCGCGTCATGACGACCAGCAGGAGCAGAGCGGAAACCCGCGTCAGCAGAATAGCTGGGCCATAGATGAGTGTGGAACGGAGCAGCAAAGGGTTGTTCCCGGAAAATTTGCCGTCGATTAATCGTTGACCGACGGGAATTCCAGCATGATGACGGCAAAGGGTGAACGGATACAGTTTGAACCAAAAGATTTGTCGTAAACCTTTTTTGGAACGTTTGCTTTAGGGTCACCCGGCATCCGCAATCCAAATGGTGTCATGTTGCAGCGTCTCGCCCACAATAGAAAAATACATGTCTTGGTCGCAACGCCCTCGGGCGTTTCGGGACAAGGCGGCATCGACCGGATCATGGGGGCGCTGAAGCAGGAGTTCGAACGGCAAGAGATCGCCGACATCGATCTGCGCTTTCTTTCCAGCCGTGGCCCGGGACATGTCGGGCTTTCGATCTTCTACATGCTTGGTTTTTGCGCGCGGATGCTTGCGGCCCGCCTCGACAGACGCGCCGACGTCATTCACATCAATATATCGGTCTCCGGCAGCACCTATCGCAAGATGATGATCGCCGCCTGCGCCAGGCTGTTGTCGATACCATATGTCCTTCATCTGCATGGGGCGCAGTATCAGACATTCTGGAAAGATGATCATAGTTTCATGAGCCGCCGTATCAGGGCTCTGTTCGAGCATGCCGGCCGGGTGATTGTCCTGGGGGGGCTTTGGCGCGATTTCGTCGCCAGCCGGGCACCGGCGAACGGCGGCAATATTGTCATCGTTCCCAACGCCACGGCAGTTCCTTCCCTGGCGCATGTCGGCGGAGGCGATCACGTGCACATCCTGTTCCTCGGCCGCATCGGCGAGCGAAAGGGCGTGCCGCAGTTGGGCGAGGCGCTGGAGCGGATGAAACATCTCAGGGGTTGGCGTGCCACGATCGCCGGCGATGGTGAGGTCGAGCCGGCACGAGCGAGGTCGGTCGCTCTAGGGATTGCCGACCGTATTGCTTTTCCGGGCTGGGTGGGACCTGACGAGGTCGCATCACTGATCGCTTCGGCCGATATTCTGGTGCTCCCCTCGTTCGCCGAAAATCTGCCAATGTCGGTGATCGAAGGCATGGCGGCCGGCCTGGCTGTCGTGGCCACCCCGGTTGGCGCGGTCGAGGACATCATCACCCACGAACAATCCGGTCTGTTGGTGCCGCCCGGCGATGTGGCGGCGTTGACCGAGGCGTTAACTCGGCTGGTCGAGGATACGGCGCTGCGCGCGCGGCTTGGCGCCGCCGCCATGGCGGTGCACCGGGAAAGGCTTGAGCTTGCACCGTTTGTCGACGCGATCTGCGATGTCTGGAGATCGGTCGCGTCCGAGGCGCGATCGGTCAAGCGCTGACGCTGTCCTTCATTGTCGTCACTGCGGCGGGCCAAGCGCGAATTCGCGGTGGAATATCTCCAGGTTCAAAAGCGCCCATATCAGTTTTTCGTGGTCCGCGGCGCGCTCGGCGTGCTCCGTGACAATCTGGTCCAGCTTCTTGGCGCCCAAATAGCTACGGATGACCGAATGGGACGAACACAGATGGTCTCGTACATAATCGCTCATCGACCCGCGGAACCATTCGGCGACGGGCACCTTGAAGCCGATCTTTGGCCGGTTGAGGGCCTCGTCGGGAACCATGCCGGCCATGCAGTCGCGCAGGATCTGTTTGCTGCCCAGGAGACCGAGCCTGTAACGATCGGGCAGCTGGCTGACGAAGGAAACCAGATCGCGATCAAGGAATGGCATTCGCCCCTCGATTGAACCGGCCATCATCATCCGGTCGCCCCGTTCCAAGAGGTTGTCGGGCAACCACGATGTCTGATCAAAAAACAACACACGGCGCAGATGGGATTCCGTCACACTCGAAGAGAACGGGAAATCGTTGCGGTCATGGCCGCAAGTGGCCAACCCACCGAGGAGCGAATCGCGTTCCCGCGCCGTCATGGCTCCAAACCAGGAGATCATCCGGGTTGCAAAGTCCCGTTCACCCGCGCTTCGGGCAAATATGTCGAACTTGGCCGATGCGCCGGGCAATGCGCGCATCAAAGGGGCGAGGAGATTGTTGTGAAGCGACGCTGGAACAAGTGACCGGTAGACACCCGCCAGAGACTCTGCGCGATGTTTGGGGTAGCCGCCGAGAATCTCGTCCGCCCCTTCGCCCGTAAGCACCATCTTGACGTCCCGCGAGGCTCGAACCGACATCAGGTAAATTGGAATGTCCGTACTTTGTGAAACAGGTGCCCCCCGATGGCGGACCATCTTGGGCAGATGATTCATCAGGTCATCCGCCTGGATGACGATTTCGCAATGATCGGTCTTGAAATGATCGGCGACGCGCCGGGCGAATGGAAGCTCGCTGTAAGCCTGTTCGCTGAAACCGACCGAAAACGTACGAATCGGGTTGTCGCTGTGCCTGGTCATCAGGGCAACGATTGCCGACGAGTCGAGCCCCCCGGACAGAAAGGCGCCAAACGGCGCATCACTGCGCATCCTGATCTCGACAGAACGGTCGAGCAATTCCAGAAATCGTCGCTCGGCGGTTCCTGGATCGATATCCGCTGTCAGATCGGTCTGATCCGGGGGCGCATAATAGCGCGTTTCCGTTACTTCCCCTTGCGACCACACAGCGTAGCTTCCCGGGTTGAGCTTGCGGATCTGTTTAAAAAGCGTCCGCGGTCCAGGCACGTAACGCCAGGTCAGATACTCGCGCACTCCATCCAGATCGAGCTGCTGGCCATCTGGCTGCGCAGACAACAACGCGCTGATCTCCGAGGCAAACGACAGCAAATTTCTGCCTTGCATGAGGTAAAGGGGTTTTTTTCCAAAGGGGTCGCGAGCGAGGATCAATTCGCGCCGTTGAGCGTCCCACAGCGCAAAAGCGAACATCCCGCTCAATCGGTCGAACATGGCCAGGCGCCACTGGTCATAAGCCCTGAGCAGCACTTCCGTGTCGGAGCGTGTGCGAAAACGGTGGCCGAGACCGATCAACTCCTCACGCAACTCGATGTAGTTGTATATTTCGCCGTTGAAAATAATCCGGAGCCGTCCGTCCTCGGTCTGCATCGGCTGATTTGAATCGGCGTTTAAGTCAATAATCGCCAGGCGGCGATGCACCAATGCCAACTGGTCCTCGCCTGTGTTCAGGTCCAGGAGTTCGATGCCTTCGGCATCGGGACCACGATGCTGCAAGGCATTCGACATCCCGGCGGCCCGATCTTGTGGCTTCTCGACCCTGCGCCCAATCCAGCCGGCAATTCCGCACATTCTTTCCCTTGGCCCTCTTTCCCTTGTTTGCGTATGATCGAGGACACCAATCTACAGCGAATATATTTAAATAGCTGCTCGGTGGAGTGATTTTAAAACTGAGCCTGATTTGGTTCGATCAGGCCCTCTCGGCTGCAACTGGAGACGACAGTCCTTGGGTTTCACGCGATTGATCGCCAGCAACCAGGCAGACCGCTCGAACCGATCCTGACCCGATGACGAGTTATGGCAGGCCCAGTGCCCGCAACATCTCCCGGTCCGGGATCGCAGGCCCCTTGGGTTGGATAACACTCATTCCGTAAGGATTGGAGAATTCCCAGGCCGACCACGGCATCGCGAAGCGTTCCGCCTCTCTGCGCACTGCCATGAGATAGCGCAGGCGATCAGCATCGAAAGCTCCCATGCGGCCATCCGCAGACATCAGGATAACGCCGAATTCGCCCACGAACAGGCGTCTGCTCGCTATGCCATGGGCTTCAGCCCAGTCGACCGCCTGACGGAAACCCGCTTCGAGCTGGCTCTGCCCCCAATTCTGCTCAAAGTATCGGGCGATCGTTTCACGCGCCGAGGCCATGTTCATCACCTCTTCGATCTGGCTCAAGCCGGCGGCGTCCATCTGCGCCTTGAGGGTTTCGGCGACCACTTCGGGCGTGCTGGCGTCGGCAGGCCAGGGAAGGCCGGAGGAGAAAGCGTTCTTGTCATCGGCCCGCTGGTGCGTGAAGCTGTGCGGATCATACATGTGGAAGCTGTAATAGACGTTGGGGTCGTCGAAGTTGGGGTCCAGGTTGACCAGTCCGGCGATGCTCCCGCCGCAGGCGCCGGTCGCGACGATGGTGAGTTCGCTGCTGACGGCGCGAATATCGCGAACCGTGCCTGCCATGATCCGCTGCCAGTCATCGCTGCCGCTTGAATCGCAAGGGTAGTAGGCGGGCTCGTTATAGGGCTCGAGGGCGACCTTGTCGGCACCAATTTTGATCAGCATGGCAGCCACCGCCACTACCATTTTGCGATAGCGGGCAACACCCTCGCTGTCGGCCCCGCCATAGATCATTTCCATGCTGTAGGCCGGAACCTGGCTGACGCCATGCAGATCGAAAACCACCTTGAGCCCGCTTGAAACGACCCGCTGCACCGCAGCGGCAAGCATGTCCAGCGCCTGTTGTCGTTTGGCGCCCTCGCTGGCAAGCAGAGGGCCAGGGTCGACACTCAGCCGGACAAAGTCGAAGCCCATGGATCGAATGCGATCAAACTGGTCGCCGTCCGGCCAATCGGTGAGCGGCCTGCCGCCCGCAAGCCATTCCTTCTCGCTGCGATAGGGCGGCCATTTGTAGGAACCATCTTTCTCCACCGGCGACCAGTTGAGCCATTCATGGACGCCGACGCCGCGCTCAAGCGGGATCGGCGCCGCCTCGGCTGACAAAGCCATGCCAAGCGCGCACGCTATGACGTAGACAACTTTTCTCATCGCAAAACTCCGCGTCATGGCCGAAGATATTAACCGCGGGAACGGAAAAGAGGATGCCGCCACACGCTTTTTCGACGGGATGGTGTATGAGGATCAAAATCTTGGCGGAGCGCGGATGAGGGTCGGGTGGTATTTCAACCGATTGCGCAGCATGGAGTTGGCCGAGATATTGCATCGGTTGGACGAGCAGCGCCGGAGGACCGTTTCGCGCCGCCGCGACAACGGCTGGCAGCGCTATGCGTCGCCGCAGTTGCACCCGGTGCTGCACGGATTGCGGAATGCTGTGCCGGCCGCTGCGACACCAGCCCAGCGGCAAGCTATCCAGGCGGCTGCGCAAAACACTCTTCGGGGCCAGTTTTCAGCACTTGGCCAGACCTGGCCACAGCGAGACCCCTATACTCTCTTTCCACCCGAGCTCTGGCGCCTTGATCCGGTGACCGGCCGGCTTTGGCCAGGCCCCAAGACCCATACTTTCGATATCGATTTTCGCCATGCCACCGGCCGTGGCGATGTAAAATATGTCTGGGAAATCAACCGGCTGCAGCAACTGCCGCCACTGGCTGCCCATCTGCTTCTCACCGGCGATGATCAATCCCGTGCGGCCATCGAGGCGGCGATCGAGAGCTGGCATTTCGCCAACCCACCATTTCAGGGCGTTGGCTGGGCCTCGGGCATCGAGGTCGCGCTACGAGCCATCAGCCTGATTGTCACGCTCGACCTCGTCGGCGACCGGCTTGGCGCGGCGACGCGAGAAAAAGTCGGTGAAATACTGGCGGCAAGCGCCTATTGGCTGCCGCGGTTTCCCTCCCGTTTTTCGTCCGCCAACAACCATCTCGTCGCGGAATTGGCTGGCGAATATTTGATCGGTCTGGCTTTCGGGGCCGAGGTGGCTCGCGAGTCGCTCCTGGCTGAGGTGCTCAAACAGATCCTGGCCGATGGCGCCGGGGCCGAGCAGACCCCGACCTACGCCGCCTTCAGTGCCGAACTTTTCCTGCTGTGCGCTGCGGCGGCGCGCCAGGCCGGACTGCCTTTTCCCCAGCCCGTCGAAGCGCGTTTGGCCGCTTTCGCCAATTTCGCAGGCTGGCTCCCGCCGAAAACCAGCGGCTTCGGCGACAATGATGAAGGCCGCGTGATCACGCTGGGGGGCGAAACCGATTATGTCGGATCGGTCGCGGCCGCCATCCGTGGTTTTCTACGGATGCCGGGCAGCGCACCGGAGCCCGGCGATTTTCGTGCGCTTTTCTTCGGCGCGCCACCGCGGCCGGCGCCGGTGCCGGATGGATTGCATACGTTCACGCAAGGCGGGCTCTCCGTCTGGCGCGGCGAGATGAATGGTCGCAACGTCCATCTGACATACGACCACGGCCCGCTGGGCTACCTTTCGATAGCGGCGCACGGTCATGCCGACGCGCTGTCGCTCACCCTGTGCATTGACGGCGATCCGGTGCTGGTCGACCCCGGCACATGGCTCTATGGTTCGGGGGGAGGCTGGCGCGACTGGTTCCGCTCGACGCCGGCGCACAACACGCTGAACCTAGAGGGTAAAAGCCAAAGCATCATCTCCGGGGCGTTCAACTGGTCGCACAAGGCGGTTGCGACATTGGTGGAGAGCGAGCCGGGGCCGCACTGGAGGCTGTGTGCCCGACATGACGGGTACAAAGGCCGCTTCGGCGTTGTGCATCAACGCGCCGTGACACGCGATGGCGACGGCATCCTCGTGACCGACCAACTGCTCGGCGGCAGCCGCGTCGCTGAGATCGTCTTCCAACTCGCCGCCGACCTCCACGCCAACAGGGATGGAAACATTGTCACGGTATTGCGCGGCGCTGAACCTTTGATGACTATCCACTTTCCAGACGCAGCGATCCACATCCGTTCCGGCGGCGACACACCGGGCCAGGGCGGCTGGGTTTCGCCGCGTTTTGGTGCAAGGCAGCCAGCCGAACGCCTCGCATGGCGTGGCCAAGTAGGCGAAAAGGGAGTAGTCATCCGGCTCGCGCCAAGTCCGCCGCAGACCCGATAACGGGCAGGTTGCAGGCGCAGCGTTCGACATTAATTACGTTCAGATATTTAGCGGTTTTGACACCGTTGATCTGCTAATTTGGCCATGATTGTTCTGCCAGTCGCATCCCGATACACAGTTGCGGGCAGCATATGATGGGCCTGGCAATATGTGCTTCGCGACGAGCCGGATCACCATTTCACCACCTAGGAGCCACTGCATCGATGTTTTCGGAATTCGCCAGAGTGATCGTGGAAAAACTCTCACACATCAATCTGCTGACACTCGGTCTCCTGTTGCTCACGGCGCTGGGGAGCGCGGTGGTCGCCTACTGGCGAACGGTCGAACAGAAATCCTTCCGGGACTTTTTCGACTTCGCCTTTCCCGCGGAAGTCATCATGCACCCATCGGCGCGAGCGGACGCATTGTTCTGGATCACGAAAAGGCTGGTGATGCCCTTCCTGCTCATTCCCGCCGGTGTCACCTTCGTTGCCGCCACGGGATATGCAACAAACCAGGCAGTCGGCTGGCTCTTCAGCATCTCGCAACCGCTGATACCCGGCCCCGCCGGCCCAGTGACGATCATCCTCTTCACCGCAACCATGCTCGTTGCTTACGATATCTCCTACTACCTATATCACGTTGCCCAGCACCGTTTTCCGTTCCTGTGGGAATTGCACAAGGTGCATCATTCGGCCGAAGTGATGGTTGGGATCACCAAGGACCGGGTTCACCCCCTGGACGATCTGATGAACCGGATCTGGGACGGCGTCATACCGGGGATCAGTTTCGGCTTGTGGAGCCTGATTGCGCTTAATCCGGTCGAGATCGCCATATTTGGCATCAACGTCTATGTCATTCGCAACATTCTCATGATGGACTTTGTTCGCCACACGCATCTGAAGATTTCCTTCGGCCGGTTGAACGGCGTCATCTTGTGTCCGCACTGGCACCAGGTGCATCACAGCGTCGACCCTCGCCACTACGACAAGAATTTCGGGCTGCTTTTTTCATTCTGGGATCGCATATTCGGAACGCAGTTCATCCCGGATCCGGACGAAGACCTCAAGTTTGGACTGATAGATCGCGACGTACGCGACTATCAGTCGCTTTTTGGACTTTACGTGCTGCCGCTCAAGAAAATGGCAAACCATATCGTGCGACTGTTTCAAAAGCGCATCGATGTCGCGCGGCCGCAGGACCGTCTCCAACCATGAACAAAATGGCTTCGATTGACGCTGTTGGTGCGGAGCGACTGGAAATCGTCAGTTCGACGGATCGCCTGGCCGCCATCGAAGCCGAATGGGTAGACCTATGGCATCGTACCGATGCACTGATCTTTCAGAGCCATGCCTGGGTTTCGGCATGGTGGAGCACCGTGCGTGACCGCGCCCGGCGCTCGCTGCGGATCGGCCTGGTATGGAGCGATGACAGGCTGGTCGCTGTCATTCCCCTGGCGATCGGCAGACGAAAAGGACTTCGGCTCCTCGAATGGGCCGCCAATAGCTATACGGACTATGGTGATATTCTTGTCGCGCCGGAATGCTCCCTATCGGCCCTCCAGGACCTCTGGAACCGGATCTGTTCGGCGGGTGGCTTCGATCTTGCTTTTATCAATCGTCTGTCGCCGGATGCGGGAGCCCGCAGGATTTTTACACCGGGCTCTTCCAGCGGCGTCAAGCTTCGCGCCAATCACCGGGAGGAAGTCAGTTATCGCGTCGCTGGACAGTGGGCCAGCGGAGCAGCGTGGCTGGCGGACCAGCCGAAAAAGATGCGCCAGAACTATCGGCGCGGCATCAAGATACTGGAGGAAACAGGCGAAGCGAAATTCCGCCTCCTGTCGGCCGACGAGCCGCTGCAGCCATTGCTGGAGCGACTGTCGGCGCTGAAGCGCAGATGGCTGGAAAAGCACACGCGTGAATCCGACCTTTTCGAAGAGGGCGAGCCGGTTCTTGCCGCCCTGGTGGACGCGCTGTCACGCGCCGGTGTGCTGCGCATTTTCGTACTTGAATGCAATGGTGCGATGGTCGCGGTTTCCATCAACATCGTCCAGCACAACGTCATGATGGCATTCGTTACGACCTACGACCCTGATTTTAGCCGAGCGTCGCCGGGTGCGGTCCTGATTACGGAGTATATACAGTGGTCGTTTGATCACGGCTTGGGATTGGTCGATTTCCTCTGTGGCGGAGAGGCCTTCAAACATAGGTTTGCAACACAGGCCGTTACCCTCCAATCCGTTCTTGGGGCACGCACTGTGCAGGGCGCGCTCGCTTCTCTCGCTGATCGTATCTGTCAGACGATCCGCGTACGCACACGCGGATTGGCGTCGGCGAATCCAGAGCGCCCGCCCGATGAGACTGCTTAATTTAGCTGGATAACTCGGGCAGAAGCCGCCGAGCGACACGGGCGCGCCATTCGAAAATCCGCGTCGATTGCGCCTCGGAATCGAGACCGAATGGGTCCGCAGGTCGAGATTTCAGCCAATTCTCGAAATCAAGTCTCTCGAGGCGCAGTTTGTTGTCTGCGAAGCGTCGCAACACGTTCGTTGGCGTCACAATGGCAGCAGGCTAGGTCCTAAAATCATTGAAGATTTTTTCGGACAGGGCGCCTACCATAGGTCCGCGTCTTTGCTATGATTTCAATAGCTTAAGGTAGGCTGGTAGCGGGAGAGGGACTTGAACCCCCGACCCCAGGATTATGATTCCCGTGCTCTAACCAACTGAGCTACCCCGCCAGGGCGGCGAAAGGCCCGAAATCGCCTTAAATCGAAAGGCATTTCGAGGCGTTCGCCAAGGTCGCGCGGATATAAGGTTGGGAGGGCGAGCCTGTCAAGCATCGATGCGCGAGGGGCGCCGGCATATTGTCGCCGGTAAAAGCTTTGCCGGGCTGGCATCTCCGGTAAGCCACCGGGGTTGAGTTCGACGGGGCACGCCGCTATGTCTCGGCCAAGAAATTAGAGTTTGAAGCTGATGAAGCCGCGCATTGCAGTCCTCGGTTGCGGATACTGGGGCAGCAACCACATCCGCACCCTCAAGGCGCTCGGCGCGCTGCATGCGGTTTCCGATGCCAATCGGGCGCGGGCCGAAGGCTTTGCCAGCGAGCAGGACTGCCTGGCGATCGAGCCCGACCAGCTGTTCGTGCGTGACGATATCGACGCCATCGTCATGGCGCTGCCGCCGCAATTCCATGCCGATCTTGCCGTGCGCGCCGCTGAGGCCGGCAAGGACGTGCTGGTGGAAAAGCCGATTGCGTTGACCGTGCCCGACGCCGAGCGCGCCGTGCAGGCGGCCAAGGACAATGGCCGCGTGTTCATGGTCGGCCATGTCTTGCGCTTCCATCCCGCCTTCGAGACGCTGAAGGCGCTGATCGACAATGGCGAGCTCGGCGAGGTCCGCTACATCCACTCGCACCGGCTCGGCCTCGGCAAATTCCACACCGAGAACGACGCACTGTGGGATCTGGCGCCGCACGATCTGTCGATGATCCTGGCCATCACCGGCACCGAGCCGATCGAGGTCAGGGGCGAGGGGGCGGCACTCCTCGACAATCTCAGCGATTTCGCGCATCTGCACATGCGTTTTCCCAACGGGCTGCGCAGCCATCTCTTCACCTCGCGGCTCAATCCCTATCGCGAGCGGCGGCTGACCGTGGTCGGCACCAAGGCAATGGCGGTGTTCGACGATGTCGAGCCATGGGAGCGCAAGCTGGCCGTCTACCGCCACGCGGTGTGGCAGGACAGCGGCCAGTGGGCCTTCACCACCAACGAGCCGTCCTATGTCGCGGTCGGCCAGGGCATGCCGCTGACACGCGAGCTCGAGCACTTTATCCAGTGTATCGAGACGCGGGCCGAGCCGCGCACCAGCGGCGAGGAAGCCATCAGGGTGCTGCGCATCCTGACGGCGGGCACGGTCACGCACACAAAGTCCTGAGACCGTTTCGAAACTCTGCTCTTAAGGCAGATCGAAACTAAAACTGTCTCCGAGAGGGTAGTGTTTACTCAGCGGGAATCTGCGCCGGCCTGGCTGCGAGCCGGCTGAGCATGGCTTCGGCCTCGGCGCCGCGCTCGGAGCGCTCGATGAAGCCGCCGCCGAAAACGCGGGCTTCGTTGCCGTCGTCGGAATAGAGCACGCAGGCCTGTCCCGGCGCGATGCCGGACTCGCCGTCGACCAGTTCGACAAAGGTGCTGCCGGCGCGGTGATGCAGCACGGCCGGGCGCGGCGGCCGCGTCGAGCGGACCTTGGCGAACAGCTCCATGCCGGCGGCCGGAATGTCGGACAGCGCGCGATCGCCCAGCCAGTTCATGTTGCGCAGATAGATCTTGTGGGTCTCCAGCGCCTCGCGCGGGCCGACGATGACACGGGCCCGGTCGGCGTCGAGATGGACGACGTAAAGCGGCTCGCCCGAGGCGATGCCGATGCCGCGGCGCTGGCCGATCGTATAGCGCAGGATGCCGTCATGGCGACCGAGCACGCGGCCGTCGATATGGACGATGTCGCCTGGGTTGGCGGCAGCTGGCTTCAGCTTGGCGATGATGTCGGAATATTTGCCCTGCGGCACGAAGCAGATGTCCTGACTGTCCTGCTTGGCGGCAACGGTCAGCCCCATTTCTTCGGCGATGGCCCGCACCGCAGGCTTGGACAGCCCACCCAGCGGAAAGCGCAGATAGTCGATCTGCGCCTGCGTGGTGGCAAACAGGAAATAGCTCTGGTCGCGGTCGGCATCGACGGGCCGGAATAGCGCGCGGTGGGCGCCATTGGCCCCGGAGCGGATATAATGGCCGGTGGCGAGCGCATCGGCGCCAAGGTCCTTGGCGGTGGCCAAAAGGTCGGCGAACTTCACCGTCTGATTGCAAGAGACGCACGGAATGGGCGTTTCGCCGGCAACGTAGCTCTCGGCAAACGGGTCGATGACCGCCTTGCGGAAGCGCTCCTCATAGTCGAGCACGTAATGCGGAATGCCCAATGTCTCGGAAACGCGGCGGGCATCGTCAATGTCCTGGCCGGCGCAGCACGACCCGGCCCGGTGCGTTGCGGCGCCATGATCGTAGAGCTGCAGCGTGACGCCGACGACATCATAGCCTTCGCGCTTCAGCAGACCGGCGACGACGGACGAGTCGACACCGCCCGACATGGCGACGACGACGCGGGTGTTTTGCGGGCTGGCGGGAAGGTCGAGGCTGTTCATGGTTCTTTCGTTCTGCGCGGCGCTTCAATGGCAGTGGCGCGAATATAGGTCAACCACACCAGCGGCGCCAGCTTTGCGGCGGTGCCGATTTTGCGGGAAAATTGCGCGTCTGCCCGCCGTTGCCTCAAATGCCGACGAAAAGACTAACGCGGCGTTCATGATCCTTACCTACTCATTAGGGTTCGCTTAGGCAATTTTTAAAGCTGTGGCGGTAATGTGGTGGGGATTGGGTCTTTGAGTTTTTAGTAGAGAGTACGATGACCGATCTTGTTAGACCGCGAGTCAAATATGTTATTGGGCCTGACGGCAGCCCTCTTACGATTGCCGATCTTCCGCCGACGAATACACGTCGCTGGGTTATCCGGCGCAAGGCGGAAGTGGTTGCTGCGGTCCGCGGCGGGCTTTTGAGCCTCGACGAGGCATGCCAGCGCTACAAGCTGACCACCGAGGAATTCCTGTCCTGGCAAGCGTCGATCGACGAATACGGCCTTGCCGGGCTGCGCACGACGCGCATCCAGCAATACCGGCACTAGAGCCAGGACCACAATAGAAAAGGGCGCGGTAACCGCGCCCTTTTGCCTGTCGGTAATGCCTGCTGCTCAGACCGTCAGCACCACCTTGCCGATCGGCCTGGTGGCGAGAAAAGCGTGCGCGGCGCCCGCCTGTTCGAGCGGAAAGCTCTTTGCCACATGGACCGCAAGCTTTCCCGCATCGACCAGCTTGCCAAGTTCGACGAGGCCTTCACGGTCGGGCACGACGGACATGCGCTCGACGCGGATCCCACGCGCAGCAGCCTTGGCTCGGGTGGTGTCGTGGACATTGAGCAGCGACACCAGGACCCCACCGTCCTTCAGGACTGTCAGCGATTGGTCGGCATGGTCGCCGCCCATCGGCTCCAGCACCAGGTCGATGTCGCTGACCTCGGCGGCGAAATCTCCCTTGGTGTAGTCGACCACTTCATCGGCGCCGAGCGAGCGGACGAAATCGAGTTTCTTCGGGCTGGCGGTGGCGATGACATAAGCGCCGTGCGCCTTGGCGATCTGCACCGCCAGATGCCCGACGCCGCCGGCCGCAGCATGGATCAACACGCGCTGGCCGCGCTTCAGGCCGCCATGGCGGACAAGGCCTTGCCAGGCGGTCAGACCGGCCAGCGGCAGCGCGCCGGCATGATTGTGGTCAATGCCTTGCGGCTTCGGTGCGATTTCATCGGCCGGGGCCACAGCGAGCTCCGCATAGGCCGCGGCCTGCTTGGGAAAACGCGGCATGCCGAACACGGCGTCACCGACCCTGAGGCCGCCATCGACGCCTGGGCCTACCGCCTCGACCGTACCTGAAATATCCCAGCCCAAAGTGAAGGGCGGTTCGCCCAGCAATGGATAGTAGCCGGCGCGCACCGAGCCATCGACCGGATTGATGCCGGCAGCATGCACGCGCACGAGCACTTCGCCGGACTTGGGCGAGGGCGCGGGGCGATCGGCGATGACGAGGACGTCGGGCCCGCCGACGGAATTCTGGATAACGGCACGCATGGGAGGCTCCTGCTGGGGTTTTCTGAGCCACTATCATTTGGATAGTAACATTCCCTTGTCCAGTATGTACCTTTTCCATATATAGGCACCTCATGGATAGTGATAATGATTGCGGCTCCTGCTATGACGCCTTCCAGCGGACGTGTCCTTCGCACGCCGTGCTCGAGATGCTGGCCAGCAAATGGGTCTATCTGACGGTTTGTGCGCTGCGCCGTGGCCGGATGCGCAATGGGGAACTGGCGCGTAAGCTCGAAGGCATCACACCCAAAATGCTGACGCAGACCCTGCGCGTCCTCGAGCGCGACGGGCTGGTGCGGCGCGAAATCTTTCCAGTGATCCCGCCGCGGGTCGAATATGAATTGACCGAACTTGGCCAGAACCTGGCGGGGCTGCTCACCCAGATACGCTCCTGGTCGGAAGAGCATGTGCCTGACATCAAGCAAGCGCGGGCGAGGGCGGCGGCGAACCAGGACGGGGATTTGACACGGGCCTGAAGCTGCGGCCGCCTTGCGGCCAGGTCAGCAGCGCCGGAGCCTTTTGGCGCGCTACACGCAAAGCAAAGCGCGGCGTCAGGCGGCGCCGGTCGGGTTACAACCCTGCCGTCAGCCGATCATGACGCTGCGACCGCCGAGTTCCGCGTCGCGGATCTTGGTGTCGCGCGATTCCAGCATCTCGGCCTTGGAAAGCTCCGCTTCAGCTTCGCCGAGTAATGATTCGGCAGCGCTTCGCTGCTGGGCGAGGTCGCTTTGAGAGTTTCTGAGGTTATCACGGCGCAGACGCGCCGCCTTGGCGAAGGTCGGATAGGCAAAATGATTGATGTCGGTGATGCCGGCCTTCTTCTCCTCGGCGGTGATCTGAAGCTCCAGTTCAACGGCCATGCGCTCGAACTCGGCGATCATCATGTCGAGCTGCAGCAGCTGCCGCCGCTTCTCATTCACCTGAAATTGCTTCAGCCGAACGAGGTTTTCACGTGACTTCATGATTCGGTACTCCCGGAAACGCACACCTGCACATATCGTCCAATCCGCCCGCCAGGGCCTGGCGTCACCCGTATCCACCGGCATTCCCCGAACTATGGGAAACAAATCCCTAAAGTTTTTTGCCGGCGGTAACCATTCGTTTACGCGCATTGTTAATCATAAGGGCGAGGACTTAAGGCCGGGTAAAAATTCCGGCTCCCGATACGGAAGCCGGTCAGCGAGTCCCTTGAGTCACTTAGTCCGACTTATTAATGTGTTGCATTAGCGATTTGGTTCTGTGATTCATCATTAGATTCAAGAGGGTGTAGAAAGGGGTTAAAAAATCTGGTACCGTCCTTGGTGCGGAATTAGGTTTTGTTAACCATTCGATGGCAGCCTCTGTTCAGGCAATCACTGCTCCGGTCCCGGATGGGTCGTGACATGGTCCGGCGGCAGAAAAGGGGAATGAAATGCGCGTTCTGCTGATAGAAGACGACAGTGCAACCGCTCAGAGCATCGAGCTGATGCTCAAATCTGAAAGTTTTAATGTTTACACGACCGACCTCGGCGAAGAAGGTGTCGATCTCGGTAAACTTTATGATTACGATATCATTCTTCTCGACCTCAACCTTCCCGATATGTCCGGCTACGAAGTCTTGCGGACACTTCGCCTGTCCAAGGTGAAGACGCCGATCCTGATCCTGTCCGGCATGGCCGGCATAGAGGACAAGGTGCGCGGCCTGGGCTTCGGCGCCGACGACTATATGACCAAGCCGTTCCACAAGGACGAGCTGGTCGCCCGCATTCATGCCATCGTGCGCCGTTCCAAGGGCCATGCCCAGTCGGTCATCACCACCGGCGACCTGGTGGTCAATCTCGACGCCAAGACCGTCGAAGTCGGCGGCCAGCGCGTGCATCTGACCGGCAAGGAATACCAGATGCTGGAGTTGCTCTCGCTGCGCAAGGGCACCACGCTGACCAAGGAAATGTTCCTCAACCACCTTTATGGCGGCATGGACGAACCGGAACTGAAGATCATCGACGTCTTCATTTGCAAGCTGCGCAAGAAGCTCGACGCAGCATCCGGTGGCCAGAACTACATCGAGACGGTCTGGGGTCGCGGCTATGTGCTGCGCGAGCCGGAAGACATCCGCGTCAGCGCCTGAGCGAACACCATCCGAATGAACCATTGCAAAAAACCCGGCTCAGGCCGGGTTTTTTGCTGTCCTTTTTGGCCGAAAACGAGCCGAATCAGGCGGCAACCTTCAAGGTACGAAAACGTTCGAGCAGTTGCGGCCGGTTGAACGGCTTCAACAGATAACCCTGGGCACCGGCGCGCTTTGCCTTCATGATCGAGGCAACATCGACCTCGACCAGTGAGATCAGAATCTGCGGTTTGATCGTGCTCTCCATGGCGCGAACCTGGCGAATGACGTCGACCGCTTGCATGTCCGGCAGGGCGCCGTCGACGACAATCACATCAGGCATCTCGGCAGCGCACATCTCGACAGCATCAAGTCCAGTTGCCGCTTCGATCACCACCATGTCGGAGCCGCCAAGAATCCGTTTTGCAACCTTTCTGATGACGCTCGAATCGTCGACAAACATGCAGCGCTTCATTTCCGGGTCCTCTTTGCCATGGGGCGAACCGGCGGCATCCGGGTATCGGGATGCACACTAGGCCGATCTGGTAAAGAAGCAGAAAAGCCGTTAGGTAAAGTTTTTACAAACATGTCGTTTGCAGCCCCATTCGGCAGGGGCGTTGCCGGCGGTGAAACTTGCCTGTTCTGAATTGCCGCAAATATCAGCGGGAAAAGATACTTGATTGTTCTTGATGCTCGGCGTCCTGCCGAACGGCTTCGCTCAAGCCGCGGACAGCACGATCTCTTCGGCGGTCGCATGAATCGAGATCGTCATGTTGGCCTCACGCGCCAGCAGCAGCGTGTAGTAGGGCTGGACGGTATGGGCGTCGATAGGCTCCTCGGGCTTGTTGCCGGAATGGAGCTCGAGGAATTTCGGCGGCACGCGCAGCATCGGGCCGCTTGCGGCAAGCGCAAAGCGCGGCTCGGTGTCGAGGTTTTCCAGCGTGACCACCAATCTGCCACCGCGCGGGATGGCAGCATTGGCGACGAGCAGCAAATTGAGCAGCAGCTTGACCTTGTTCTTGGGCAGCAGGGCGCGAACCCCGTTCCAGATCAATTCCGGCTTCTCGTTCTTCAGGAAGGCGATGGCGACGGACTCGGCATCGCCGGTGTCGATCATCATGCCGGCCGAACCGGCGGCGCCGAAGGCGATGCGGGCGAATTGCAGGCGGGCCGAAGCGTTTCTGGCGCTCTGCCGGATCAGTTTCATGGCGTCTTCGTCGGCGCCGCCCTCGTCCAGGAGTTCAAGGCCGTTGTTGATGGCGCCGACCGGCGAAATGATGTCGTGGCAGACTCGGCTGCACAACAAGGCTGCGAGATCGGGTGCGGAGAGAGAGAAAAGCTCAGCCATCGGCGAAAAATCCCTGCTAAAATTCACTTCCTGGTGGCCGCGCGGCCGACAGCCACGCTCACCACCCGAATCACGCTCTCTCCCCCCAGGCATTCTGAATACACAGCGCCCGAGCGTGCAGCAACAATCCACAATTCTCGTGAGAAAAAACGGCATCTTTGCACAGGATGGGAGCCCGCGCAGACAGTCAGAAACAGCCTTCGAACCGCCATGTTCATGTGGGAGGTTAATGGTTGAAAAAGGATTACGGCATAGTTTGCCCGTAACAGTCATCCTTAACGGCCGCCTAAAGAGCCGGACGGGGTGCGAGGCGTCGGCGAAAGTGCTCCCTGACGGAGATTGGAAGCATGGTTTCCCGATTCTACGACCGGACGTTTGTCCGCGTCTTCTTCATGGCGATTGCCCTCATGGGCGCTCTCGCTTTCTCAGCCTCTGCGTCGCGGGCACAGGAATACACCGCTCAGGAGATCGTCGATTCCGGTCACAAGTTCTTCGGCGCGACGTCGGGCGGTCTCGCAACCGTCGTCGAGAAGATTTTTGCCTCCTACGGCCTGCCCAATGGCTATCTGCTCGGCGAAGAGGGATCCGGCGCGCTGATCGGGGGCCTGACCTATGGCGAAGGTACGCTCTACACCAAGAATGCCGGCGACCATAAGGTGTTCTGGCAAGGGCCTTCGCTCGGTTGGGATTTCGGCGGCGAGGGATCGCGGGTGATGATGCTCGTCTATAACCTCGACGACGTCAGCAATCTCTACAATCGGTTCGGCGGCGTTGCCGGTTCGGCCTATGTCGTGGCCGGCGTCGGCTTCAACGTGCTGCAGAACAACAGGGTGCTGCTGGTGCCGATCCGCACCGGCGTCGGCGCGCGACTTGGCGTCAATCTCGGCTATCTGAAGCTGACGCAGAGGCCGACCTGGAATCCTTTCTGAGCGATTCCGACCACACTTCGACCCGATCAACAGATTCTGACCCGATGCAGCTGCGGCAAACCCTTGCCGCAGCGCTGGATTTGCGTCATGCGAACATGGCAAAGTCCAGAGTGGCGGTTGCCGGATAGCGGCCCGCCCGTAACGGGTAGTCACCTTGGTTCAGTCGATCCTGTTCTTCGCCCTCGGCTTTCTGTGCGCAGGCTTTCTGGCGCTGCTGGTCGCGCCGGCCATCTGGCGGCGGGCGGTTGTGCTGACACGCAAGCGTGTCGAGGCGTCGGTGCCGCGAACGCTGGCCGAGATCCAGGCCGACAAGGACAGCTTGCGGGCCGAGTTCGCCATGACGACGCGCCGGCTCGAAATCAGCATCAAGACGCTGCGTGAGCAGGCGAATGAGCAACTCGTCGAAATCAATCGCGGCCGCGAGGCGCTGAAGGGCCTGGCGGTCGAGCGCAAGGACAAAAAGCAGGCGCTTTCGGAGCTCGGGGAAAAAAACGAATTGCTCCTGCATCGCGAGCAGCAGATACAACAGCTGTCTGACAGGCTTGCACAAACAGAGCGCATGATGGAAAAGCGCGCGCTCGAGCTGGAAAAGCTCGAACATATGTACGACGACGCGTCCTTCTCCTCCAGCAATCGTCAGATCGAACTGGTGGCGCGCGAATCCGAGCTGGAAAAACTCGCCAACGACATTTCAGTGCTGCGCGGCCAGCGCAAGGAGGCCGACAGGCGCCATCAGGAAGTCGTCACCGAGGCCAAGGCCACGCGCGATGCCTTGAAGGCCGAAAAGAAAAGAACCGCCGACCTCGACAGAAAGCTCGAGCGTCTGCTCGCCACGCTTGCCGATCGCGAGGACAAGCTCGATCGCCGCGAAAAGGAACTGGCCCGGCTTCGCGAACGGGTGAAGGGCGAGGCTGCGGGAGGCGCCGCGGCTGCTGGCCTGGTTGGTGCGCAAGACAGTGCCCGCGCCAGGAACGAGGACATCGACAAGACGCTCGCCAAGCTCGAAGGCGACCGAGAGCGGCTCGAAGCCAGGCTGACGACGCTGGCCCGCGAAAACAAGCGGATGAAGGCGGAGCTTGGCGGTTCTGGATCCGCGAAGCCCCGGAATGGCCCCGGCAATGGCAATGATGCCGGTTCTGCCTTGCGCGAACAGATGAACAATCTGGCGGCTGAGGTCGTCCATTTGACGGCCAAGCTCGAAGGACCGGATTCACCGATCGCCAAGGCGCTGGCGGCGCCGCAGGAAACGCGGTCAGGAACCACCAGCCTCGCCGATCGCGTCCGGGCGTTGCAGAAGGCGGACTCGCCGAGCTGAGTTTCGAGCCTCGGCTTGGAATTGCCCGACTACCCCTATCAGCGCGAAAAATGATGCAGCGCGATGGCTGAGGCGGCCGCAACATTCAGGCTGTCGAACCCTTCCGACATCGCGATCCGCACCGTCCGCAGGCGAGTGAGCAGCCTCTCCGGGAGGCCCTCGCCTTCGGTGCCGAGATAGAGCGCCAGTCGTTTCGGTCGCGCGGCATCGCGAATGTCAGCCTCACCACGCGGCGACAAAGCGACCTGGCCGAAGTCCAACTCGCCGAGCTTCGCGATGAAAGCTTCAGTGTCGCCGAACGACGCAAAGGGCACCTTCAACGCGGCGCCGACGGAGACGCGGATCGCCTTGCGATACAGTGGGTCGCAACAGGTGGCGTCGACGAAGACGGCATCGGCGCCGAAGGCGGCGGCATTGCGGAAGATCGATCCGATATTGTCATGGTTGGCGATGCCGATGAGAACGACGATCAACGCTTCGGCAGGCAAGGTGTCGAGCAAGGCCTCGGCGGGCTGTGGCGTGCCCTTGCTGCAGATCGCCAATATACCGCGATGCATGTGGAAGCCGGCGATCCTGTCCATGACGGCGCTTGCCGCAACGTAGACCGGCAGGTCGGCAGGGGCCTTGCGCAGTATGTCGTGGAGCCCGGCCAGGCGGTTTTCGAGAACCAGGACCGACTCCGCAGCAAAGCGTCCGGCTGACAGCAGGACGTCCAGCACCACCTTGCCTTCGGCAACGAACCGGCCATGGCGGCCGGTGAGATCGCGCTCGCGGATGTCGAGATAGGCGGCGACCCGCGGATCGCGCGCGTCGTCGATCTGGATCGGATCCATCAATACCTCGGCCGGCGAAAAATCGTCAGCGAGGTAAGGAGCGATCGGAGCCGCCAGTCAAGCCCTGCAGGTCAAGTCCCGGCGCGGCGCAGACGCGTTGCCATCTGGGACAAGTCGCCTATCCCGAAAATGCCGTCCAGCATGCGCAACAGTTCGCGCACCGCTTCGGACTTGCAGGAATAGTAGATCATCTGCCGGTCGCGGCGGGTCTCGACAAGATCGAGCGCCCTGAGCTTGGCCAGATGTTGCGACAAAGCGGACTGGCTGAGCATCACCTTTTCGGCGATGGCGCCGACCGACATTTCACCGTCGGCCAGATAGCTCATGATCAAGAGCCGCTTTTCGTTGCCCATAAGGGTCAGAAATGTCGCCGCCGATTCGGCATTGGCGATTAGTTTGGTCGAGACCATCGATGCCCCATGTTTTCCTGCTCATCCAAACGCTATGGGGGCAAATAGCGTTGGCTGCTATAATTCAGCTATGGATCACGCTGCTGATTCAGCGTCGCCTGAATCGTAGATCATTTCGCCCAAATCTCAAGACGTGCTTTTGATTCATGACGATTATCCTTGCGTAGCTGGCGCACGACCGGCTTTGGCCATGTCGACCAGAACCGGCCGCAGGTCGCGCGCGGTCTTCAATGGCTGTGGAAAATAGACCCTGCAAACGGTGTCGCCCGATGCCAGGTCGATGCCATCGGCATCGAAGCCGGTCATGGTCCAACCATCACCTTCAACCCTGGCGAAATGATGGGCATAGACGGCGATGGCGTCGAGATGGTCGGCATTCATGTGGTCGAGAGCGGATTGTTCGCTGGCGGCCAGCTCGTCGACGATCAACCCCTCGGTGATGAGATCGGCACGGTCGAGCAGGTAGGCCTTACCGAAGCCGCCATTCAGGCTGGCGCGCTCCGGCTCGAGGCGAAAGATCGAGAAATCGCCGAGCCCGGCATAGAGCTTTGCCTTGGGATTGCGGTTGAGATAGCGCCGCTCGGCGCGGGCATGCGCGCTCGACCCGCGTTCCAGCGGCTGCGCCCGGCAGACCAGCGTTATCCTGGGATGCGCCAGCGGATCGCCCTTGCCGGGTTCGCCGACAAGCAGCGAGCAGCGCGGCTCGGCAAGGATGGCGCCGGTATGGGCTGACAGCGCCGAGACAAGGATCAGAGGCGTGCCATCGATGTCGGTGGCGACTCCGACCCTGGAGGCCAGCGGTGCGCCGGTCGAAGGCTCGATCACCGCGAGGGCGCCGAAACGGGCGCTGCGGATCAGCGTTGCGGCCAGCCTGATCGCCTCGGCGTCCGTCGCGCGAATGACGTCCTTCTTCGGCTGGTCCAAAATGCCCACCAGGTAAGTTGATTTTCTAAATCCAGTTACTGGCCAATCATGCCGGCTTTGACAAGCGCTTTGATCTCGGCTGTCGAAAAGCCGAAGCGCGCCAGCACGGTCTGAGGTCGCTGATCGTCATCTTCAGGCATGCCGGCAAGCGCCGGCTGCGAGGTCGAGAAGCGTGGCGCGGGTGCGGGCCGCTCGAGCGCACCGGCTTTCACAAATGCGTGACGCGCCCGGTTGTGCGGATGATCCCTGGCTTCGGCCAGCGACAGAACCGGCGCCACGCAGGCATCGCTTGCGGCAAACAGCGCGTCCCAGCCGTCGCGTGTCTTCTGCCGGAACCGGTCGGCAATGGCCGCGCGCATGTCCGGCCACAACGCCTTGTCGTATTGGCCGCGGACAAAATCCTCGCCGAGCGGCAGCAGCCTTGCGAATGCGGCGAAGAAGCACGGCTCAAGGCAGCCGACCGCAACGTGGCGTGCGTCCGCCGTCTCATAGGTGTCGTAGAAGGGCGCACCGGAATCGAGCAGGTTGGCGCCGCGCCGGTCGCTCCACAGACCTGCCGACATGAAGGCGTGTATGGGGGCCGCCAGCATCGAAGCGCCCTCGACCATCGCCGCGTCGATCACCTGGCCTTTGCCGGAGCGCGAGCGCTCGAACAGCGCTGCAAGCACCCCGGCGATCAGCATCATGGCGCCGCCGCCATTGTCGGCGATCAGATTCAGCGGCGGCACCGGCCGACCTTCCTCCCGGCCGATGGCATGCAACACACCCGAATAGGCGAGGTAGGTGATGTCGTGGCCGGCACGGCCTGCGAGCGGCCCGTCCTGGCCGAAGCCGGTCATGCGGCCGTAAATCAGCGCCGGATTGCGCGCCAATGCAGCATCCGGGCCGAGACCAAGCCGCTCCATCACACCGGGGCGAAAGCCTTCGACAAACAGATCGGCCTTTTCGGCAAGGCGCAGCAGCAGTTCCGTTCCTTTGGCCTGCTTGAGGTCGACGCGCAGGATGGAGCGGCCGTGACGGTCGAGATTGTACGCATCGGAGAGCGGCAGCAGGGGTTGGTCCGAACCGGTGCGCTCGATGCGCAGCACCTCGGCGCCCATCTCCGACAGCATCAGCCCGGCCAGAGGCACCGGGCCGAGCCCAGCCATCTCGATGACTTTCAGGCCGGCCAGCGGACCGGTCTTCACTGCGCCGGCCGCCATGGCCGTCTATTTCGGCGCCATGCGGATTGCCCCATCGAGGCGGATGGTTTCGCCGTTCAGCATCTGGTTTTCGACGATATGCAGGGCGAGCGCGGCATATTCGGACGGCTCGCCGAGGCGGGACGGGAAGGGCACGGCCGCGCCGAGCGAATCCTGCACCTCCTGCGGCATGCCGGCCATCATTGGCGTCTTGAAGATGCCGGGCGCGATGGTGCAGACGCGAATGCCGGAGCGCGCCAGGTCGCGGGCAACCGGCAGCGTCATGCCGACGACGCCGCCCTTGGATGCGGCATAGGCGGCCTGGCCGATCTGGCCATCATAAGCGGCCACCGACGCGGTGTTGACGATGACGCCGCGCTCGCCGCCCTGCAGCGGTTCGAGTTGGGCGGCACGGTCGGCGACGAGGCGGATCATGTTGAAGGTGCCGATCAAATTGATCTCGATCACCTTGCGGTACTGGTCGAGCGGATGTGGACCATCCTTGCCGATCGTCTTCACGCCGATGGCAATGCCCGCGCAATTGACCAGGATGCGCGCTGGCCCAAGTCTCTTTTCCACCTCGGCGACCGCGGCCGCACCGCTGTCGGCGCTGCTCACATCGCACTGGATGGCGGCGCCGCCAATGTCGCCCGCCACCTTCGATGCCCGGTCGATGCCGATATCGAAAATGGCGACGCGCGCGCCCTTGTCGGCCAGCGCGCGGGCGGTTGCCTCGCCGAGGCCGGAGCCGCCGCCGGTTACGATCGCAATCTGGCCGTTCGGGTTCATGCTGCATGCTCCGTGCTGCTCCGGGTCATGCTACGGAGGTCGCCGCCATGGTGCAACCTGACCAATGGGGATCCATCGCGACCGGTGCCGCGACCGATCCTGGAGCTCAGGCCATCACTGGTGCCTGCTCCGCGATCCTGGCAAGGCTGGCATGGCCGACCTCGCCGGAGAGCCGCGCCACGGCACCGGGCACGATCTCGTGCGACAGCAGCCGGTCGAGGTCGACCGGGCGCGGCATGGAGATCTGGCCGCGGGGGATCTTTCTGAAGCCGAGCGGGCCGTAATAAGGCTCGTCGCCGACAAGGATCACCGCCGGCGCGCCGGCCTTGGCGGCCGCCTCCAGCGCGATCACCACGAGCCGGCGGCCGATACCGAGATTCTTGAAGGCGGGCCGCACGGCAAGCGGCCCGAGCATCAGCGCGCGTCCGGCGCCGGCGGCGATGCGGGTCATGCGCACCGAAGCAACGACGATGTCGCCATTCATGGCGACAAAGGATAGCGAGCGCTCGTGGCCGCCGGTCTCGCGAATCTTGTAGGCGGCCAGCACGAAACGGCCGGGGCCAAAGGCTTCGTCGTTGATGGCTTCGATTTCGGGATCATGCGCCGGAGTTTCCGGCAGGTATTTCACGTCGGCAAGGCTCATGGTCTTCGCGGTCCGATAAAGAGGAAAGGTTGCTGCAAGCGGCAGCGTTCGCCAGTCAGCGCTTTCTAAGCGCGGGCGCCCTTTCGTCGTCGGTCAAACCGGATCAAGCCAAGATCGAACATGCGGAGTGTCCGCTAGCATCAATTTCCGGCGGCTGCAATCGGCTGTTTTCATCCGGCGTTTCATACGAGTGACGCTCTGTTCAGCAGATGACGGCTTCGACATTGCCGCCTTGCGACTACATTGGCCAAGGCACGCAAGGAGATTTCGTATGGGATTGCTGGTCGAAGGCAAATGGCAGGACCGTCCGGCCAATGTCGATAGCAGCGGCAGGTTCATCCGCGCCGAGACACAGTGGCGTGACTGGATCACGCGCGACGGCGCGCCGGCGCAAGGTCGTACGCGCGGCTTCAAGGCCGAGCCCGGACGCTACCATCTTTATGTCTCGCTCGCCTGTCCGTGGGCGCACCGCACGCTGATCTTTCGCGCGCTGAAGAAGCTAGAAGACATCATCCCGGTTTCAGTCGTACATCATTTCCTCGGTGCTGAGGGCTGGACGTTTTTGGCCGAGGATGGCGCCACCGGCGACACGCTCTACGGCCTCGACTTCCTGCACCAAATCTACACCAAGGCCGATCCAGCCTATTCGGGCCGGGTTTCGGTGCCGGTGCTGTGGGACAAGAAGGAAGAGACCATCGTCTCCAACGAATCCGCCGAAATCATCCGCATGCTCAATTCGGCCTTCGACGAGTGGGGCGATGCCGCTCTCGATTCCTATCCGCCAGGCCTGCGCGGCGAGATCGACAAGGTCAATGCGCTGGTCTTTCCCGCCGTCAACAACGGCGTCTACCGCGCCGGCTTTGCCACCACGCAAGCGGCCTATGAAGAGGCGTTCGGCGAGCTGTTCGCGGCGCTCGACACGCTGGAGGGCCGACTGTCAAAACAGCGCTATCTCACTGGCGAGCGTGTCACCGAGGCCGATTGGCGGCTGTTCACCACGCTGGTGCGTTTCGACCCGGTCTATGTCGGCCATTTCAAATGCAATCTGCGCCGCATCGCCGACTATCCGAACCTTTCGAACTATCTGCGCGACCTCTACCAGGTGCCCGGTATCGCCGGCACGGTGAACCTGCACCACATCAAAATGCACTATTACGGCAGCCACGAGAGCATCAACCCGACGCGCATCGTGCCGGTCGGGCCTGGGCTCGACTATGGCGCGCCGCACGACCGGGCGCGGTTCAGGCAGGCGGCGTGAGCATCGGATTGACAGCCTACCAGTACGGCGATACCGGCTCGCCTTCAAAAACCTCGGCAAGCCGCCGCAGCGTCGCCGGCGTCGTGCCATGCGGCAAGCGGTCGAGCGGAAAGAAGCCTGCTTCGGCGATCTCGTGGTCCGGCAGTTTCGGCGCGGTCTGGTTGAAGGTTTCGATGAGATAGAGGCCGACATGGTCGCGGCGGCTGGAGCGGCGGTTGAAATGCATCGATTTCAGCACCGGCTGGGCTGTCAGCGCGATGTTGCCTTCCTCGGCCAGTTCGCGCACCAGCGCCTCACCGAGCGTCTCGCCGACTTCGACGCCCCCGCCCGGCAATTGCCAGCCGGGGACATAGGTGTGGCGGATGAGGAAGACAGTGTTCGAGGCGCGATCGTGGATCAGGCCGCGCACGCCCAGCGTCATCGGCCGCCGCAGCAGGAAATAGAGATGGAACAGCCTTGCCCTGAGGCCTGCCCAGCCGGTCTGGCGAAACGCCTGCTCCGGGTCCGATATAGCCATGACTAGCGAAACCGTGGATGGGCAGGAAACAGTGAGTGGAAAGCGGGGAGCGCGTCGCCTATGAAGGAAGGATGTTCAGGCTCGCGCATATTTCCGATGTCCATCTGGGGCCGCTTCCCGGTGTAACCTATCGCGAACTCGCGTCCAAGCGCGTCGTCGGCTACGTCAACTGGCAGCGCAACCGCCGCCGCCATATGCACGATGCCGTCATCGACACCATCGTCGCCGACATGAAGGCGAGCACACCCGACCACCTCACCGTTACCGGCGATCTGGTCAATCTGGCGCTCGACGGCGAGATCGAGATGGCCAAGCACTGGCTTGAGACGCTGGGTTCGCCGGAGGATGTCTCGGTGGTGCCGGGCAACCACGACGCCTATGTGCCGGGCGCCTTCGACAAGGTCTGCCGCTCCTGGGCGGCGTGGATGAGCGGCGACGGCGTGACTGCGCCGATCGACCGCAACGCTTTTCCCTATCTGCGCGTACGCGGCAATGTCGCGCTGATCGGCGTTTCGACGGCGCGCGCCACGGCGCCGTTCATGGCCAACGGCTTCTTCCTCGAAGGTCAGGCGCAAAGGCTGGCGACAGTGCTCGACGCAACGAACAAACGCGGCCTGTTGCGGGTGATCATGATCCATCATCCGCCGGTGCGCGGCGCCGTCGCCCAGCAAAAGCGCCTGTTCGGCATCTCCCGCTTCCACAAGACCGTTCATAGGCATGGCGCCGAACTCGTGCTGCACGGCCATTCGCATCTGCCGTCGCTGTTCTTCATCGGCGGGCGCGGCGCCAGGATTCCGGTCGTCGGCGTCGCCGCCGCCGGGCAGTCGCCAGGCAGCAAGAACCCGGCGGCACAGTACAATCTGCTCGATATTGACGGGGAGAAGGGCAATTGGCTGATTCGCCTGACGCGGCGCGGCCTGACCGGGCCGGCCTTGCCGCCATCGGACCTGCAGGTCATTGAACTCGGCGCGCAGACACCGAGGCCTCCAGATCGTTGATCAGAAGCTGATCTTCATCGCCATCAGGCGATCCCAAAACAGCGCGGCCGCCACCGCCAGGCCAACAAGCGCGCCGGCGGCGACCAAGCCGAGACCGGAAAGGAACGTCGACCAGCCCTTGCGGGGCACGGCTGCTTGCAAGGGCGGCTCAGCTTCCGGCACGGCGGCGCGTTTCAGGTCGGCGACGGCCGGCTCGACACCGCCCTCCATCATGCGCTGGCGCTCGACGATACGCTCCGCCACATAGCGCGTGACCTGATCGGCGACCGGTTTCATATCGGTCGATTCGGCGAGCACGACGCGGCCGATGCGGGTATCCCTGAGAAAGCGGTAGGTGCGGCGGTCGCGCCCCATGGCGACATGGCTGACGGCGTCGATCCACAGGCGGGGCTGCAGGCCGGAGGAGACGACGAAGTCGAAATTGTCCATGTCGGCGGGCACGTCGGCAAAGACCGGGGCGAGCTCGGCGGCGAGCAGATCAAGCCGCATCCGGTGCGCCTCGCGCATGTCGACCACGACATCGTCGCGATCGGCGAAGGCATTTTTCACATCGCGAACGGCGTCGGACAGTTTGCGGGAGGTGTCGATGGGGGTGATGTTTTCGCCAGTGTCCTTCATCGGCGTCGCCTCGCTGATATGGTTAATTGCGAGTTAACACAGGCGGCGGCAAAATGCACTGGCGAGATGCGGGGCGCAAGTAAGTTAGCTCGCCGCGGCCTCGAATGTCGGACGCAGGCGCCTGCCGCGGCGTGCCATGTTTCGGCGCACGGCCTGGGCGACCACATCAGGCACTTCCTCGACCAGCATATGGCCGGCATCGAGCACGTGATGAATATGAAAATGCGCCGGCAGACAATCAGCCTGGGTAAAGGGCAGCACCGGATCGTCCGTTCCCCAAACCACCATCACCGGCATGTCGAGGGTGTCCAGCTGTTCGCGGGGTATGACCCCCTGCCGCTCGTTCCTGGTCATGACGGCCGATATCTCAATCAGCTTGCGCAACTGGCCGGGGCGACGGCGTAGGTCCGCCAGGACGCCAACGATGCGTTCGGGCGGCGGGCTTCGCGGTCCCGACATGGCGGCAAGGCAGGCGCGGATTTCCCGTCTGTCGGCGGCCGCGGCGTAGCGGCGCAACAGCGGTCCGTTGATCTCGGGGCCAACACCGCCCGGCGCCAGAAGCGTCAGCGAGCCTATCCTTTCAGGCTCGGCAAGCGCCATCAGGGAGGCGACCGCGCCGCCCATCGAATGACCGGCGACATGCACCCTTGCTATCCCGCGTGCGGCGATATCGGCGAGAACCGCTCGCGCCGCTGTTTTGGCCGGGCCGCTGCCAGGAAATTCGAGAGACAGTCCGTGTCCCGGAAGATCGTAGGCCAAGGTCCTGACATCGGGCCCTAGCGACGCGGTCACCTCGCGCCAGATATCATGGCAACCACCGAAGCCATGCAGCAGGACGACCGTCTTCGGCCCGGCGCCCCGCTCGGCAACATAGAGGGATGAGACCATGAAAATGTGCGATTATTGCAAGACTGGAGAGGAAATTCGAATCGAGGCTGGATTGCTCCCAGTCCAGACCGATGGCCAGTAAAGTTTTCGCGATCCGGAAAGACTAGCTGGCGTTGCCGAGGCCCGCGGCGCGCAGCGCCTCAACCAGCCGGTCGGTCAGATCGGCGGGATATTTGCGCTCGGCGAAGGCCGCGCGCGGATCGGCGGCGAATTTCGGGAATTTGGTGGTCAGCTCATCCAGAAGCTTGGCTGCCAGCTGTTCGCGGCCGGCAGCCTTGGCGCCGATCAGCCGCGCCGCCAGATAATGCGATTTCATCGCCGTCGTGCGCAGCGACTCGCTGGCTATCGCGGCCTTGTTCATGTCGCCCAGCATGAATTGCCCGGCGAAAAGCCCAAAATCCCACCATGTCGGATGGCCGCTGAACGTCTCGACGGCATGGGTCAGGATGGGTGTTCCCTCGGCATATTTGCCGGCAAAGATCAGGCCATAGCCGTAAGCGGCAGCCATGCCGAGGTCGTAGGGGTTGAGCTCATAGGCCTTGCGCATCCAGCGGATCGATTCCTCGGTGTTGCCGAGGCGCGAATTGAGGTAGCCATAGGCGCGGTGCGCATAGGGGCTGGTCGGTCCCATCTGGATGGCGCGATGGGCGAAAGACATTGCTTGTTCGACCGTCGCGCCAGGCGGATAGGCGTAATGATCGGTGGCGGCCTCAAGGGTCAGGGAGGCCAGTTCCGAATAGACCAACGACGATTTCGCACCCTGGCCGGCGAGGTTGTCCAGGCAGCGATAGGCGGCCTCGTGCGTCCTGGTGCTCTGGTCGAGATAGTATCTGTCGTTGAGGATCAGGCAGCTCGTCAGCCCGGTCTGAATGCCGTTCTGTTCGATGTAGCTGTAGAGCGGGCCGGAGGCGGGAACGGTCGAGCTGAGGATGGCGGCGATACGATCCTCGACGGTGCCAGGTGCGCTGTCGGCGGCCGTCAGACTGCGGGACAAAAGCACGCGGCCGGTCGCCACGCTCTGCAGTTCGAGCGTCACGTCACCTGCCATTGGTCCCGGCAGGACATCGAAAACGAAGCTGGTCGGGTCGGTGCTCGGATCGCGCTTGCTGTCGGCGTCGCGGCCGATGAAGTCGATCGTGTCGAAACCGGCAAGGCCGGCGCGCAGCGAAGCGGCGACGCGGCCGGCCTCGGGGCCGGTGGCCTTCACCGCGATGTAGACGAGGGGCAGGGCCTCCATCGACGGCGATGCGATGCTGCTCGTTACGCCCGCGGTCTCGACCACCGCGGTAGGATCGCTGCTGGCAAGCAATGCGCCGCTGCCCTGGCGCAGGATGAGCACGCCCAGCATGAGAATGACCAGCGTCATGGCGACCCAGAAGAACTGGAGATGGCGCGCCAGCGAAGGCCCAGGTTCTGTAACCCCCGAAGCTGTCGCGGCAGCGGGAACGGCGTCAAGAGCCGCCTGGTCGGGCGATCCGGGCAAGGCGGCTACCGCCGCCGCAAGCGGCTCCTGCCCAACCGGCAGGCGTATGGCGTTGAGCTCATAGGACGGCACGTAGCCGCCGCGCGGAATGGCAATGCGAACCGGTTCGGCTATGCCTTCATTGGCGAAATAATGCTGGAGAAGTTCGCGCAGCCGGCCTGCCTGCACCCGGACAACGGCGTCGGTCGACGAATCGAAATCGCCGTCCTTGCCGAAGACGTCCATGGCGATGGAGAAACCCTTGAGCCTGTCGGCTTCGCCGGCCTGCTCGCGCTCAACAAGATAGCGCAGCAACTTGCGCGCGCGCTCGGAACGTCCGAACGTTTCGCTGGCGAGCAGTCGCTCCAGTGTCTCGCGCACTGCGGGGGCGGCAGGCGTGGCATGCTGCAAGTGTCGATCCTCTCGAAGTCGGCACAGGTTGAGGCGCAATCATATAGAGCCTGCACTTCCATACAAGCATGCTTATGTTATGCGATCGCGTAACACACCGGATAGTTGCCGGTGTTTGACACAAAAGACCGGAATTTCCCTCGGCAAATGGGGGATTTCCGGGCGCCGCGGACATTCGGCGCCCGGGAAAATATCAGCCGGCCTTGCGGCCGATTATCCGGTTGGCGGCCGAAACAACGGCTTCCAGCGAGGCGGCGACGATGTTGGTGTTGATGCCGGCGCCGAACAGCTTGCCGCCGGGATATTCCATCTCGACATAGGAAATCGCCGAGGCGTTCGAGCCGCGCTGGAGCGAATGTTCGGAATAATCAAGCACCGACATGTCGACGCCAACATGACGCGACAGCGCATCGACGAAGCCGTCGATCGGGCCGGTGCCGGAGCCGGCGATTGTCGTCTCCTTGCCGTTGTCGAGGATCACCGCCTCGACCACGCGCCGGCCCTTTTTCTCGGTATCGGGATAGGTGTGATGGTCGAGGAACTTCAGTCGTGCGCCGGGCTGGTCGACATAGGTTTCAATAAAGCGGTCATGGATGCGTTTTGCCGGCACTTCCTTGCCTTCGGCGTCGGTGATCGCCTGGATCTCCTGGCTGAACTCGATCTGCAGGTTGCGCGGCAGATTGAGGCCGTAATCGGCCTGCAGTACATAGGCGATGCCGCCTTTGCCCGACTGCGAGTTGATGCGGATGATCGCCTCGTAGCTGCGTCCGACATCTGCCGGATCGATCGGCAGATAGGGCACTTCCCAGACCGGCGTGTTGGCCTTCTTCAAGGCCTTCATGCCCTTGTTGATGGCGTCCTGGTGCGAGCCGGAAAAGGCGGTGTAGACGAGTTCGCCGACATAGGGATGGCGCTCGGAGATCTTCAGCTGGTTGGAATATTCGTAGACGTCCTTCATCCGGTTGATGTCGGAGCAATCCAGATGGGGATCGACGCCTTGCGTGTACATGTTGAGCGCCAGCGTCACGATGTCGACATTTCCGGTGCGCTCGCCATTGCCGAACAGCGTGCCTTCGACGCGGTCCGCACCCGCCATCAGGCCGAGCTCGGTGGTGGCGATGCCGGTGCCGCGATCGTTGTGGGGGTGCAGCGAGATCAGCAGGTTCTCGCGGTCGTCCAGGTTGCGGCACATCCATTCGATCCGGTCGGCATAGATGTTGGGCGTCGACATCTCGACCGTCGACGGCAGGTTGATGATCAGTCTGTTGTCGGCTGTCGGCTTCACGATCTCGGTGACGGCGTTGCATATCTCCAGCGCGACTTCGAGCTCGGTGCCGGTAAAGCTTTCGGGCGAATATTCGAAGCGATAACCGCCGCCGGCCTTGGCCGCCATGTCGGTGATCATCTTGGCCGCGTCGGTGGCGATGCGCTTGATACCGCCGACATCCTTCTCGAAGACGACGCGACGCTGCAACTCGCTGGTCGAATTGTAGAAATGCACGATCGGGTTGGTGGCGCCCTTCAGAGATTCGAAGGTGCGGGTGATGAGTTCGGGACGGCACTGCACCAGCACCTGTAGCGAAACATCAGCCGGCACATTGCCTTCCTCGATGCACCAGCGGGCGAAATCGAAATCGGTCTGCGAGGCCGAGGGGAAACCTATCTCGATCTCCTTGAAACCCATGTCGAGCAGCAGGGCGAACATGCGCGCCTTGCGCTCATGGCCCATCGGATCGATCAGCGCCTGGTTGCCGTCACGCAAATCGACCGAACACCAGATCGGCGCCTTGTCGATGACCTTGTTGGGCCAGGTGCGGTCGGTGAGGCCGACGGTCGGATAGGGCTGGTACTTGCGGGCTGCGTCCGGCATGTGGCCGGCCGCGTGTTTTACGCTTTCGGCTTCGCCGGATCGGATCTCTTCTCGTGCGTTCATCGTCTTGTTCTCCCGGCGGCTCGCGGATCGGTCTTCAGACGGATTGGTGGCGAGCAGCGCCTTACCAGATTTTCGTTCGCTTGATGTGAAGTGCCAATTTGAACTGGCCAAGGAGCGTGCGCGTAAGCGGCGGTTCGACCGCCGGGCGCTCCTTCAGCGAACCCGGCGATCGCCGATAAGGCCGAGAAGAAGCAGGGTCGATGCCAGCGCGCGCACGGTCTCGCCGGCAAAGCCGGTCGGACGGGAAGCGACGGAGGAGACGCGCGTGTTCATGGCCGGTTTCATACAGGAGCGACCATGGACAGGCAAGTGGGGCCATTTCCAGCCTTCCCGAGCACTCTTCCCCATGCGTGGCAAATGCGCCAAACTTGCATGAGGCCGTGGTCGCAATGCTTCGCCGTCGGGAGGGGTCATTCATGAATTTCGTTTTCTTCTCGCCGCATTTTCCCGCCAACGGCGCCGATTTCTGCGACCGGCTGAAGAAGGCCGGCGCCACGGTGCTGGGCATTGGCGATGCGCCCTTCGATGCGCTGGACGGCAAGCTGAAGGCGGCCCTGTCGGAATATTACCGCATCGCCGACATGGAGGACTACGATCCGGTGTTCCGGGCGATGGGTCATTTCATCCACAAATGGGGCCGCATCGAGCGCTTCGAGTCACTCAACGAGCATTGGCTGGAGCTGGAAGCCAACATCCGCACCGACTTCAACATCTACGGCACCAAGCTCGATTTCGTGAAGAATTTGAAGCGCAAGAGCCGCATGCGTGCATTCTTCCGCAAGAGCGGCGTCGACACCATCGCCCAGCGCAAATGCTCCGACCGGGCCGGCGCCATGACCTTCATCCGCCGCGTCGGCTATCCCGTGGTGGTGAAGCCCGATTCCGGGTCCGGCGCCTCGAACACCTTCAAGATTTCCAACGCCAGGGAGCTTGACCAGTTTTTCAGAGACAAGCCCGAGGACGTGACCTTCGTCATGGAGCAGTTCATCGAGGGGCTGGTGGTGACCTTCGATGGGCTGGTCAACCGTGACGGCGAGGTGGTGCTGGCGGCCAGCCACCGCTACGACCAGAGCATCATGGAAGTGGTCAACAAGGATCGCCACATGAGCTACACCTGCTTTCCCAAGGTCCGACCGGCGATCGAAGAGGCCGGCCGCAAAATCCTCAAGGCGTTCGACGTGCGCGAGCGCTTCTTCCACATCGAGCTGTTCGAAACCAAGGACGACCGCGTCATCGCGCTTGAGGTCAACATGCGGCCGCCCGGCGCCTGGATGACCGATGCGATCAACTACACGTTCGACATCGACGTCTACGCGGCCTGGGCGGACATGGTGGTCAAGGATGCCACCGGTGGTCCTTATGAGGGCAAGTATTTCACCGCTTATGCCAGCCGCAAGCAGCACCTCCACTATTTGCACAGCCATGAGGACGTGATAGCCGCGCATCGCGACAAGATCGTCCATCATCAGCCAATTGAAGAGGTTTTCAGCCGCGCCATGGGAAATTACGCCTACCAGATGCGCTCGAAGGACGAGAGAGAGCTGCGCGCGGCCGTCGCCTACATCCACGCGGAAAAGGCTTGAACGCGATGGACATCTCCTATCACAAGCATTTCGCCCGCAATCTCGGCCGCGACATGGAATACAAGCGCTACGGCCATGCCGGCCGGCCGGTGGTGGTGTTCCCGACGTCGCAGGGGCGGTTCTACCAGTTCGAGGATTCCGGCGGGGTTGGAGCGCTGGCCGAATTCATCGATACCGGCCGCATCCAGCTGTTTGCGGTCGACGGCGTCGATTCGGAATCGTTCTTCAACAAGCATGCCGGCGCCGCCCACCGTATCGGTCGCCACGAGGCTTATTTCCGATATGTGCGCGAGGAGGCGCTGCCGGAGTTTCTGGCGACCGCCGAGCAAGCCAATGGCGGGCGCAAATTAAAGCCGCTGTTCACCGGCTGTTCGATGGGCGGTTATCATTCCTCGAACTTCGTCTTTCGCTTTCCCGAACTCGCCAGCGGCGTCATCGCGCTGTCGGGCGTCTATTCGGCGGGCGACTTCTTCGGCAAGGTGCTGGAAGGCGACATTTTCTACAATTCGCCGCTCGAGTATCTGCCCGGCATCGTAGACCCAAAACTGCTTGCCCGGCTGAAGTCGCTGAGGATGATCTTCTGCTGCGGGCAGGGCGCCTGGGAAGAGCGGATGCTGGTCGAGACCCGCAGGCTGGAACAGATCCTGCGCGACAAATCCATTCCCGCCTGGGTCGACTATTGGGGCGGCGATGTCAGTCATGACTGGCCATGGTGGCACAAGCAGCTGGTCTATTTCTTCGGCCGCTGGCTGGATGATGATCTGATGCACCGGCTCGATTGATGACCACACCCGAACCTATCCGCCGCTTTATCGAGGCCACCAATGCGGGTGATAGCGAAGCCGTTCTCCACACGTTCACAGCCGACGCGTCCCTGACCGACTGGGGGCGGTCCTTCCAAGGCCGCCAGCAGATCGCGCGCTGGAACCAGTCGGACAATATCGGCGTGAAGTCCAATCTTCGCATTGTCCGCATCGCCGAGGTCGAGGGCAGCTACCGCGTCCGCATTGCCGTGAAAGGCAATGGCTTCAACGGCCAGGGTGACATGACCTTCGTGCTGGACGGCCACCGCATAGCGAGCCTCGTCATCTCCTGACGCGGCTCAGCTACCCTTCCTGGCAAACCGGCAGAGCAATGGGCTCGTGTTCCACCGCCGAGCCACGGCGCAAGCCGAGGAAGACGACAACGGCGGTGACGATGGTGATTGCCGCCAGCACGATCAGCAGCCTGTCGAACGCGGTCTCATAGGCCTGGACCAGGACCGTGGCTCCGGCACCCGCCAAGCGGGCTGCCGCTTCGCCGATGTTGCCGGTCACCAGCAGCTGCGCGGCGGCGGTTGCATCCAGGGAAGACGCCGTTCCCTGAGCCGCCAGTTGGGCTGCCGTGAAACCCGACAGGACTGCCATGACGATCGCCAGCGCCACGCCTTCGCAAGCGACGCGGGTGGTGTTGAAGATGCCGACCGCCATGCCGGCACGCTCTTTCGGCACGACGCCGACGGCAAGTCCGTCCATCAGCCCCCAGGGCAAGGCGATGCCGACGCCGATGAGGATCAGCGGCGCCACCAGCGCTGCGACGACAGGCGGTGTCAGGCTCAGCCAGACAAGGCCGCCGGCGGCCACAAGCAGGCCGACACCGCAGATCGTTGCCGGAGCGATCCAGCGCGCTACCTGGCCGGCGAGCAGTGGCAGGATCAACAGCGGTCCCGACAGGCAGATCATCAACTGCCCCGCCTTGATCTCGCTCATCCCCTCGATGCCGATGAAGCGGATAGGCAACAGCACCAGCAGGACGACGAAGCCATAGGCGGGAGCGGCCGCCAGGAACTGGACGCCGACGAAGCGGGGAAAGCGGAACAGCGAGAGATCGAGCATCGGCCGGCGCACGCGCCGCTCGACGACGACGAAAGCGGCAAAGCAAAGGGCGGCCGCCACGAGAAGCCCGATCACCAGGGGATCGGTCCAGCCGCTCTGCGGCGCTTGCAGCACGCCGTAGGTCAGCGATGCCAGCGCGATCGTAAAGGTGCCGGCTCCCGCCCAGTCGAGGCCGGTCGCATCCGGATCGCGCGATTCCCTGATGGTGCGCAGGCCGAGCAAAGCGGCTGCAATCGCGAGCACTGCCACCAAGACGAAGATCGATCGCCAGCCGAAAGCATCTATGAGCAGGCCCGACGCGATCGGCCCAAAAGCGAGGCCGATGCCGAAACTGGTGCCGAGGAAGGAGAAGGCGCGCAGCCGCAATGGCCCATCGAATTCCTGGGCAAGAGCGGAGGCGCCGCCGGCAAAGGCGGCGGCACTGCCGAGCCCTTGCGCAGCCCTGAGCACATCGAACCAGACGATATCAGGGGCAAACATCGATCCCAGCGATGCCAGCACATAGGTGGCGAGGCCAACAAGGAAGAGCCGCTTGCGGCCATGATTGTCGGCCAGCGCGCCTGATGTCATCAAGGTGGCGGCGAAGGTCAGCATGAAGGCGTTGGTCACCCAGTTGAGCGCGATCGGGCTGCCGCCGAGGTCGGCCGCAATGCGGGAAAGCGCGACGGCCGGGCCGGTGAAGGTCAAGGGCATTGTCATGGCGGCAAGGCATACCGACAACAGGACAAGCCATGGCGCGACCGCGCCGTTTGTGGTCTTCGAGGTCATGGATTTCCTATCTGAACCAGGATCCGCCGGCCTGCCGCAAGCTTGCTGCGCCGGTCGTAACGGGAAGATAGGCTCGCGACACTTCGAGAAAAATAGTGTTAAATCTCCAGATATACCGGACTGAAACGCTCGAATGGAGAGATGCGATGGAACGCCTCAATGGGCTCCTGGCCTTTGCCCGCACGGCTGAGTTCGGCAGCTTCATCGCTGCGGGCCGCACGCTCGGCATCTCGGCATCGGCCGTCGGCAAGAGCGTCGCCAGACTCGAGCAGGATCTCGGCGTAAGGTTGCTTCAGCGCAGCACGCGCCGCATCGGCCTGACCGAAGAGGGCAAGCTGTTCAACGAGCGGGTGCGGCGCATCCTCGACGACATCGACGATGCCGAGGCGATGCTGTCGCGGAGCCGCGAAACACCGCATGGGCGGCTGCGCGTTTCGACGCCGATCGTGACCTATCATTTGCTGTTCCCGGTGCTGTCCGAGTTCATGGCGCGCTATCCCGAAATCGAACTCGACATCGACTTTAACGACCGCATCGTCGACCTCATCGACGAAGGCGTCGACATCGCGATCCGCAGCGGCGACCTGCCGGATTCGCGCCTGGTGGCGCGGCCGCTTGCACCCTTCCGGCTGCTGTTGTGTGCGGCACCCTCCTATATCGAGCAGCACGGCAACCCGAGCCGCCCGGACGATCTCGTGAACCATTACGGCATCCGCTTCCGCTTTCCCAACAGCGGCAAGCTGCAAGGCTGGCCGTTCATCGGCGGCAGCGCCGAGCCGCAGGTCCGCTCGATGCTGACCTGCAACAACACGGAGGCGCTGAAGGGCGCCACGATGGCCGGGCTCGGCATCAGCTCGATGCCCGATTTCCTGGTCCGCGAGGCGCTGCGTGACGGCCAGCTACGCACGGTGCTGGACGACCATGTCGACGGCCGCGGCCAGTTCCGGTTGTTGTGGCCGTCCAATCGTCATTTGTCGCCGAAGGTTCGCGCCTTCGTCGATTTCCTTCCCGACCGGCTTGCCGCGACGCTGAGCGGCTCTTGAATTAGTCCTTCGCGGCCGACGGCGATAACGAAGACAGCGAGGAATAGCTCTGCTTCTCAGTAGGTGGCGCGGCCGCCGGACAGGTCGAAGGTCGCGCCGGTGGTGAAGGAATTTTCGTCCGATAGCATGAAGGCGATCATCGCAGCCGCCTCTTCGACTTCGACGAACCGGCCTCGCGGCACCTTGCCCAGCATGTAGGCGACCTGGGCCTCAGTGAGCTGTTCGAGGATGCGGGTGCGGGCGGGCGATGGGGTCAGCGCGTTGACGGCGATGTCGTGGCCGGCCAGTTCCTTACCGAGCGATTTTGTCAGCGCGAGCACGCCGGCCTTGGCGGCGGAATAGGCGGCGGCATTCGGATTGCCTTCCTTGCCTGCGACCGAGGCGATGTTGACGATGCGGCCGTAGCTGCGCGCGATCATGCCGGGCACCAGGCGCTTGCAGCAGTAGAAGACGCCGTTGAGGTCGATGTCGATTATCTGGCGCCAGGCGGCAGGATCATAATCCGCCACCGTCGCTGCCGGTCCGGCGATGCCGGCATTGTTTACCAGCAGATCGACCGGACCAAGCGAGCGCTCGGTTTCGGTCGCGGCGCTGTCGACGGCCTCCATCAGCGATTGATCGCACAGCAAACCCTCGACCCGGCCGAGCGGGGCGAGTTCGGAAACGGCCTTCGCCATGGCGGTCTCGTCCACATCCCAGATGGCGACGCTGGCGCCCGATGACAGCAGTCGCCGGGCGACAGCAAGGCCGATGCCTTGCGCGCCGCCGGTCACCACGGCGACCCGGCCTGAGAGATCGACGGCATTCACACGACGTTTCATGGGCACTTTTCCTCTTCCCTGGATATTTGAATCTCAGTCCCTGACGGCTCTCGCCATCAGCCGCGCTATGCTCGGCCCGGCGATGAGCACGACCAGGAAGCGGGCCGACTGCAAGGCCATGACGAAGGATATGTCGACGTTCTGGGCGGCGGCGGCAATGATGGCGACGCTGTCCATGCCGCCGGGGCTGGTCGCGAGATAGGCGGTCAGCGGATCGATACCAAGGACGTGGCTGATCAGCCAGGCTAGCCCGCCGCAAAAGGCGATCAGCACGACGATAGAGCCGACGATCTGCGGCAGCGCCCGTGTCGCATGACGCAGGATCGCCCGGGTAAAATTCAGCCCTATCGACCAGCCGACCATCGCATAGGAGAGCGCCAGCAGCCATGGCGGCAATTGCATCGCCACGCCGAAGCCGAGATGGACGATGGTGCCGATGATGAAGGTGCCGAGGAAGAAGGGTGACGGCAGCCGGCACAACCGGCCGAGCAGGCCGCCGACCAGCGCCACGCCGAGCGTGGCGGCAAAGGCTGCCGGTTCGATCGGCGGGAACCAGACGATGGCTGGTACCTCGATGCCCGAAGTGTCGACCCACATCTTGGCGACGAGTGCTGCCGTCATCGAGACGAAGATGACGCGCAGATACTGCATGAAGGCGACGAGGCGCTGATCGGCGCCGAAGGCACCGGCCATCAGCACCATGGCAGTGGCAGCACCCGGCGACGAGCCCCAGACCGCGGTGGTGCCGGGCAGGATGCGCCAGCGGCTGATCAACCAGCCAAGCAGGCTGGACGCCGCAAGGGTCGCCAGCACCACGACAAGGACCAGCGGCCATTCCTTGTAGAACACCGAAAAAATGTCGGTGGAGATCGACGCCGCGACCAGACAGCCGACCAAGGCCTGGGCGGCGGCGAACAGCGGCCGCGGCACGCGCACCGTGGCGCCATTGGTGCCGGCAAGGATCGCCGCCAGCATCGGGCCGATCAGCAGCGCCGCCGGCAGTGCGGCGTATTCCAGCGCGCCGGCGAACAGCAGCGAGACGATCAGCAGCACCACCCACTGCCGAACCGGACGCATGCGCGCCATGCGTTCGACGGCCGGTTGGTCTGGCGAAGAGTCCATGTTTGGGTCTTAGACCTGGAAGAGAAAAATGCGAACGCTGTCTCGGACGAAATTCACGACCCCGACCCCGCGTTGGGATGTCACTCGTTCTTGATGGCGGGCAGGCCGAAACCGCCGGCCGGATGGGTCTCGACCTGGAATTCGAAGCCGGCGATGATCGGCCGGGCCTTGGCGATCGCTGCCTGGACCTCCGGCAGCTGCAGCGAAGCCTTGTGGCTTGCGGCGTCGGTCCACACTTCGGTCACCCAGATCGCGTCGGCATCGGCCGGGTCGCGGGCGATGACATAACTCAGGCAACCCGGCATGGCGCCGGTCGAGGCGAGCAGCACATCCATGATCGCGTCGCGCTGGCCGCGCGACGCCCGCATCTTTCCGATCAATCCGTACATTGCCTCTCCCCTTCTTCCAACCTCAGCAAACGTGCGCACGACATGCATGGTTGCGAGACGCAGTATGCAATTGCCGGCTCACGGCATCAACTGGCCACCGTTCACCTCGATCACCTGGCCGGTGATGTAACCACTCAGGAGATCGGAGGACAGGAAGAGATAGGCGCCGACGCAGTCTTCGGCCGTGCCGGCACGCCCTTGAGGAATGGTGGCGACCATGCCCTTCATCTGCTCGTCGGTGGAATAGCGCTCATGGAAGGGTGTCGCGATGGTGCCCGGCGCCACCGCGTTGACGCGGATGCCGAAGCCGATCAGTTCCTTGGCCATGCCGCGCGTCACATTGGAGACAAAGGCCTTGGCCGAACCGTACAGCCCGGCGCCGCCGCCAGCGCCATTGCGCGCCGCGATCGACGAGGTGTTGACGATGAAGCCGCCCTGCTTCTTCAGCCATGGCATCGCCTTGCGCGAGGCCGTCAGCACCGAGCGGGCGTTGAGGTCCATCACCGCGTCGTAGTGCGCCTCGGTCTGCTCCGCATAAGGTACGCGGCCGAGCATGCCGCCGGCATTGTTGATCAGCCCGTCGAGCCGCCCGAATGTTTCGGCGCTCTCCTCGACTACCCGCTCGACATCGGCTGCCTGTGAGAAGTCGCCCTGTGTCAGGAACACCTCACCGCCGCTGTCGCGGATGTTTTTGGCCAGCGTTTCTGCGGCCTCCCGGCTCGAATTGTAGTGCAGGGCGACCCGGCATTTCTGGGCGGCGTAGGCCAGTGCAAGGGCGGCACCGATGCCGGTCGAAGCGCCGGTGACCAGCACCGCCTTGCCGGCAAGATCGGGGATGACGAGGGTGGTCGCGGTCATGAGCACTTTCCTTCGGGCTGTTTGGCCACCCTTCGTAGGCTCTCATGGCCTTCACGTTCAAGCCCGTGGCGGCTCAGGGCCGGAGATAGGCGTAGCCCTGGCGCTGCAGTTCGGCGAGCTTGACGACGCCGCCCTTGTCGGCGGCGTGGAAGCCCTCGAGCAGGTCGGCAAGCGTGATCTCCATGCCTTGCATGGTGTTGCCGCAGGCATGCGGCTCAAGGCCCTGCTGGACAAGGCCGGCAAAGCGTCCCGAGATCGCCGCCGATATGCCTTTCGACTTGAAGCCGGCGAGGGCTGGACCATGCACGACCAACACGATGTCGACATTGCCGCCGGTGCCTTCATAGTGGTTCTTGATGTTGCCGAGCACGAAGTTGACCTTATCGAGGTCGCTGAGGTGATAGGCGACCTTCGGTCTGTCTTCAGCGGCGGCGGCCCGGCTCAGCCCGAACAGGCCGGCGGCACCGGCAAGGCTGGCCCGGAACATGTCGCGTCGACGCATGGCATCCTCTCGGCTTGGCGCTCCCCGCAAATTGCGTGGCTGCGGCCATGATACTAGCATAAATTCACGTTACGTCCTGTCGATGCGAGGAGTGGGTCACATGGCGTTCAGGAAGTGGAAGGTTGTTGCCAGCGCCGGATTTGGCGCCATGCTGCTCGGCCCACTTGCGGGTTCGGCCGTGGCCGACGATGCGCTTAAATTGCCCCAACTCAGTGCGAGTGGCGCCGATGCATGTTTCGGCCGTGTCTATGACGCAGCCCATCTCAAGGCGCATCCGAAGCAGAAGGTGGCGCGGATTTTCTTCCTCTATGGCCATGATCCGGTGAGCCATCCGAACGAGGAGCCGACGGCGAATACGGACACCTCCTACAATGGCTTTCTCACCACCACGGTGCGTGGCGCCAAGACGCCGCAATGGGCCGGCGGCTGGTGCAATCACGAGTCGGAGGACGGCAAGTCGGGCCCGATCCGCTGCGGCATGGACTGCGACCGCACCATGGCTTCGCTGAAACTCGATGACAAAGGCCGCCTGATCCTCACCGATGTTTCGTCCGATCTCTATCTCGACGCCGGATCGGAAGACGAACTGGGCGAGGCTGAATATGATCGGCAGGCGCTGGGCTCGGAGGACGACAATTTCCGCCTCGACCCGATGCCGTCGGCAACCTGCAAGGCCGAATTCGCCAAGATCGATCCGATCGATCCGGCGCTGAGTGCGCCGTTGCGCGAGCGGCTGAAGCCGGACCAGCCTTTCTGCTTCGGACGCAATTACGATGCCGCGCACCTGAGCTCTCATCCCGACCAGCTGACGCAGTCGATCCGGGTCTTCCGCGGACCGGTCGAGCTTGCCTCCTTCGCCTCAGGCGGCGATGTCACAAATTGGCCCGACGGCGCAGACATCGCGGTTTCGGTGACCACCAGGAAGAACGGGACGAAGGTCACGCAGACCTATTCCTGCCAGGGCGAAGCGGATCAATGGCGCTGCGCGGCCAGTTCGAGGATGAGCAATTTTTCCTGCGATATCGCGCAAAAGGAAATCTTCCTCAAGCGCGGCGCCAACGGCACCCTGATGCTGGCCAACCCCAATAGCAGCCTGGCGATTGTCGATCTGTGCTCGGCGGATGGCAAGACCAAGTCCGATGACAAGGTCTACCGGTTGGAGGCTATGCCACAGTCGGCCTGCACTCGTTGAGTTCGATCTTGTCTATGACGCTACCATGGTATATATCTTTGCTATATCTCATTTGAGGATAGCACATGGACAAGGCAAAGGTGTTCTGGTCAGGCCGGTCACAAGCTGTGCGCTTGCCTAAGGAGTTTCGGTTCGAGGCAGACGAGGTTTCGATCCGTCGTCATGGGCAAACTGTCATCTTGGAGCCGCTTGCGCAGGATTGGGCATGGCTCGACCAGGTCATCGGACCTGTTGACGACGATTTCGTCCAGGGAGCGCTGGAGCGTCAGGATGGTCAGGATCGACCTGCTTTGGATGACCTCTTTAAGTGACCTACCTGCTCGACACCAATGCCGTCATAGCGATCATCGCGGGCGACGAGGGCCTGCTGGCTTTGCTCAAACGGCATGCACCACAAGACTTTGCTCTCTCGGCGGTCGTTTTGCATGAGCTGTACTACGGCGCTGAAAAGAGCCAGCGAAAGGTCCAAAATCTGGCGCGCATCGAAGCTTTGCAGTTCCCGGTACTCGAATTCGACCGAGACGACGCGAGACATGCCGGTGAGATTCGTGCTGGGCTTGCGGCACTGGGAACCCCGATTGGTCCCTACGATGCGCTGATTGGCGGGCAGGCACGTGCTCGGGACCTCACACTGATAACCCGCAATATCCGGGAATTCGAGCGGATCAAAGATCTCACTATCGAAACGTGGTAACTCGCCTTACGCGAACGGCACCGCCGTCGTGCCTTTCGGCAGCTTCGCCTCGTCGTCCGGTTCGACATGGATGGTGACGCGCACCGAGGGGATTTCGGCCTTCAGCGCGTCCTCGATGCGGTCGCAGATGACGTGGCTGGCGCCGACCGTCATGTCGGCGTCGACGACCAGATGGAACTCGATGAAGGTGGCGCGGCCGGCGATGCGGGTCTTGAGGTCATGAACCTCTAGCGCGCCCTTGCAATTGGCCGAGATGATGTCGCGAATGTGCATGTGTTCGGTCGTGTCCACTGCGCGGTCCATCAGCCCGTTCATCGAAGAGCCGATGACGTGCCAGCCCTGCCACAGGATATTGAGCGCGACGATGACGGCAAGCGCCGGATCAAGGATCTGCCAACCGGTCAGGATAGCGCCGACGAGGCCGCCGAAGACGCCGACCGAGGTCACGACGTCGGTCATGATGTGCCGGCCGTCGGCGACCAGCGCCGGTGATTTTGCGCTGCGCCCGGCGCGGATCAGCGTCCAGGCCCAGAAGGCGTTGATGACGGTGGCGACACCGTTGATCGCCAGGCCCTCCCAGGGTTGTTCGAGCGGGGTCGGCGTCTGCCAGGAGCGCCAGACCTCGTTGAGGATCAAAAGCGCGGCGAGCACGATCAGCACGCCTTCCAGTACCGCCGAAAAATACTCGGCCTTGTGGTGGCCGAACGGATGGTCCTGGTCGGCCGGCTTGTAGCTGACCAGGACCGCCCAATAGGCGGCGGCCGAGGCTATGACGTTGACGATCGACTCCAGCGCATCCGAATAGAGCGCAACGGAGCCGGTGACGTACCATGCGGCAAGCTTGAGCGCGAGCACCACGCAGGCGATGACAATCGACCAGAAGGCAAGGCTGGCGATCCTTTGCCTGGCCGCTGCTTTCGCTGCGATCGCCGCCATGTTGTCCGTTGCCGCCATCGTTTCTAAGCGGCCTTTTCCTTGGCCTTGCGCGGCAGATGCGCAACGATGTTTTCGATGATGCGCATGCCGGCATTGTGGCCGAGCGTCATAATCGATTCCGGATGGAACTGGACGGCGGCGATCGGCTCCTTGCGGTGTTCGAAGGCCATGATGATGCCATCCTCGGTCTCGGCGGTGACGATGAAATCGTCGGGCAGCCGCACCGGATCGGCAAAGATCGAGTGGTAGCGGCCGACGGTCACTTCCTTGGGCAGGCCGGAGAAGATGATTCCGGGTTTGGAGACGCGGATGCGCGACGGCTTGCCGTGCATCGGCACGTGCAACTGCCTGAGTTCGCCGCCATAGGCCTCGGCCAGCGCCTGCAGGCCAAGGCAGACGCCGAAGATCGGCAGGTCGCGGGCGCGGGCGTTCTTGATGGTCGCGGCGCAGTCGAAATCCTTCGGCGTGCCCGGTCCGGGTGACAGCACGACGAGATCGGGCTTCAGCCGTTCGAAGACTTCTTCCGGCACCGGCGAACGCACGGTCGAGACATTGGCACCGGTCTGGCGGAAATAGTTGGCCAGTGTGTGGACGAAGGAGTCCTCGTGGTCGACGAGCAGGATGTTGACGCCGTCGCCGACGCGCGCGGTGGTGCGTTCGGCGCCTGCGGCATTGCCCAATTTGGCGTCGCGAATGGCGGAGAGCATGGCGGATGCCTTCAGTTCGGTTTCGGCTTCTTCTTCCTCGGGGATGCTGTCGAAGAGCAACGTGGCGCCGGCTCGCACCTCGGCGATGCTGTCCTTGATGCGGATGGTGCGGAGCGTCAGGCCGGTGTTCATGTCGCCGTTGAAATTGACCATGCCGATGGCGCCGCCATACCAGGCTCGCGGGCTCTTTTCGTTCTGCTCGATGAAGCGCATGGCCCACAGTTTCGGCGCGCCGGTGACGGTGACCGCCCAGGCATGCGACAGGAAGGCGTCGAAGGCATCCATGCCTTCGCGCAGGCGCCCTTCGATGTGATCGACGGTGTGGATCAGGCGCGAATACATTTCGATCTGGCGGCGGCCGATGACGCGCACCGAGCCCGGATCGCAGACCCTGGACTTGTCGTTGCGGTCGACGTCCGAGCACATTGTCAGCTCGGATTCATCCTTCTTGGAGTTGAGCAGCTTCAGGATCTGCTCGCTATCGGAAATGGCGTCGTCGCCGCGCTTGATGGTGCCGGATATCGGGCAGGTCTCGACGCGGCGGCCATTGACGCGCACGAACATTTCGGGCGAGGCGCCGATCAGATACTCGTTTTCGCCGAGATTGATGAAGAAGGAATAGGGCGACGGGTTGATCGACTTCAGCTTGCGCGAGATTTCGGAAGGCTGCGTCTCGCAGCGTTCGTAGAACATCTGCCCGGGCACGACCTCGAACAGGTCGCCGCGCTTGAAACTGTCCATCGCCTTGCGCACCAGATTGGCATATTCGCCCGGCTCATGGTCGCCGCGCGGCGGGATGCGGTCGGCGGTCTTGAACGGTTCGGCAATTTCGTCGCGCGGCAGCCCCTCGGTTGAAAAACCGTCGCCGGAATAATCGTAGCGGTCGGTCCAGGCCTTGGTCGAATAATGGTCGACGACCAGGATCTCGTCAGGCAGGAACAGCACGAGATCGCGCTGGCTCTGTTTGCGCTCAAGCTTGTAGTCGACTGGATCGAACTGGAAGGCGAGGTCGTAACCGAAGGCGCCGTAAAGGCCGAGATTGGCGTCTTCGTCGGTCTTGAACAGAGCGGTGATGGCGCGCAGCACAGTAAACACAGAGGGGACGCGGCTGCGCTCTTCCTCGGTGAAGACGCGGCCGGGCTTGGCGACATCGAGGCGGATCAGCTTTTTCGAGGTTTCAGCAATCGTCACCTCGGCAACGCCGGCCAGCGTCTTGCCGATCACCGGCAGCAGCACTTCGCCACGGCCATTCAGCGCCTCGATGCGCATGGCGCGGCCACGCGCGGAAATCACCAGCGGCGGATCGATGATGGCCGTATCCCAGCGTGTGTAGCGGCCCGGATATTCGTAATTCGAGGAAAACACCGCACCACGGCGCGAGTTCAAGCCATCGACATAGGCATCGATCGCACCGGCGTAAGGCTTGTCGTGGCGTTCGCGGGTGATGGTGACACCACCTGCGGTCACGAAGCTTTCCGCGCCGTTTTCCAGAGCCTTCATCGTCATTGCCGTCTCCATATGGCTTGTTGGGGCAACGGACCCGGGAATGGCTTTGAAAAAACAAATGGCCGCCCGGACATTCCGTTGCGGCCACCCTCTATTTTCACGCGCACGCGTTCGAACAGGCCGCTGTCAGCGAGCCCACCACCAAATGGTCTTGATCGAGCGCATGTTCATGGGCGAAATCCATAGCGGCGAAAAGCCGGATGCGCAACAGGTTTGAAAGGCCTGTTTGTGGCCGCCGCTTCTGCAGCCCATGGCACATCGCCAAGGCTTGGGGTCCTGCCTAGACTGTTCGTCCAACATCGGAAAGACGGGAAGACAGCAATGACCGAGCAGATCGAGCGCGCACGCACGTTCCATGCCCTTCATGTCAAGGGCAACCCGATCGTTCTCTACAATGCCTGGGATCCGGGCTCGGCCAAGATCGTCGAGAAGGCGGGCGCCAAGGCGATCGCCACCGGAAGCTGGCCGGTCGCGGCTGCTTTTGGTTATGCCGATGGCGAGAAAATTCCGCTGGAGCTGGCGCTGGACAACATCAAGCGCATCGTGGCGGCAGTCGACCTGCCGGTGACCATGGACCTCGAAGGCGGCTACGGCGTCGAGCCGGTGACTGTCGCCCAGACGGTGACACGTGCCCTGCAGGCCGGCGCCATCGGTTTCAATTTCGAGGACCAGATCGTCGGCGGCGCCGGTCTGCACGACATCGCCATACAGGTGAAGCGGATCGAGGCGGCAGCGGCGGCGGTGAAGGCTTCCGGCATTCCCGCCTTTATCAACGCCCGTACCGACATTTTCCTCAAGGCCAAGCCGGATGTGCATGACAGCGTGCTGCTCGACCAGGCCATCGAGCGGGCGCACGCTTATGAAAAGGCAGGAGCGAGCGGCTTCTTTGCGCCGGGGCTCGGCGACGAGGGTCTGATCGAGGCGCTGTGCAAGGCGACGGCATTGCCGGTCAACATCATCGCGCTGGCGCATGTGCCGCCGCGCCAGCGCCTGGCCGAGCTTGGTGTCGCCCGTGTCAGCCACGGCCCGGTGCCGTACCGGCAGATGGCCGAATGGCTCGAGGCCAAGGCGCGGCTGGCGATTTCGGGTTAGCTCAGTCCTCCAGCGTGCCTGACCTCGCGTCGGCGCTCTTCTTGTCGCCGACCAGCTTCAAGAGATCCTCGCCGGCGCGGATGATGCGGCGCGAGCGGCGGGTCAGGATGACGCCGTCCTGCGGTGCCAGCACCTCGGTGCGGCCGCCGGCCTCGCCCGGTGTGTGGACGATGGTGGCGAGGCGCGCGCCCTTCGCGACGCGGTCACCGGGCTTGACGTCGTAGAGGATGGCGCCGGCCCTGGGCGCCGGCATCATGTCGATGTTTTCGAGCGGCGCGACGAGGCCCTTGAACGGGCTGGGCGGGGGAAGGGCGGTGTCGGCGATGACGCCGCGCGCCACCAGCAGCCGGTAGAGGCCTGCGGCATCGGAATTTGCCAGCGTGCCGTCGACATCCAGCATGCCACGGTATTCTACCGTGGTGGCAACGCGGCGGTCGAGCTTCGCCACGTTGGCGGGGACGTTCTGGTAGGGCATGATCGTGGCGCCCTCGAAGGTGCCGTCGGTGTCCTCGCTCCACAACACCACGGCGTCGATACCCATGGCGGCGGCGCAATCGGCCATCGCCGGCCACAGGCTGGCGTGGACGTAGAGATAGGCAAGGCCCTCGTCATCGCAATGCAGGTCGAGCACGATGTCGTGGCCGAGCGACAGCTGCACCAGACGGGTCTTCAATCGCTGGTCGGGGGTGCCAAGCGTGGTGTCGGGCAAAAGCTTGGCGTCCGGTGCTGCGAGCAACGGAAAGCCGCGGTTGAAATTGTTGCGGGTGCCGAGATGAAAGCGGCCCTGGTGCTCGCCGAAATGATATTGCGCGCGGCCGATCGGATTGGCCCAGGGCACGACCGTGATGCTGCCCTTGATGCGGCCTTCGGCTTCGGCCTTGTTCAGCGCCGGCATCAGCGCGTCGATGGCGACGACACCAGGCAGTTCACCGGCGTGGAGTGCTGCCTGGAGATAGGCCGAAGGTGCTGCCTTGTCGGCGCCGGCGAAGCGGAACACCGGGAATTCGTAGGAAACGCCTTCGGTATCGCCGGCGATGCGTTCGATCGATTTCTGCATGGGATGCCTCCAGGATAAGAGGCAGAACACATGCACTTTTGCCGAAGGGCTGTCGATTGGTCCAGTTCGCGCCGCCATGGGCGCAATGGAATTATTCGGCGGCGGCCGGAACCGTCGTTATCGGCGCCGATCCTTCGAGCGCCTGCGAGACAACGGCTACGCTGACCGCCAGCAGGGCCAGCACCGCGCCGACCAGCGGCAAATGAGCATAGGAAACGCCGGCCGACAGAGCCACGCCGCCGATCCAGGCGCCGCTGGCATTGCCGATATTGAATGCGCCCTGGTTGAGCGTGGCGGCGAGGTTCGGCCCTTCCGAAGCCGCTTCGACGACGCGGATCTGCAGCGGCGGCACGACGACGAAGATCAGCAGTCCCCACAAGAAGACGACGCCGATGGCGACGCTGGCGATAGCGCCGAACTGCGTGAAGCCGACAAACAGAACTGCCATCAAAAGCAGCGTGCCGATGACCGTCGGCATCAATTTCCAGTCGGCCAGCCGGCCGCCGATGATGTTGCCTATGGTCATGCCGGCGCCGAACAGTAGCAGGACCCAGGTGACCGCGGAGGTCGACAGGCCGGAGACATCGGTAAGGTAGGGCTTGATGTAGGTGAAGACGGCAAACAGGCTGGCCGAGGCCAGCGAGGCGATCAGCATGGCGAGCCAGACTTGCAGCTTGCCCAGCACGCGCAGTTCACTGCGCAGGCCGCCGCCGCTCGGTTCGGCGACATTGGATGGCACCAGCCAGGCGATGGCCGCAACAGAGATCAGGCCGATGCCAACGACGGCAAAGAAGGTGGAGCGCCAGCCGAAGGCTTCGCCAAGCGCCGTGCCGGCGGGAACGCCGAGAATATTGGAGAGCGTCAATCCCGCGAACATCATCGCCATGGCGCTGGCGCGCTTGTTGCGCGGCACCAGGCTGGCGGCAACGACGGAACCAATGCCGAAAAAGGCGCCATGACCGAACGCGGTGAAGACGCGCGCGGCCATCAGAAGCCAGTAATTGGGCGCGATGGCGCAGAGCAGATTGCCGACGACGAACATCGCCGTCAGCGCGACCAGGACCGGCTTGCGCGGCAAATGCGCGGTGGCCATGGCGACGATGGGTGCGCCGAAGACGACGCCCAGCGCATAGCCGGTGACCAGCAGGCCGGCCGAGGGGATCGACACGCCGAGATCGGCCGCAACCTCCGGCAACAGGCCCATGATGACGAATTCGGTGGTGCCGATGCAGAAGGACGCAATGGCAAGCGCAAGGATCGGCAAAGGCATGGAAAATCCAGACTGAATCGGTTCAATTCAGACTGAACGAGAAGCCTTGCCGCGCGCAATGCACATTGCTGCAACGCACCAATGCAGAAAGCGCTGAGCTTGACGCGGGGCTATGTCAGGCGAGCGGCTTCAGCTCCTGGGCGATGGTTGGCAACAGCTCCGAGACGTTGGGGTGGATATGCACGGCGCGCGCCAGCGTATCGACCGGCGCCTTGGCGTACATCAGGTCGAGCACGCAGTGCACCGCCTCGTCGCCGCCGGGGCCGAGCACGGAGCAGCCGAGGATTTGCCTGGTGTCGGCATCGACCAGGATCTTCATGAAACCTTGCGTCTCGCCCTTTTCGATGGCGCGGCCGACGCGGGTCATTGGCCGCTGGCCGACCAGCGCCTTGCGCCCGGATTTCTTCACCGCCGCCTCGGTCATGCCGCAGCGGCCGAGCGGCGGATCGATGTAGAGCGCATAGGCCTCGATGCGGTCGCTGACCTTGCGCGGATCGTCGTCGAGCAGATTGGCGGCGACGATCTCATAGTCGTTGTAGGAGGTGTGGGTGAAGGCGCCCTTGCCGTTGCAGTCGCCCATTGCCCAGATGCCGGGCACGCTGGTGCGCAGCTGGTCGTCGACGGTGACGAAGCCGCGCAGATCGACCGCGACGCCGGCCTTATCGAGGCCGAGATCGTCGGTGTTGGGGGTGCGGCCGAGTGCCAGAAGCACATGCGAGCCGACCGCCGGCGGCTTGCCGGATGAGAAGGTCACGGCGATCTCCTTGCCCTGTCTGGCAAAGCGGATGTCGTCGGCGCCGACATGGACTTCTATGGCTTCGTTTTCGAGGATCGATAGGACGGCCGCCGACACGTCCTCGTCCTCGCGGCCGGTCAGGCGCGAACTCTTCTCGATGACGGTGACTTCAGAGCCGAAGCGGCGAAACATCTGCGCGAATTCAAGAGAGATGTAGCTGCCGCCGACGACGATAAGATGGCGCGGCAAAACATCGAGATCCATCATCGAGGAGTTGGTGAGGTAGTCGACGTCGTTGACGCCCGGCAGGTCGGGCACCGAGGCGCGGCCGCCGGTGTTGAGGAAGATCTTTTCGGCGGTCAGAAGGTCGCCGCCGACACGCACGGTGTTGGCGGATTCGAAGCGGGCGTGGCCGCGATAAAGCGTGCAGCCCTTCATGCCGGCGATCCACGTCTCCAGATTGCTGCGGGAGTCGTTTGTGACCTTGTCCTTGCGCGCCTTGATCCTCTTGTAGTCCACGCCGACAGGGCCTGAGAACGTCACGCCGTAGTCCGCGGCACGCCGCGCCAGATGCGCGGCATAGGCGCTGGCGACCATGGTCTTGGTCGGCATGCAGCCGGTGTTGACGCAGGTGCCGCCGACCAGCTTGCGCTCGATCAGCGCCACGCTCATGCCGGCTGACGTCAGCCGGCCGGCGAGAGGAGGGCCGGCCTGTCCGGCGCCGATGATGATGGCGTCGTATGTCTTGGCGTCTGAGGCTTGGGCAGTCATACCACCGCCGCCACGATCAGCAGGCCGCCGATGATCGCCACCGCGTCCTCGATGAGGGCGGCAGGCAAATCCTTGCCGAAGGCGGCGGCCAACCGGCCGCGCGCTTCGGCGCCGCCATAGGTGCCGATGACAGCACCGATGGCGCCGGCAATCAGGCCGCCAATGGTGGAACCGGCAGTGGCGCCGATCACCGCGCCGCTGAAGGCGCCAAGCAGGATCCGGGCGCCGAATTGCTGCGGCACCTTGCGGCTCGGCGTCGAGGGCAGCTGGTCGGTGACCAGTTCGACGATGGCGAGGATGGTGAAGATACCGACGGCGGCCCAATGGCCCATAAAACTTGCCCAGGTGCCGGCCACCGGCAGCCAGCCGAAATAGGCGCCCCAGGCGATCGCGCCCGGCGCGGTCATGGCGCGAAGACCGGCAATCACGCCGATCAGAAGTGCAAGCAAATAGAGCATGTCGATCCCCTCGAAAGCAGGCCCGGGACTGGCCTACGAGGGCAAGCTAGCATAGGTCCTGCGTTTGACGAGAGTAGGCGATGGTGCTTCTTCCATCAGTGAGCATTGTACTTTGGTAACCAGTCGAACATGACGAAGGGACGGAGTCGCTGTGATGGCCGGAAGCGAACGCACAAGGATGATTGCAGGCGAATGGTACATCTGCATCGACGACGAACTGGAGGCGCTGCGGGAGATCGCGCGCGATGCGGTGTTCGAGCATAATACGCTACGGCCCCAGCAACGCGGCAATATCGGCCCGGCGCTATTGGCGCTGCTCGGCAGCGCGGGCGCAGGCTCCCGCATCGAGGCGCCGTTCCACTGCGCCTACGGTTTCAACATCCATCTCGGCGACGGCGCCTTCCTCAATGCCGGCTGCACCATCCTCGACACCGCGCCGGTGCGTATCGGCAGGCGGACGCTTCTCGGCCCCAATGTGCAGATCTACTGCGCCGAGCACCACAAGGAGGCCGCGGGCCGTCAGGCGGGACTGGAGATTGCCCGGCCGGTCACCATTGGCAATGACGCCTGGATCGGCGGCAGCGCCATCATCCTCGGCGGCATCAGCATCGGCGATGGCGCCATAGTCGGCGCCGGCGCGGTGGTGACGCGCGACGTGCCTGACAACACCACAGTGGTCGGCAATCCGGCGCGGGTGGTCAAGCGGGGCTGACACTTCGTGGGCGGTCAGCGTGAAGCCGTGCGTGCCATGCGCTCGTCCGGACCGGCTCGCCGCGAGAATTCACGCCGGTATTGGGCCGGTGACGTCTTGAGCCGTGCGGCAAAATGTTGGCGCAGCGAGGTGGCGCTGCCGAAGCCGGCCTCGAAAGCCACCATGTCCATCGATTTCTCGGTCGCCTCCAGCAGCCGTTGCGCCAGTTCGATGCGCTGGCCGGCCAGCCACTCGCCAAAGCTGGTGCCCATCGATTTCTGGAAACGGCGGGTGAACGTGCGCCGGCTCAAGCCGGCGGCCTCGGCGACGCGGTCGAGGTTGTGGGTTTGTCCGAGCGTTGCCCGCACCGTGTCGAGCGCCAGGGTGAAGCGGTCGGTGGCTGGGGTTTTCGCCAGCGGGCGCTCGATGAACTGCGCTTGCCCACCCTGCCGGTGCGGCGACAGCACGATGTGCCTGGCCAGGCGCAGCGCTACCTCTGCGCCATAGCGGGCGCGCACAATGTGCAGGCAGCAATCGAGCCCGGCGGCGACGCCGGCCGAGGTGACGATGTCGCCGTCGTCGACATAGAGCACGTCGGCGTCGACTTCGATGTCCGGGTATAATGTCTGCAGCCGGTCGGTGGAGGCCCAATGTGTCGTCGCACGCCGGCCCGCAAGCAGCCCGGCGGCGGCAATGGCGAAGGTGCCGAGACAGAGGCCGACGATCACCGCACCGCGCCCGTGCGCGTGGGTGAGCGCTGCCAGGAGCGGCGGCGGAAGTGGGGCCTCGAGATCCTTCCAGCTCGGAATGATGACGATGTCGGCATCGTCGAATGCGGAAAGGCCATACGGCACCGCGATGGTCAGCCCGGCATCGGTGTGGATCGCTCCATCGTCGAGTGCGCAGACGCGAAAGTCGAAACGCGGCAGGCCAAGCTTGGTGCGGTCGGTGCCGAACACCACGCACGGCACGGAGAGGTGGAACGGGCTGATGCCGTCAAAGGCGAGAACGGCAATGATCGGATCGGTCATGAGAAGTATCCAGCAAGGAAGGGACAATTGTCCCAATTCTTTCGAATGATGTCAATCGGGACACTTTTGGCAACAGGGCGATCCGGCTAGTTTCGGCCCGTCCCATTCAAGCCTGAGAGGAAAACACCATGTCCGCCAACACCCCGCGCCGCGCGCTCATCGTCATCGATGTCCAGAACGACTATGACGGCGGCAACCTCGCCATCCAGTATCCGCCGTTCCGCGACAGCGTCGTCAATGTCGCGCGCGCCATGGATGCCGCCGCTGCGGCCGGCGTGAAGGTGGTGGTCGTCAAGCAGATGGCGCCCGAGACCTCGCCAGTCTTCGCCAAGGGCAGCCATGGCGGCGAACTGCATCCCGAGATCGCCCGGCGAAGCCGCGACCACTATGTCGAGAAGTCACTGCCTAGCGCCTTTGCCGGCACCGACCTCGAGGCGTGGCTGCGCGCCAATACCATCGATACGATAACGGTGATCGGCTACATGACGCATAATTGCGACCTGTCGACCATCATCCACGCTGCGCATGTCGGCTTTGCGGTCGAGTTCCTGTCCGACGCCACCGGTTCGCTGCCTTACGCCAACAGCGCCGGCTACGCCTCGGCCGAGGAGATCCACCGCGTGGTGTCCATCATCCTGCAGTCGCGCTTTGCGGCCGTGCTCAAGACCGCCGAATGGATCGATTGCCTGAAGACCGGTGCTTTGCCCGAACGCGACACGCCTTATGCGTCCAACCAGCGCGCGCTGGCGCGCAACGCTGCATAGGCAATCTGCGCCCGAAAAGCAAAAGGGCGGCCAGTGGCCGCCCTTCTTGGATCTCGCAACGATCTCGAAATTTTCAGAACAGGCCTTCGATCTGGCCGGCCTCGTTGAGGAAGATCTTTTCCGAGGACGGCGCCTTGGGCAGGCCGGGCATGGTCATGACCTCACCGCAGATGACGACGACGAAGCCGGCGCCCGCCGAAAGCCTGACCTCGCGTACCGGCACGGTGTGCCCGGTCGGCGCGCCGCGCAGGTTCGGGTCGGTCGAGAAGGAATATTGGGTCTTGGCCATGCAGACCGGCAGGTGCCCGTAGCCGGCCTGCTCCCAGGCATGCAGCTGGTCGCGCACCGACTTGTCGGCGATCGCCTCGTCGCCGCGATAGATGCGCTGGACGATGGTGTTGATCTTCTCGAACAGCGGCATTGCGTCGGGATAGAGCGGCGCGAACTGCGAGGCGCCGGATTCGGCGATCTCGACGACCTTGCGCGCCAACTCCTCAATGCCGGCAGAGCCATTGGCCCAATGCTTGCACAGGATCGCCTCGGCGCCGAGCGAGGCGACGAAATCCTTCATCGCCTGGATTTCCACCTCGGTATCGGTGGTGAAATGATTGATCGCCACGATCGCAGGCACGCCGAACTGTTTCACATTCTCGATGTGGCGGCCCAGATTGAGGCAGCCCTTCTTGACTGCCTCGATGTTTTCCTTGCCGAGGTCTTCCTTCTTGACGCCGCCATTCATCTTCATGGCGCGCACGGTGGCGACGATGACGGCAGCCGCCGGCTTCAAACCCGCCTTGCGGCACTTGATGTCGAAGAATTTTTCGGCTCCGAGGTCGGCGCCGAAGCCGGCTTCGGTGACGACGTAGTCGGCGAGCTTCAGCGCCGTGGTGGTGGCGACCACCGAGTTGCAGCCATGGGCGATGTTGGCGAACGGACCGCCATGGACGAAGGCCGGGTTGTTTTCCAGCGTCTGCACCAGGTTTGGCTGCATGGCGTCCTTCAGCAGCACCGCCATGGCGCCGTCGGCCTTGAGGTCGCGGGCATAGACCGGCGTCTTGTCGCGGCGGTAGGCGACGATGATGTCGCCAAGGCGCTTTTCCAGATCCTTGAGGTCGGTGGAAAGGCACAGGATAGCCATGACTTCCGAGGCGACGGTGATGTCGAAGCCGGCCTCGCGCGGATAACCGTTGGCGACGCCGCCGAGCGAGCAGATGATTTCGCGCAGCGCCCGGTCGTTCATGTCCATGACGCGGCGCCAGGCGACGCGGCGGGTGTCGATGCCGAGCTCATTGCCCCAGTAGATGTGGTTGTCGATCAGCGCTGACAGAAGGTTGTGCGCCGTGGTGATGGCGTGGAAGTCGCCGGTGAAGTGGAGGTTCATGTCCTCCATCGGCACGACCTGCGCGTAGCCGCCGCCGGCAGCACCGCCCTTGACGCCGAAATTCGGGCCGAGCGAAGCCTCGCGGATGCAGACGATCGCCTTCTTGCCGATGCGGTTCAGACCGTCACCAAGGCCGACGGTGGTGGTCGTCTTGCCTTCGCCGGCCGGCGTCGGGTTGATGGCGGTGACGAGGATCAGCTTGCCGTCCTTGTTGCCCTTCACCGATTTGATGAATTCGGCCGAAATCTTCGCCTTGTCGTGGCCGTAGGGCAAAAGGTGCTCGGTCGGGATGCCGATCTTGGCGCCGATCTCCTGGATTTGCTTTTTCTTGGCGCCGCGCGCGATCTCGATGTCGGACTTCACTTCGGCCATGACGGCTTTCCTTCGGATTGGACGGTGGAGGGGACGGGTTTGATCTCACTCGCAGGCATGTTGAACCCGGGCGCGGGCATGTTCTAACCCTGTCGCTCCCGCGGCGTCAACTTGCATGCAACTATGTTTCCTATGAAGAAAGTGTCTCCGCGGCCGGCCGACCTGTCGCCGGTTCTTCCTGGCTCCGTTGCCGCGCCGTATAGAAGCCAGAGGACGCGACGTTCCGCCGTCTCAAAACAGCCGCCCAATGCACGGAATGCGACAGAGGCGACGGCGCAAATTCGCCATCGCTCGCCGGGAAAGCTGTAGACGCTACTGAGTCAGGACGTTGCTGATCTCGACCATGTTGGAGCGCACGCGAAGCACGTAGAAACCCATCGTCGTCAGGTGCGTCGGCATGATCCAGCCATCCTCGCGGCCATTGGCGATGATGAAGGGCTGGATGCGCAGCGCCGAGACGAATTGCGCATCCATCGTGTCCCACAGATTGCCGAGATGCTTTTCCTTGATGACGTCCTCGAAGTCGGCCTGGGCGCCTTTCATCAGGCCGTAATAGGCATAGAGCTGGCCATAGGCGAACCAGAAGCGGTCATCGGCGCGGAAGTCGAACCAACCATTGTTGTGGTTTTCGGCGCGCTCCTTGAGGATCGCGGAGGTGGAACCGATGTCGGAGGAGATGCGGTCGATATACTGCTTCAGATTGTCGGCGCGGGCATCGAACGTCGCCTGGCAGATGCCGAGGCGGGCGTTGAAGGAGCGCAGCTTGGTGACGGCATCGCGATAATAGCTCGGCGTCGGCGTCTTGGGGCCGAACGGGTTGATGCCGAAATACCAGGTCTCCTCGTCGAACTGCAGATTGCCGCGCGCATCCTGCAGGTCGCCGTCGATCTGCGATGTGGTGCGAACACGGCCGAGATTGTCGGCAAGCTCGGTGGCGGTACGCCGCACCGCCTGGTTGATGCCGCGCTGGAACGAGGCCTTGTTGTCCATGAACGGCGTGTTGTCCCAGTCGATGCCGAACAGGCCGAGTTTGTAGAGGATCATCGACGAGATCCAGGCATTCTGGTTGACGTTGAAGTCCGTCAGGTCGGCCGCCACCTGGGCGATGCCCGAATTGCCGCAGGTCTTGGCGGTGTCGGTGCCGGCGCCGGCGGCGACCTGTTCGCCGGCGGAAATGTTGCGGTTCTCGAAGGTGTATTTGTCGACGTAGTTGGGATCGAACTTGTTCCACCACTGGGTGGCGTAGAAGAAATTGGCGTAGAGGCCGATCAATACCAGAAGCGCGAGGCCGACCACAGCCTTCAGGATCCAGCCGCGCTGCGTATACCAGCGCCCAGCCCAGAGGAACGGCCACAGGATCGCGCCGATGACGAGGCCGATGCCGCGGCCGATCCATTGGAAGATGCGGGTGAAGAAATTCACGATCGGATCAAGCATGGCTCTCGTTCACCCCTCAGTCAGTCAGGCCGTAAAGGCGCGTGCGAAACGCCACTTTGTCTTTCAAATATGTGGTTTTCAGAACGTCCACAACATGCGACCGCCAGGCGTCGCTGTAGCCGTCATAGTCCTTGTAGAAGCCCGGCTTGTTGAAGACGTAACGCGAGACAAAGTCCTGCGGCACGAAATCCGAGATCAGCTGGTTGGTCAGCCAGGCGTCGGGATGGTCGGGCTTGCCACGCACGACCAGGAAGCGCTGTTGCGGAAACACATCCTCGATCTTGAGATGGCCGAGCTGGGCGATCTCACGCTTGGCGGCGTTGAGAAAGGGGAAATTGCCGTCCTTGGTGATCAGATCGGCATGGCCATGGATCCAGGTCTGCAGCCAGACCTTGTCGACCTCGGTCAAATTGCGGTTCGGCTCTGTGTCGCGGATGAGAGAGCGCACCACCATCTCGGCGCGATGCTCGAGATAGCCCGAGCTTTCGACCCATGACGCGCGCGGCAATTCGATGCGGCCGGTGCTGGCCAGGAACTTGAACACCTTGTCGGCATCGTTGATCGAGAGATAGCTGACCTGCCAGGGCCGCGAACGGCGAAAGCCGGGGGCGGCCGGGTCGCCGATGACGGTGGTCATATCAGGATCGACGAAGACGTAGACGCCGCCGAAATGGCTGGTCCAGTAGGCGTTGTGGCGGAAGATCACCTGGTCGGGCACCAGCGCATTCTCACGGATATCGCCGCAGACCTTCGCCAGCTCCACCATACGGCTCAGCATGGTGTTGTCGCGCCAGGCATCGGGCTCCTGCTTCAGCCGGTCGACCAGCTTGCCGAGTTCGGCGGCCTTGCCCAGCACGTCCTCGGCCGAAAGCACCCGGAACTCGACCTGGCTGATCGACAGCAGATCCTCGATGTCGTTGACCAGGGGAACGGAATCCTCGATCTCGCCGTAGATGACATCCTTGATGGTCAGCGCATCGATGGCGCGCTGGTTCTTGGACATGAACTCGAACATCAGCTGCGAGGTGTTGGAAAAGGCGGTGTGCACCACCGGCAGATCGATCTGCGAAGGCGTCAGGATGATGAAGCGGCGGTTGACCTCATTGGGGTCGAGATAATCGTAATCGCCGCATTCCTCGGCCACTTCGGGCGAGAAGCCGGTGCGGTCGATCTGGAAGCTCTTCAGCTTGGTGGGCTTGAGGCCGAAGGCAACAAGCGCCTTGTTGTAGCGCTGGATGAGGTGCGACTCGTCGACGGTGAGCAAGCGGCCGTAGATCAGCTCATTGTCGCGGAGAAGGTCGGGTTTTTTGGCGTGGCTCATGCAGAACGTTCCGAGCGGCGTTGCCTGTTGTGGCGAAGCGCCAACGCTGACGCCTCCCTCTCCCCGTTCTTCACGGGGAGAGGGTAAGGGTGAGGGGCAGCGCTAGCATTCAAGGACATGTCTCCCCATGGCCTTTGGCGTCAATAAATCGAAGATCATTGGTCCGGATGTCCCGATCGAGGCGCTGTTCGATAGCTGCCAGTAGGGTCGGAGCGATCTCTGGTCCACGCATGCGCCGCCCCTCACCCTTGCCCTCGCCGCGTGAAGGACGGGGAGAGGGGGGCGTCAGCGTTAGCGCCAAGCCTTTCAGCACCCGCGGGCAGCGAAGGAAGTTCACGCATTCCAGAGCCCCTTCTTCTTCATCTCCTCCATCTCGCGCCCCGCCCGTTCGCGCAGGCGTGCGTCGCGCAGCAGCTTCTCCACCGCGGCGTCGTCGGATTTGTCGGAATAGCGGAACTCCGAGTCGGCGTAGCGGTTGATCTCCTGCATGACCATGTCCATCGAGAACGGCCCCCGCAGTTCCTCGATCATGGCCTTCTTTTCGTCGTAGCCCTTGTGCATGAAGACTTCCGGCTTCTCGAACCAGTCGTCGGGCAGCTCGATGTCCATGGCGCGCATCTTGATGGCGTCGGTGACGTTCTTGATGGCTCGGCCGGTGAAGCGCGGCTCGGCATCCTTGATCAGGTGCAGATAAGTGCCGATGTCGGCCATCGATTTCGGCGCGCCATTCTCCTTCATGTAGCGCTCATAGACCTTCATCAGCCCGTCTTCCTGAGGCTTCTCGTGCTCCTCATAGGCTTCGGTCACCGCGCGCTGGATCTCCTGCGCGGCGTAGAGCTTGTGGTCGCCGAGTGGGATCTTGTGGTTCTTGCCGGCAAGCAGGACGAAGATGTCGATATAGTCGTCGCGGCTCTGTGGGCCGTCGACCAGCCAGCGGGCCCCGGCGCGCTGGCGCAGCGCATCGTCGACATTTTCGGGATAGTTGGAAAACATGCCGAACGAGCAATTGCCGCGCACCACCGTGCCGGCGCCGGCAAAGGCGTCCATCAAGACGCCGGTGATTTCCTGTTGGCCGGCCGAGGCGCGGTCGTCGGAGCGGCGGGCCGCCACCTGGTCGATGTCGTCGACGGTGCCGAAACCGATGACGCGTGGGTTCAAGACATTGTTGATGAACTGGCGGCAATTCTGGCCAGATTTGCCCTGGTAGGACGAGATCTGGTCGACGCCGAAATTCTCATAGGCGAAGGGATAGCCGGCAACCTGACAATAATTGTTGACGAGGCCGGCGATCATCTGGATCAGCGTCGTCTTGCCGGTGCCCGGCGCGCCGTCGCCGATGAAGGTGAAGAGGAAGCCCCCGAGTTCGACGAACGGGTTCAACTCGCGCTCGAAATCGTAGGCCATCAGCATCTTGGCGAGCTTGACCGACTGGTATTTGGCAATGTGGTTGCCGACGACCTCTTCCGGCTTCTTGAAGGTCATCACCAGCGGCTTGGAGCGCTTGCCGGGCGCGACGTCGAAGCCGTCGAGGGTGAAATCGTCGGCGTCGATGCGGATATGGGCGTTCTCGAACGGGCCGATGCCGTCGAAGCGGCCTTTACGGGCCAAGAGCCCGTCAATGGCAACACGGGCGAAAGCACGCGCCCGGGTCGTCAGGTCGCCATCGTCCTTCGACCCGGTGATCGCCTTGTCCAACCCAGCCACGATCGACTTCACCGCGTCCTGCGGCGTGTCGAACAGGAAGTCGGGTTCGGGGATATCGTTGGGCGCCTCGCCATCGCTGTCGATCAGCTGGAACAGATAGGAGGCAAGGCTGAAGGCCGAAACGTAAGCAGAGGCTGACAGAAGCTTCTTGAAGGTCGCGGCTTCATCGCCTTCGAGCGGTGCGCGGGTGTTCTTGGCCTGCAGGCTTTCAAGGTCGGAGCCTTCGGCGAAGACATCGGAAATGGCGAGCGCAATCGCCAGGCCGCGGCGGGCGCGAAACAAAAGCGTGTGCTGCGGGATGCTCATCAACTGGTCGTCGGGATGGATCGCGGCGACGGTCTTGGTAAGCTCGACCTCGCGGGTACGGCGCACCGAGCCGACCGAGACTGTCGAGACAAAGCGGCGATTGGTGCCGGCAAGCGCGGTGCCGGATTCGCGTGAAGGATCCTCCAGCACGACGACGCGAGTGATGAAGCTTTGCGCGGTTGCGCGGTGCTTTTCGATAGCCGCTTCCGGAATGGTGGTCAGGCCGGTGTCCATGAAGGATGCTCCGCGATGTGACGGTCAGACATCTGAAATCACCTGCCCATTTGACAGGATGTGAACCTTGTAGCCGGAAAAGATCTTTTGAGCTTCGCCGGCGGCGTAGAGTGCTTGATAGGCTTCGTGCGAGATCAGGGCGTGGTTCTCGTAGCTCGACACACCCTGGCGCGCGGCTTCGAGATCGTCGGTGTTGATAAAGAATTCCTGCGTGGTCTTCTCGCTCGAAAACAGGCCCTTGCGGCCGGGTTTCTCGCCCTTGGAGTAGACCTCCTGGATGGTCCAGGTGAGCAGCCAGGCATTTTCCGGTTTGCGCACCTTGGCCAGCACCTCGGTCACGGTCGAATTGTTGTCCGTAATGCCTGCGGAATAAAAGGGGCCGAGCACGACGCGGCGCAGCTGCTTAGGGTGCAGCGGCTCGAAATCCTTGTCGAGATTGACCGCAATCGTTGCGGGCGAAAGCGTGTAGGCGGAATTCTTCTCGGTGAAATCGTCGAAGCGATGGGCGAGTTCGGGGTTGAGCAGGCCGTCCACCGGCAGCGGGATGTCGACCCGTTCATTGAGCTTGCCGCTGCTGTCAACGAGCTGCCGGATCATGCTTTCGGAGGAATCCTCCACCGTCACCATGTAGACCAGCGGCAGGTTGGCGCTGCCGTCGAAGCTCGCCCAGTGCACGAGGTAATAGGGGCGCCCGGTCTTTGGATTGACCGAGACCTTGGCCGTCTGCGCCAGCGAGAACGGGCCAAAAGTCTGTTCGCTCTTGACGTCCTCGAGATAGAGCCGCTCGGCCATCGACTTCTGCAGCGCTTCGGGGAATTCCTTGTGGCGCAGGATGAAGTCGGCCATTTCCTCGCGCAATTCGCCGGCCAGCGGAATGTTGGCCAGCCGCGCCTCGGCCTGGCGGCGGTCGTTTTCCAGTTCGAGCAGGTTCTGGAAGACGGGATAGCCGCTGTCGGCGCGCGAAATGCGGAACGTGTCCATGAAGCCGAGCCGGTTGCGCCAGCAGGAAAACGATTTGTCCAGCCGGGCAATGTATTCGGCGACAATCTTGGCGACGATGCCGTGCCGGTAAAGCGGCGAGCGGTCGTCGCGCATGAACACTTCGAGGCCGCTGAGTGCCGCCGTGATGGCGGAAAAATAGCGCGCCGCCGCTTCGTTTTCGGGAGTCATGCCGGTGTGCCCGCGTGCAGCCGCTCCTTACGACTGCACGTAGTTGGCCGAATTGTGCTTCTTCATCACGTCGTCGAAACGGCGGGCGAAGGCGTCGTCGGCGAGCTTCTTGCGGCGCTGGATGTCGGAGCTGGCGACCATGTTCTTCTCGTGCATTTCGAGGAGATCGCCGATGTGCTTTTGCGAGGCGGCGCCAATGCCGGCCATGGTCTCTTCGGCGGTGTTGTCAACCTGGCTGCCCAGCGTGTTGATCTTGTGGGCGACATCCTGCTGGGCGGCGGTCTTCAAGGAATCTTCCAGTGCCTTGTAGAGCACGATGCGCTGCTCGGTATCGATGGTCAGCTTGTTGATCAGCGTCGACTGCGCTGCGATCTGATTGTTGAGCGAATCGACGAAGGTCTGGAACATCGAGGTGTAGCGTTCCAGCGTCTGGCTCTCGGCCAGAAGCTCCTGCTCCTTGGCTTGCTTTTCATTGTATTCGGTCGCCAGTTTCGAGCGCTCGCCCTCAAGCTGCGTGCGCTCCTTCTGACTGGTAGAAGCGGCGATCTTGTTTTCGATGTCGAGCAGCAGCGGATTGACCTCCTCGATGCGCTTCTGCACCGCCTCGAGGTTGGTCATGGTGACCTTGCGGCGCTCGATCACCTGCGACAGGCTGTTTTCCGAGGTCTTGTAGCGCTGGTCGAGGACCTCTTTCTGCGCTTTCAGGATGCCGACGATGGTGTCGGACTTGACCAGAAGCTCCTGCAGATTGCCGGCCAGCGACATGTTGCGGACGCGGTCGGTGCGCATGCGCTGCTTGCGTTGCGCCGAGAAGACGCCGACGAAGCTTTCCCAGCCGGTGTAGTTCTTCATGCTCTCGAATTCGGTGCCGAAGACGTTGGTGGCGTCTTCCAGCCCGATGATCAGGTCGGCAATGTTGCCTTCCATCACCTTCTGCTGCTTCAGCACGTCCTCGATGCGGGCATTCTCGATGTCGAAATTGGCGTCGCCGATCTTCTTGTCGGCGGTGGCCAGCGTATCAAGCACCGTGCCCGACTGCTCGATCTTGGAGCGCATGTCCTGCACGACCTGCCTGGTCTTGGCAATTTCGGCATCGAAATTCTGCAATGTCGCCATAGGGGCCTCCCGCTTCGGCTTCCGGTCGCTGGCTGCGAACAGCGGCGAATATATGTGGGGTATCAGGGGATTGAAAGACGCAAGACAAGACCCGCCCCGAAAACAAAAACATACGCGGTCGTCTTGAAAGGCAATGAAGGCGGGGTCATGGCGTGATTAACCAGCCGGCCAAGTATTGTTCAACCGTCATTGAACTTTGGCGTCTGCGAAGCAGTCGATCTCGGACAGTGTAGGTGTCCGAATTCGATAGAGGGCCCAATGAGTTGCAAGCGCGAGATCACGCTACGCATCGCGCCCGTTCAAGGCTTCGGATCGGCCTTCAGATAGGCGATGACGTTGGCGATGTCCTCGTCGCTGCTCAGGCCGGAGAAGCCCATCCTGTTGCCGGGTACTTTCAGCTTGGGAGCGCCAAGATAGGCTTTGAGGTTGGCTTCGTCCCAGACGAGGCCGGCCGCGCCGGCGTCCTTCATGGCCTGCGAATAGTTGAAATTCTGGGCGGTGCCGGCGGTGCGGCCGACGATACCGAGGAGATGCGGGCCGACCTTGTCGCGGTCGCTTGCCGCCTCGTGGCAGGCCATGCAGCGGTAGAACACTTTCTTGCCAAGTGCTGCATCGCCGTCGGCCTGCGCGGCGAGGATACCGGCCAAGTAAATGACAAGGGCTGATGAAATGGCTCGAAGCATGGCGGTTCCCGGCTGGCTCTGGCTGAGGGCAAAATAGGCTGCAGGCCTTAACAAACGCAGTATGGCGGCTGGATAGCGGACCGGCTCAATCCGTGCGCGGGATCGCCGCAACCGCCTGCTTGACCTGCTTTTCAATCGCCGCCGACGAATGGTTATCGCGCACGAAAGCGCGGCCGATCTCCGCCATCTCGGCGGCCGCTTGCGGGCGTGTCGCGAGATCGATGATTTTCGATGCCAACTTGCCGGCATCGTCGCTGGACAGGAAATGCCTGCCCGCCTGCAGCCCAAGCCCTTCGACGGCCTTTTCGGTGGCGGCGACGACAAGGCCCGCCGCCATCGCCTCCAGCACCTTGATGCGGGTTCCGCCGCCGAAGCGCAGCGGGATCGGCGCATAGCCGGCACGCCCAAGCAATTCCGGCAGATGCGGTGGGTTCTCGATCAACCGCAGACCATGCCTGGTGCATAGACCGCGCACGACATCGCGCGGGTTTCTGCCGGCGACGGTGATCGACCAGGGCCGGCCGGAGGCGGCGAGGCACGGCGCCATCGCGCGGCCGATCTGCTTGACGGCGTCGATGTTGGGGAAATAGCCGAGATGCCCGATGAAGCACAGGCTGAGCTCACTGAAGCGCTCGGCAGAAATTGGCAGAATGGGGTTGGCGACGAGCCTGACGTCGTTGACGGGGCCGAGAGCGGACAGAAGCGCTTCGTCGGCCCGCGAACAAACCCAGACCTGGTCGGCCAGGGCAGCCGCACACCTGTCGGCTTCGCGCGCCTCTGCCTTCCTTCGCCTGTTTTGGCGCCAGTCTCGAATTTGCTGCCACAGCGTCAGGCCGGCGATCCGGTCGGACACCGTCCGGGAATCAATGTTGTGCTGGTCAAGGACGGTGCGCGCGCGATGCTTCGGCGCCAGCGTCAGCAGCTGCGAAAGCACGATCTCCTCGATTACCACGAGATCGGGCGCGAATTCCCTCCAGATGGCGTCGGCCTCGGCCAGCTCGTCGTCCGGCATCATATGCACGGTCGGGTGCGGGCCGCGCCTGCCCCAGGGCGCCCTGCCGCGCGCTGCCTCAATGATCCGGTGACGGATGTTCGGCGGTGTGGAGGGCGCCGGGGCGCCAGTCAGGCTTACCGTCAGGACCTCGCCCATCGATGCCAAAGCGCGTGCATTGGCGGCGTTCCGGATCTCTCCGCCGGAGACCGGCGGAAACGGGCAATCAACTGTGAACTGCAGAATTTTCATGTTGTCCCGGCCGTTCAGCCTCTGGTGAAGCCAATGAAATCGTCGGGCGCGGCGCGGCCCATTTCCTCTTCCCAGTGGCGGCGGCAGAGCGAGACATAGACGTCCTTGCCGATCGCCACCTGTTCGCCTTGTCTGGCCACCTTGCCGTCAGCGCCGAGACGCACGACCATCGTCGCCTTGCGGCCGCAGCGGCAGATGGTGCGCACTTCGCGCAGATCGTCGGCGATGGCCAGAAGCGCTCGCGAACCGGAAAACAGATTGCCCTGGAAGTCGGTGCGCAGGCCGTAGCACATCACCGGGATGTTCAGCCGGTCGGCGATACGGGCGAGCTGCCAGACCTGCTCTTCCTCGAGAAATTGCGCCTCGTCGACAAAGATGCAATGCACCGTCGTATGTTCGTGATGCTCGGCGACGCGAGCGTAGAGATCGTCGCCGTCGCGGAACATCTCGGCCTCCGTCTCCAGGCCGATGCGCGACGAGATCAGCCCGGTATCGCCCTTTCTGTAGTGGCCGGCGACGAACAGCATCGTCGTCATACCGCGTTCGCGATAATTGTAGGACGCCTGCAGCAGCATTGTCGTTTTGCCGGCATTCATCGTCGCATAGTGGAAGTAGAGCTTGGCCATGCCGTCCTTTTAAGCCGAGTTGGCGCGGCGCGGGGAGAGGGCACCGCTGCATTTCATGGGAAAAGCCATCTGCAATTGAAAAAGCGGCGGGCGTGTCGCTGTTTGGCCAGTCCGCGCCGTTGATCGTGATTGTCTTAGCGCTTGAAACCACACCAGAATGGTGTTTGGCTGACGAAACAAGGCGGGCAGAGAAACCGTAACTACGCTTCGCCAAAGAATCACAATGGGAGACTGCCAATGTCGCGTATGAACACCTTCGTCGCCGGCCTCGGCCTGGCGACTTTTCTGTCCACGAGCGCTGCACTTGCCGGCGATCCGGAGAGCTGCAAGGCGGTGCGCCTTTCCGATGTCGGCTGGACCGACATCCAGGCAACCACCGGCGTCGCTTCGGTGCTGCTCACCGCGCTCGGTTACGAGCCGCAGACGATCCAGCTGTCGGTGCCGGTGACCATGGCGTCGCTGAAAAACAAGGATCTCGACGTCTTCCTCGGCAACTGGATGCCGTCGATGACCAACGAGATCAAGGACTACACCGCCGATGGGTCGGTCGAGACGATCGGCACCAACCTGACCGGCGCCGGCTACGGCATCGTCGTACCGACCTATGTCGCGGAGGCCGGCGTCAAGTCGCTGACCGACATCGGCAAGTTCAAGGACAAGTTCAACGGCAAAATCTATGGCATCGAGGCGGGCAATGACGGCAACCGCATCATCCTCGACATGATCAAGAACCCGAAGGACAATCTCGAAGGCTTCGAGCTGGTCGAGTCCTCGGAAGCCGGCATGCTGACGCAGGCCGAGCAGTCGATCAAGAACAATGAGTGGATCGCGTTCCTCGGCTGGACGCCGCATCCGGTGATGGGCGCCATGAAGCTCACCTATCTCGACGGCATGGGCGACAGCGGCTTCGGCGCCGCCACCGTCTACACCAATGTGCGCAAGGGCTACACCACCGAATGCCCGAATGCCGGCAAGTTCATCGCCAACCTGAAGTTCAACCTGGACATGGAAGGCGAGATGATGGACGCGATCCTGAAGGGGGGCGACGCCAACACGGTCGCAGCCGACTGGCTGAAGAAGCACCCTGACGCGATTGCGCCGTGGATTGCCGGCGTCACCACCTTCGATGGCGGCGATGCGGCAGCGGCGGTCAAGACCGCGCTCGGAAGCTGAGCCGACTGAATTCGGCAAAGCCGAACCAGGAAGGGCAGCCAATCTAGAAAGGGCTGCCCTTTTTCATATCCTGTGAGAAGATGACCTAACGACAGCGGAGGCCGGAAGCAGGCGGTCTCTCGCATGAGAGGGGCGATATGGATCCGATTTCGAAATTCATGGTCGATCACAAAATACCGATCGGCGCCTGGGGAAAGGCGTTCTTCGGTTTCCTCACCGACAATTTCGACACTGTGTTCAGGGCTTTTTCGAACGGCCTCAATTTCCTGCTCGACGGGCTGGTTGGCATCCTTTTGATGGTGCCGCCGGTGCTGCTGGCGCTGATCATCGCCATCATCGCCTGGCTGCTGCAGCGCTCGCGCCCGTTGGCCATAGGCGTCTTTCTCGGCCTGATCTTCATCATCAACCAGAACCTCTGGAAGCAGACGGTGCAGACGCTGGTGCTGGTCGTGGCGGCCGCCGCCATGGCGATGGCCATCGGCGTGCCGCTCGGCATCTGGGCCGCGCACAAGCCGAAGGTCTACCGCATCATGCTGCCGGTGCTCGACTTGATGCAGACGCTGCCGACCTTCGTCTACCTGATCCCGGTCCTGACCCTGTTCGGTCTCGGCAACGCGCCCGGCCTCATCGTCACCATCATCTTCGTCATCCCGACTGCGGTCCGGCTCACCCATCTCGGCGTCGTCTCGGTGCCGAAGTCGATCATCGAGGCAGGCGAGGCGTTCGGCGCCACCAAACAGCAATTGCTTTGGAAGGTCGAGCTGCCCTCGGCCTTGCCGACCATCATGGCCGGGCTGACGCAATCGATCATGCTGTCGCTTTCGATGGTGGTGTTTGCAGCACTGATCGGCGCCGGCGGCCTCGGCACTGAAATCAACCGCGCGCTCGGCTCGCGCCGCATCGATCTCGGGCTCGAGGCGGGCCTGGCGATTGTCGTACTCGCCATCGTGCTCGACCGAATGACGCGTATCGGCGTTGGAGGCAAGAAATGACCGTCGCCGTCGATTTCAAAAATGTCGATATCGTCTTCGGGTCCGACCAGGCCGGTTCGCTGGCGCTGATCGATGGCGGCGCCACGCGCGCCGAAATCCTCGAAAAGACCGGCAATGTGCTGGGTTGCGCCGGCGCCAGCCTGACCGTCCATGAGGGCGAAATCTCGGTGCTGATGGGCCTGTCCGGCTCGGGCAAGTCGACGCTGTTGCGGGCAGTCAACCGGCTGAATGTGGTGTCGCGCGGCCAGGTGCTGGTCAAGGACGGCGACAATATCGTCGATGTCGTGACCTGCGATCAGGCGACGCTGCGGCGGCTGCGCCAGAAGCAGGTGGCGATGGTGTTCCAGCAGTTCGGCCTGCTGCCTTGGCGTACGGTGGAGGAGAATGTCGGCCTCGGCCTCGAACTCGCCGGCGTGCCGGAGCAAGAGCGCAAGGAGCGCGTGCAACGCCAGCTGAAACTGGTCAATCTCGACCAGTGGTCGAAGAAATACGCGCATGAGCTGTCCGGCGGCATGCAGCAGCGCGTCGGCCTGGCCCGTGCCTTCGCCACCGAGGCGCCGATCCTGCTGATGGACGAGCCGTTCTCGGCGCTCGATCCGCTGATCCGCACCAAGCTGCAGGACGAATTGCTGCAGCTGCAGGCGGAGCTGAAGAAGACCATCATCTTCGTCAGCCATGATCTGGAAGAGGCGCTGAAGATCGGCACCCACATCACCATCATGGAGGGCGGTCGCATCGTGCAGACCGGGGCGCCGGAAGACATCGTGCTCAAGCCCGCCAATGACTATGTCCGTGACTTCATCGCCAATGTGAATCCGTTGTCGGTGCTGACCGCCTGGAACGTCATGCGCGACAGCCGCGACCTCGAGCACGGCGATAATGGCTGGGTGTGGCTCGACCGGCGCAAGACGACGCGCTTCAAGATCGACGAGCACGGGCTGGTGGCGGCGGCGGAACGCGACGGCAAACCGGCGGTATGGGTTTCATGCGCCGATGTCGAGGCGCAGCCGGAGGAGACGGCGCAAGTGTTCTGGGCCAACCCCGGGACCTCGCTGAAGACGGTGATGCTGGCCATGCACCGCTCGCAGACGGCACCCGTGGCGCTGTTCGACGACCAGTCGCGCTTTGTCGGCGCGATCGGGATACGCGATGTGCTGAGCGCGGTGTTGCGGCGCTAGATCATGATGAGATTTGGTTGAAATCTCATCATGATCTAACCCTTTGTTGGAGCATGATCTTTTCCAAAAACCGGTACCCACTTTTTGGGATCATGCTCTAAGCCAGACCGATGCGCGTGGCGCCGAGCTTGAACAGGGCTGTGGCATCCCGGTCGAAGCGGAAGGTGTGGATGAAGTCGTCCGCACGGTAGTCCGGAAGCGTCTTGCGGATGGCGGCGGCGAAAGTTTTCGCCTCGTCCAGTCGCCCCGCCAGCGCCAGGCAGTGAGCGGCGATCGACAGGATGATGACATGGGCGTTGGGGCGGGCAGCCGCTTTCAGCGCCCATTCGGCTGCCTCGTCGAACTGGCCGAGGCGGACATGCGCCATGGCGCGTGCGCCCAGCATGCCGAACAGCATCGGGTCGAACGGCGACAGATGGCGCGAATGATCCGACGATCCGATCGCCGCGTGCGGGTCGCCCGACTGCGAATGCACGAAGGACAGCGCATAGTGGCCAAGCGCGAAGTTCGGGCTGAGGTCGACGGCTCTTTGCAGTTCGAGCACGGACGCGTCACCCTCGCCGCGCAGCCACAGCGCCCGGCCCATCGCCCAGTGCGCGGCGGGATTATGATCGTCGACCAAAACGCTCTGGCCGGCCGCCTCAAAGGCAAGCGCGCTGTCCTGGTCGCGGTCGCCCCAGCGCTGGAAGGCGCTCTGCCAATGGGTGAAGGACAGGCCGGCATAGGCGCGGGTAAAGGTCGGATCCTGCTGCAGTGCGATGCCGAAGAAATGCCTGGCCTGCTCGTTTTCGCTGCGGGTGAAGCGATACATATGCCAGAGTCCTCGATGGTAGGCCTCCCAGGCATTGAGCGAATTGGGCGCCTTCAGCATGGCGCGGTTGCGCTCGACCATCTCTATCTCGGATGAGATAGAGGCCACGATGCTGTTGCCGATATCGTCGAGGACAATGAAGATGTCCTCGGCCTTGCGCTCGAAGGTCTCGGCCCAGACGATCCTGGCCGTGCGAACCTCGACAAGCTCGACAGTGACGATCAGGCGACCCGTTGCGCTGCGCACCGTGCCGGTGGCGACATAGTCGACATTCAGCCTTCGGCCGGCATCTTCCGGCGCGATGTTCCTTTCCGCCAGGGCAAAGACCGAGCCCCGGGCGATGACAAAGAAGTCCCTGAGCTTGGCGAGGCGGGTAATGATGTCGTGGGTCAAGCCATCGGCCAGCCCGCCACGAACGCCGCTACCGGCGTCTTCGGCAAATGGCATCACGGCCAGCGAAGCCTTGTGCGGCGTCGCGGCTTCTGAACCGGCAAGCATGACTGACGCCTGGTTCGGCCCGGGCGGAGCTGCCGGTTGTGCCGGCAAAATCGCGCAGGGCCGTTCGCTGCGGATGGACAGCCACGCCTCGCGCACCGGGCCGAAATCCAGATCTTCCGACTGGAACAACTGCGCCGCAGCGGCAAGATGGTCTTCGCAGGCGCCGAACTGGCCGCGCCGCGCCAGCCTCACCAGGAGTGCGACATGGGCGCTGCTGTCGAACGGGGTCAGTTCCAGCCATTTTTCGAGATGGGCGGAGACGGCTTCGAAATCGGCCGGCAGCGTCTTGACCAAATGTTCCAGTATAGCAGCTTGGCAGGAACCGAAACGGCGGCGCTGCGCGGTCAGCCAGCTGTTGAAGAGAGGGCTGCGGTCGATCTCCAGCCCTTCGAGGAAGTCGCCGACGAACAGGTCGGAGAGCAACTGCAGTCGCGTCGGCTCGAGCGTTTCGATGCCTGCGGCAGCCGCCGCCGCGACATCCAGAACGTCGACTGAGATGCCGTCGAGGTCGAGCGCGATCGTATCGCCCGATGTTTCGATCCTGCGGCGGCCCGGTTCGTCGAGCGCGGCCCGCAGCTTGCTCAGGCACCAGCGAAGCTCACCCCTGGGATCATTTGGAACATCCCACAGCAACTCGCAGAGCTTGCCACGTCCGACCGGATGGGGCGCCAGCGCCAGATAGGCCAGCAGCGCGCGCAGCTTGCGCGATGCCTGCAAGACCACCGGGACGCCGTCGCGCGCAATCGTCGGCGGCCCAAACAGGCGCACGACAACACCTTGATGGCTGCTCGCCAGGCTCGATTCCACGCCAGATACCACGCCTGCTCCCACGCTGACCTGCCGGCCCCTGCTTTACCACCGAGCACGACAAAGTGCACCCGGCTCGCAAAATTTGTGCGCCGAATGTGGTGTTTGCCACACTGCCGCACGTCAAGGACCTGTAGTGCGGCAAGGTGTCGAAATCTCGCCGCCCAAACCGCCGGTGTGTAACCGGCCCGTGAGCAAGAACCAGGAGTCTACCATGTTGCATCAGCAGAAAATCAGAACCACGGCCGGCCGCGGCCGCCTGTTCGACAGCATCCTCGACACCATCGGCGACACGCCGGTCATCCGCGTCAATAATCTCGGACCGGCGCACGCCACCATCTACGTCAAGGCCGAGTTCTTCAATCCGGCGGCGTCGGTGAAGGACCGGCTGGCGCTCAACATCATCGAGGAAGGTGAACGCACCGGCGCGCTCAAGCCGGGACAGACCATCGTCGAGGCGACCAGCGGCAACACGGGCATCGGTCTTGCCATGGTCTGTGCGCAGAAGGGCTACAAGCTGGTGGTGACGATGGCCGACAGTTTCTCGGTCGAGCGCCGCAAGCTGATGCGGGTGCTGGGCGCCAAGGTGGTGCTGACGCCGCGCGCCGAGAAAGGCTTCGGCATGTACAAGAAGGCGGTGGAACTGGCCGAAGCCAATGGCTGGTTCCTGGCCCGCCAGTTCGAGACCAAGGCCAACGCCGACATCCATGAAGCAACCACGGGACGCGAGATCGTCAACGATTTCGCCGGCTCGCGGCTCGACTATTTCGTCACCGGCTACGGCACCGGCGGCACCGTCGCCGGCGTGGCGCGGGTGCTGCGCCGCGAGCGGCCTGAGACTCGGATCGTGCTCACCGAACCGGTTAATGCGCAGCTTGTCGGCAGCGGCAAGCCGCAGATGCGTGGCGCCGGCGGAGCGCCGGCCGCCAGCCATCCGGCTTTCGAACCGCACCCGATCCAGGGCTGGACGCCGGATTTCATTCCCAGCGTCCTGCAGGAGGCCATCGATGGCAACTTCTATGACGAGGTGATGCCGATCGCCGGGCCGGAGGGCATGAAATGGGCCAAGGCGCTGGCGCAGCAGGAAGGCATCTTCACCGGCATCTCCGGCGGTTCGGCTTTTGCCGTGGCGCGCCAGATCGCCGGCACGGCGCCGGCCGGATCGGTGATCCTGTGCATGCTTCCCGATACCGGTGAACGCTACATGACCACGCCTTTGTTCGACGCCATCGAGGCCGAGATGAATGCGGAAGAGCTCGCTCTGTCGCGCTCCACGCCCGGCTGCCAGTTCCCGGCATGATGACGCGGGAGCAATCTGCATGGACGCGATGCCTGGACACTCGGCTGCCAGTACCGAGGAAACGCTTGACCCCTCGGACTGGGCCGGTGTGCAAAGCCTGTCGCATCGGATCGTTGACGATGCCGTCGCTTACCTGCGCGATGTCAGGCAACGGCCGGTGTGGCAGGAGATGCCTGGCGATGTGAGGGACTTCTTCACCGCGTCTCTGCCGCAATCGCCAACGCTGCTTGTCGAGATCTATGGCGATGTCGTGGACAAGGTGATGCCCTATCCGATGGGCAACATCCATCCGCGCTTCTGGTCCTGGTATATGGGGTCGAGCAATTTTACCGGCGCGATCGGCGATTTCCTGGCGGCAATCCAGGGCTCCAATCTCGGAGGCGGCAATCATGCCGCCGCCCTGATGGACGGCCAGGTGGTCGACTGGTGCAAGCAGATGACCGGCATGCCGGCTTCGGCCAGCGGCACGCTGGTCAGCGGCGGTTCGATGGCCAACATCATCGGGCTGACCGTGGCGCGCAACACCAAGGCCGGCATCGACGTGCGCGAGCACGGCGTTGCCGCCATCGAAAAGCCGTTGCGTTTCTATGGCTCGGACCAGGTCCATTCCTGTCACCGCAAGGGGATGGAAGCGCTCGGCCTCGGCAACAAGGCGCTGCGGCGCATTGCCAGCGACGCCGGACTTCGCATCGACATCGAAGCTTTGCGGGCGGCGATATCGGAAGATCGCGCGGCCGGGTTCAAGCCGGCCTGCATCATCGGCAATGCCGGCACTGTCAACACCGGCGCCATCGACGATCTGCAGGCGCTGGCCAAGCTGGCGCATGAGGAGGACCTCTGGTTCCATGTCGACGGCTGCATCGGCGCGCTGATCGCGATCGCGCCCGAGAATGCGTATCGCGTCGCCGGCATCGAATGGGCCGATTCCATCGCGCTCGATCCGCACAAATGGCTGCATGCGCCGTTCGAGGCAGGCTGCGCGTTGGTCAGGGATGCCTCGGCGCATCGCAAGACCTTCGCGGTGACGCCGGAATATCTGGAATCGACACCGCGCGGGTTGGCCTCCGGCCAATGGCTGCACGACTATGGCCTGCAGACGACACGTGGCTTCAAGGCACTCAAAGTGTGGATGGCGTTGCGAGAACACGGCGTCGAAAAATTCGGCCGCCTGATCGACCAGAACATTGCGCAGGGGCAGTATCTCTCAGGGCTGATCGCGGCCGAACTAGCGCTCGAACTGACGGCGCCGACCAGCATCAACATCGTCTGCTTCCGCTATCGCGCGGATGGTCTCGATGGCGAGCGCGCGAAAGCGCTCAACACCGAGATCATGCTGAGGCTGCAGGAAGACGGAACCGCCGCCATTTCCGATACCACGGTGCAAGGCCGGCATTGCCTCAGGGTGGCGATCAACAACCACCGGACCCGGCGCGAGGATCTCGACCTTCTCGTCGCCGAAACGGTCCGCCTGGGCAACGAGATCGCTTCTGCCTGACCGGCCATGGGGTAGTTCTCAGCCGCTGGCGGCCTCCTTTAAATCGCCCTCCGTAGCGGGAAACGTCACGCCGGGAAGGTAAAATGTGATCGGCCGGATTTCGTAGACTGCCGAGGGATTCACGCTGCGCAAGTCGCGCGCAGCCGCAATCGCCGCCTCCTGCGTGGCGCAGTCGAGGACATAAAGACCCAGCAATTGTTCCTTGGTCTCGGCAAACGGCCCGTCGATGACGATGCCTTCGCCCGGACCGCGCAGCGTGACGGCGTCGGCGGTCGCGCCCAGTCTTGCCGCCGGCCCAAGCTTGCCTTCGCGGGTCAGCCTGGCGTTGACTTCGAGCAGGTCGTGCATCAGCGCCGCATCCTGCTGCGGCGTCAGGGACTGGATGGTCTGTTCGACGTGATAGGCCAGGATGGCGTAAAACATGCGGCGATCTCCTCCTGCTCGAGCGGCCGCACTATTGCAAGGTTGGGTTGGCTGATCCAGCCCGGAAGCCCATCGAGACGCTAGTCTGCTGCCTTATGCCGCCAGCGGCAGGCTGAGCTCCGTCAGCAGGCCGCCGCGGGGATGGTTGGACAGGTTGACATCGCCGCCGGCGGCACGCGCAATGTTGCGGGCAATGGTCAGGCCGAGGCCGAGGCCGCCGGTCTGGCGGTTGCGCGATTGCTCCAGCCGCACGAAGGAACCGAACACCTGGTCGAGCTGCGCCTGCGGTATGCCCGGCCCCTCGTCGCGGATAACCAGCGTGACCGTGCCGTCCGACTGCCGCAGGCTGACATGGGCTTTCTTGCCGTAGGTCACGGCATTCTGGACCAGATTGTTGACGCAGCGCTTGAGCGCCACCGGCCGCGCCATGCAGATCATGCCACGCGGCCTGGCGCCGTCATGGTCGAACGTGACGTCCTCGAAACTGTCGGCGATCGATTCCACTAGCGACCAGAAATCGATCCGCTCGCGCTTCTCCTCGGTGACTTCGAAGGTGGCGAAGTCGATGACGGAGCTGGCGATGCTCTCGATGTCGGCGAGGTCGTGGGCGAGCGCCTCGCGCGCCGTCGATCTGCGCAACAGTTCGAGGCGCAGCCGCATGCGGGTCAGCGGCGTGCGCAGATCGTGGGCGAGCGCGGCGGCCAGATGTTCGCGGTCCTCGACATAGTCGCGCAGCCGGACCTGCATGGCGTTCACGGCTTTGGCCGCGGCGCGGATTTCGCGGCTGCCGGTCTCGGCGATCGGCGGGCTCTTCAGATCCGTGCCGATCCGGTTGACCGCCGTTTCCATCATCCGATAGGGCGCCGTCAGCCGGCGTAGCGACCAGATCGACATGATCACCACCAGGGCCGCGATCAGCGAATAGAGCGGCAGGCTGTCGAAACTCAATATCGGTCCGACCGGCGTGTTGGGCTCGGTGAAATTCAGCCATTGGCCGTCGGCGAAGCGGACAGATGCCGTCAGCTTGTCGCTCTGGGCGAAGCTGGCCGCCAGCGATAACAGGTCACGCTCCACCGCGCCGACATCCTTGGTCACGGCCACACCGCCAGGCGCGTTGGCTGCCTGGGTTGCCGGATCGCGCCGGACGCGGGCGTCGGTGATGCCGAATTTCGACAGCCGCCCGACCAGGATGTCCTCGAGTTCGGCCAGTTCGTCGTCGCCGGCGATCGACGAGGTGACCGCGGGCGTGTCCGACACGGTCAGCGCATAGGTGGCGTTGAACAGACCGGAGGCCGTCAGCTTGCGCTGCTCCGGCGTGTCGTCATGCATCAGCTGCACCAGCGAATAGGCGCGATCGTTCAGCCGGTAGAGATCGACCTCGTCATTGGCGACGGCACGGTCGCGCGAGACGATATAGAGCGTGGCGACCTGGCTGATCAGCAGGCCGGCAATGACAATGAGCAAGACCCAGACCGGCAGGGTTTGCGGCAGGAAACGTCTCATTCGGAGGTGGTCTCGGGCAGGAACTGGTAGCCGCCGCTGCGCACGGTCAGGATCAGTTTCGGCGTCTTGGGGTCGTCTTCCATCTTGCGCCTGAGACGGCTGACCAGGATGTCGATGCTGCGATCGAAGGAATAGTCGCTGTCCCCGCCGGAAAGCTCGATGAGCTGGTCGCGGGTGAGCACTCGCTGCGCGCTTTTGACGAAGGTCTGCAACAGGTTGAACTCCGCCATCGTCAGCTCGACCCTGACATCGCCCGGCGCCATCAGCCGGCGGCGCGAGCAGTCCATCGTCCAGCCGGCGAAATGATAGATCTGCTTGGTGGTGGCGCGCTTCGGCTCGGCAGCACCATTGCGCCTCAAAACGGCGCGGATACGGGCCAGCAGCTCGCGCGGATCGAAGGGTTTGGGCACATAGTCGTCGGCGCCCATCTCCAGGCCGACGACGCGGTCGGTGGTCTCGGTCACCGCCGTCAGCATGATGATCGGCGTCGAGTAGCTGGCGCGCAGGTCGCGGCAGAGCTCCAGCCCGCTCTTTCCCGGCAGCATCACATCGAGCACGATCAGGTCTACCTGCGTGCGGCGCAGTATGTCTTCCATCTCGACGCCGTCGGCGGCAACCGTGGTGCGCAGGCCGCGCTTCTGGAAGAATTCCTGAAGCAGGTCGCGAATGCCCTTGTCGTCGTCGACGATCAGTATGTGCGCATCGGATTTCACGGCGATCCTGTCATTGCTGGCGGCCGGTCGGCGGCTGCCTTCTGAGTCTGCTTCTGTGACGTCACCCACACGATAGAATTCTGGCCACATGTTGGCCAGCGGCGATGATCGCCCGCAAAGCCGATTTGCCAGAAACAATCCAGAAACAAAATTCTATAGTCCGGAAAAACTCCCGAAAAAAATCAAGGGCATAAAGGGTGCCGTGGCGGTCAGGACATCGGCTGCGACGCGAAGACTCCGGAGTAACGGACATTACCGATGCACAGGTTCACGACCAGCTTGATGGGTGCGCTGCTCAGCATTTCGCTCGTCACAGCCGCGGTCGGAGCCACAACCGCAAAGGTGACGCCGATCACAAGGAGCGAGCGCTGCATCGATCTCAATCGCCAGGTAGACGAAGCCCTCGAAACCCATGCCGCGGCAACGCAGGTCACCGCGGCGAAAGCACTGCAAAGAAAGGGAAACCGGTTCTGCGCCAACAAGAAACAGGCACAGGGTATCCGGATGCTCGCGAACGCTTTGAAGCTGCTTGGAGTGACACCGATCGACCCGGTTCAGTGACACTCGAAACTCGACCCGCACAAAGAAGGAAATGAAGCCATGAAAAAGTCCATCCTCTCCGCCACCGGTCTCGCCGTCGCTCTCGCTTTCGCGATGCCGGCTCTGGGCAATGCCGCTGCCACCACGACCGCTGCTCCGGCTGCTTCCACCACCACCGCTCCGGCGACCACGACCGCCAAGCCCCCGGTGAAGAAGGTCGTCGCCAAGAAGCCGGTCAAGAAGCACAAGAAGGCAAAGAAGGTCGTCAAGACGGACGCCCCGAAGGCCTGATCCAGACAGCCAACAGGTTTGTCTGTAACAAGGCCGCTCCAGCACCCCCCGGCTGGAGCGGCCTTGTCGTGTGAGAGCATGATTACCCGTTAATGGGTGCCGGCCACCCAGGACTTTAACCCGTTTGCAATGCCGGTCCGGTAGGATAGCCCGCATGAAGAAGCGGCTTTCATCCATTCTGCGCTCGATGGCCATCGGCGGCCTTGTGGCCTCGGCCATGGTCAGGGTGCTGATCCAGTTCACCGCCAGCCCGGTGCCCGATCCGGTGAGCGGGCGCACGGAGCCGTCGCTGTTTGCACCGGCAATCTCCAGCAGCTGGCAATACATCACACCATGGCAAAGCCTGCTGCTGACCGTGATCACCGGCGCGGCGCTGGCCTGCTTCTTCGGCTGGCTCGCGGTCGCCTGGGTCGAATACAAGGCGGCCGGATCAAGGCCCGATGCGGCATCCAGCGCACGGCAATTCCAGCTCGTCGCGTCGCCGACCGCCAGGGCCGTTGAACCGCAGCGTACAGTTCCTAAATTTGTGAACGGCAGCACTTCCGGGAAGCCGGTTTGGCGCGCCGATCAAAATGGACGACGGCTTTCCCCCATGACAAAGTGAGAGCGACCCCTCGCGCGATACCGGTTCCCGATGCCTGAAATCAGTTCCAAACCCCGCACCAAGACCAAGCCGCGGACCGAGCGGCCGAAGCTCTACAAGGTCATCCTCATCAATGACGATTTTACGCCGCGCGAATTCGTGGTGACGGTGCTGAAGGGCGAGTTCAAGCTCAGCGAAGACCAGGCTAACCGGGTGATGATCACCGCGCACCGGCTCGGCGTTTGCGTCGTTGCCGTCTTCACCAGGGATGTCGCCGAGACCAAGGCGACACGGGCCGTCGACGCGGCCAAGGCCAAGGGGTACCCGCTGCTGTTTACGACGGAGCCGGAGGAGTAGGTTGAGCGTCTTTCTCCCCGTATAGTGACGGAGAAGGGATCCTTACCGTCCCTCTCTGTACCACATCGCGCCCATGGCCAGCAGCAGCAGGCAAAGGCCGAGGAAGCCGCCGAACAGGGGTACGCGCGAGACGGCTTTGAGCACGCTGTCGTCGGTGCTGCGCAGGCCGATCCAGTCTGCGCCCGAGGCCGCACCGGAGGCGCGGACCGGGACGATGGAGGGCAGGGCGACGCTGCCGGTGAGCTGGCCAAGGGTGGAGGAGGCCGCCAGCCGGCGCACGCTGCCGCCGGTGGCCTCAGTCGGAGCCTTCAAGCGGTCCTCGGTAGAGACGACGTCGGAGAATTCCGGCGCGTTGACCGGGCCGACATGGGCGAGTGCGGTCAGGTCACCATTGCCGATCTGGTAGAGGCCGATCTCCTTGGTCTCGATGCTGCCCAGGAAAACGCCGGGTTCGGACTTCTCCAGCTTGACGATCAGCGCCTTGCCCGAAGGGGTGATCACCTGCGCCGGGCCGGGATCGTCGCTCATCGTCTGGCGGCGGATTTCCAGCATCATGCCGCGGCCGTCGGCGGTCAGCCGCTCTTCCTCGAGTTCAGGTTCCTTCATCAGCCAGTGGGCGATGCGGCGGTAAAGCTGGACATGCGGCCCGCCACCCTCGAAGCCGCGCGCCCATAGCCAGCCCTGATCGGACAGAAGCATGCCGACGCGGCCTTCGCCCTTATGATCGAGCAGAAGCAGCGGGCGGTTGTCGGCGCCCTTCATCACCACTTCGCCTTCGGGGTTCTGCACGCCGATGGTGCGGAACCAGCGGCTCCAGCGCGGCGGCTCGGTCGCCGAGCCGTCGAGGCCGCGCGTCACCGGATGGCGCTGGCCGAGATCGGTGAGGCGCGGATAGAAGGCCTTGTCGATGACTTCGCCGGTCGGCATTGCCGGCAGCGACGACATTAGCGGGGTGCGGGCAATCGAGGAGTCGCCGGCATATTCCGGCCCGGCGGCGATCAGCAGCGCGCCGCCCTTTTCGACGTATTCGGAGATGTAGTCGTAATAGAGGATCGGCAGCACGTCGCGGTGCTGGTAACGGTCGAATATGATGAGATCGAAATCCTTGATCTTCTCGACGAACAACTCGCGGGTCGGGAAGGCGATCAGCGACAGTTCGTTGATCGGCGTGCCGTCCTGCTTTTCCGGCGGCCGCAGAATGGTGAAATGGACGAGATCGACCGAGGCGTCGGATTTCAGCAGATTGCGCCAGGTGCGCTCGCCGGCATGCGGTTCGCCGGAAACCAAAAGCACGCGCAAGTTCTCGCGGATGCCGTCGATCAGCGCGATGGCGCGGTTGTTGGCGTCGGTCAGTTCGCCCGGCTCGCGGTCAATGGAGAGTTCGACGATGTTGCGGCCGGCGCCGGGGATGGTCACCTGCAGCGGCATCGCCTGGCCGATGGTCGCCTCTTCGACCGCGACCTGCTCGCCATTGACCGAGACGCGGACATCGACCGGGCCGGTTTCGCCGTCGGTGGCGATGACGCGGTAGGTCATGTCGAGCGGCTTGCCGACGAGGCCGAAGCGCGGCGCGTTCTCGAAGCGGATGCGGCGGTCCTTCTCGTGCTCGTTGCCGGTGATCAGCGCGTGCAGCGGCGCATTGAAGTCGGGGGCGGCCGGTGCGTCATGCACCTCGCCATCGGTGATCATGATGGCGCCACCGATGCGCGAGGGCGGCACGTCGCGGAAGGCGCCTTCAAGCGCTGCAAAAAGCTTGGTCTCGGTGCGCTCGTCGGCGGCTTCCGACTTGCCGGCCTCGACGACGCGGACGTCGAACTGCTTGAAGCGGCCAAGGCGCTGCTGCAAACCGGCAAGCGCTTCGTCGGTCTGTTTGGTCCGGTCGCCGATATCCTGGCTCTGGCTGCGGTCGACGATGACGGCAACGACGCTCTTCAGCGCCTCGCGCTCCTCATCGAGGAAGACCGGATTGAGGAGTGCTGCGCCCAGCGCAATCAGCGCCGCGAAGCGGAAGATCGCGCCGCGCTGGCGAAACCACAAGCCGACAGCCGCCAGCACCAGCAGCGGTGCGAGCACCAAAGCCAGCAAGGGCCAGGACAGCAGCGGTTCGAAGGAAACCGACCAGTTCATAGGCTTACTGCCCCAGCCGTTCGAGCAGGATCGGCACGTGCACCTGGTCGGATTTGTAGTTGCCGGTCAGCATGTACATCATGATGTTGACGCCGGCGCGCAGCGCATAGATGCGCTGCATCGGATCCGATGGCACGGTCGGCAAAAGCGGGTCACCATTCTCGTCGACGGCCCAGGCGCCGGCAAAATCATTGGCGGTGATCAGGATCGGCGAGACGCCGTCGCCGACGCGTACCGGCCGATTCTCGGCATTGCTGGCCTCGAGCGAGGCTTCCACCCAGAGCGGGCTGCCGGAGAAGCGGCCGGGAAATTCGGGCAGGATGAAGAAGGATTTGGTCAGCACATGGTCGGCGGGCACCGGCTCCAGCGGCGGCACGTTGAGATTGCCGAGAATGTCGCGCAACCGTTCCGTCGCCGGGCTCGCCGAATCCGCACCGATGCCGTTGGCGAACTGGTCGCGCGTGTCGAACAGCACCGTGCCGCCCTGCTGCATATAGGCGTCGATGCGGGCGATCGCGGCTTGGCTCGGCATCGGCGCGGAAGGATCGATCGGCCAGTAGATCAGCGGATAGAAGGAAAGCTCGTCCTTCGAGATATCGACGCCCGCGGGCGCGCCCGGCTCGAGCGCGGTCTTCTCGATCAGGAAGCGGGTCAGGCCTTCGAGCCCGGCGCGGCTGATCGAATCGTCACCGGGCACACCGGTCAGCACATAGGCGATGCGGGTCTTGGCAATATCCTCGATAGCCGCGGCATCGCCGGGCTTGGCATCGTCGGCGCGGGCGAGGTCGGCATGGCCAAACAGCATGCCGAGGCCAAGCAGCAGCGCAGCCGTCGTTGCCGCAGCCGAGCGGGCGCGGCGCGGCCGGCGCGAGATCAGCCCGCCCATCCAGAACACCGCCAGCGTGTCGAGCAGCATAAGCACAAGTGCCGCTGTGACCAGCGATCCCTTGAGGTCGCGCGATTCATCGAAAGCGTACTGGATATTGGTCACCGGCACTGTGAATTGCGGGCGCACCAGCGGCGCGAAGGCGGTGGCCGGGTCGAGCAGATTGTGGGCGAAAACGCCGGTTTCCGAGCCATAGAGGCCGGGCGGGTTCTCGAACGTCACCGGCAGCGAGCCGGCGCCGGGGACCAGCGGTCGTGCGTCCGGCGTCGGCGGCACCAAAGTGCCGTCGGCGGCTATCATGCGATAAGGCGCCAGCGACGTAGCAGCGGCTTCAGCGTTGGCGACCGCCGCACCCTGGTTGCGCGACAGCTGCACAATGCGCCGCAGCATCTCGACGAAGCTGCCGGAGATCGGCAGCGTCGACCACGTCGCTTCCGGGGTGATGTGGAACAGAACCAGCGTGCCCTTGCCCTTCTTCAACCCGGTCACCAGCGGGGTGCCATCGGCAAGGGTTGCCCAGGTGCGTTCGACGATGTCCGGGGTCGGTTCGGCCAACACCTGCCGGCTCACCGTGACCTCGGCCGGCGGTGCGAGGTCGGCGAACGGGCCGTTCTTCGGGAATTCGGTCACCGCTTGTGGCGTCGTCCATGACAGCGCGCCGCCAAGCGAGCGCTCGCCGGTGCGCAGCCTGACCGGCAACAGATCATCGTCATTGCCGGCGGCGGCCAGCCGCGAACCGGCAAAGCGCACCAGCGTGCCGCCATTGTCGACCCAGTCGACCAGCCGCTGATGGACCTGTGGCGGAATGGTACCGATATCGGCCATGACGATCATCGCCGGCTTCTGGTCGAGAAGCTGCGGGATGGCGTCGGCGAGATCGACGCTCGACGGTTCGACCAGATCGGCGAAAGGCTGCAGCGCGCGCCTGATGTAATAGAGCGGCGACAGAAGCGGCTGCGCTTGGTCGGCCTCGGCCTGCGATAAAAGTCCGACGCGGCGGCGCTTGGAGCTTTCGTCGAGCACGCGCACCGCACCTGCCTGGCGTTCGCCGTCGAGCGCGATCGAGGCGAAGTCGTTGCGCAGTTCGAACGGCACCGCCATCGTGCCGGTGGCGGTGGTCTCACCCGGCGCGAAGGTCAGCGTCGCGTCGGCGATGCGGCGGCCCTTGTCGTCGAAGGCGCCGGCGGTGACTTGTGCCGGCGCCGGGTCGCCGGGCGCGCGGATGGCGGTCAGGGCGAAGCCGTCGACCTCGTTCTCGGCGCCGGTGAGCCCAGTCAGCGCCAGCCGGTCGGAATCGGCCCAGACGACACGGGCGGCGTTTTTCGACAGCAGTGTGTTGAAGGCGGCCTCGTCGCCCTTTGCCGCAAGGCCGTCGGCGAGAACGGCAACGCTGGCGCCGGGCAAGGTTTCCAGCACGCCGGCGACGCGGGCATAGACAGCGGGTCGGTCGGTCGGAATCGGCCTCGGCTTGGCGGCGCGCAGGCGGTCAAGGGCAGCCGCCGCATCGAAGGGGCCGATCTCGGCGTTCGGCTTTTCGGCGGTGAAGGCGATGACGACCGGTACGCCGTTCGAACCGGCATCGGCGATCAGCCGCTGGGCGGTGGCGACGCGCTTGCCCCAGTCGGCGGCACTCGCCCAGTCATTGTCGATGACGAGCGCCAGGGCGGCGCCCTCGGCCGGCAATTTTTCGCGCGGATTGAAAACGGGTTCGGCTAATGCCGCGACGACAAGGGCTGCCATCAACAGCCGCAGCAGCGTCAGCCACCACGGGCTCTGCTGCGGCGTTTCCTCGCGCTTCAGCACGCGAGCGAGGATCTTCAGCGGCGGAAAGATTTCGGACTGCGGCTTGGGCGGTGTGAGCCTGAGCAGCCACCAGATCACCGGCAGCGCCAGCAGGCCCCACAACACCATGGGAGCGCCAAAGGAGAGCGGCAGCCAGCTCATGCGCCGGCCTTTCCCACGAATGCGCCATCGACGGTCATCGCCATGTGGATGCGCACCAACGCCTCGGAAGCGAGGCGGTCGGTGTGGTTGACGGTGTAGCTCCAGCCGAGGCGCTTGCACCAGCTGGCCAACTCCTGGCGGCGGGCGGTGTAGAGCAGGCGATATTCGTCGCCGAGCATTTCGGCGCGGCCGGCGGTCAGCTTGTCGCCGGTCTCGGGATCGGTGAATTCGGTGCGGCCGGCATAGGGAAAGGTCTCCTCCGCCGGGTCGGCAACCTCGATCAGATGCGCACGCACGCCATGCCGCGCCAGCACATCGAGCCATTCCATGGTCTCCTCGACCGGGTCGAGGAAATCGCTGACGACGACGATGTCGCAGAAGCGGCGGATGGCGGACAGGTCAGGCTTTGCCGGCGGGTCGGCGGCGTGCATCAATTGCGCCGCGATGCGCTCGGCTCCGTTGCGGGCGGTGAACGGATCGGTCAGGCCGGGCCAGGCGATGCGCTCGCCGCTGCGAGATAGCAATTCGGCCATGGCCAGTGCCAGCACCAGCGCGCGCGATTCCTTGGAAACGCTGGCGCCAGTCGATTTGTAGAGCATGGAGGGCGATGGGTCGGCCCAAAGCCACACCGTGTGGGCTGCTTCCCATTCGCGGTCGCGCACATAGGTGTGGTCGTCCCGGGCCGAACGGCGCCAGTCGATGCGCGAGGAATCGCCTTCGACATAGGGGCGGAACTGCCAGAAATTCTCGCCGATGCCGCGCTTGCGGCGGCCATGCCAGCCGGCAATTACCGTATTGACGATACGGCGTGCCTCGACCAGCAGGTCCGGCACCAGCGAAGCCCGCAAGCGGCCCCTGGCGAGCGCGTCGCGCGTCGCTGCCGGTGCCTGGACTTCGCCGATACGCGCCATCAGATTCCTTTGGCCAGTTTCGCTACCACGTCGCGCACGGTCGTGCCCTCGGCGCGGGCGGCAAAGGTCAGCGCCATGCGGTGCTGCAGCACCGGTTCGGCCAGCGCGCGGATGTCGTCCACCGACGGCGCCAGCCGCCCGTCATAAAGCGCGCGCGCACGGGCGCACAGCGTCAGCGCCTGGCTGGCGCGCGGGCCGGGACCCCAGGCGACATGCTTGTCGGCCTCGGCATTGCCCTGGCCGGGACGCGCCGAACGCACCAGTTTGAGGATGGCGTCGACGACGCTTTCGGGCACCGGCATACGGCGGATCAGCGTCTGGATTTCCCTCAGCCGCGCCGGCTGCAGCACGTTTTGCGCCTTGGCGTCCTCGATGCCGGTGGTCTCCAGCAGAATGCGCCGCTCAGCCTCGATTTCGGGATAAAGGATGTCGACCTGCATCAGGAAGCGGTCGAGCTGCGCTTCGGGCAGGGGATAGGTGCCTTCCTGCTCCAGCGGGTTTTGCGTCGCCAGTACATGGAAGGGTGCGGGCAGGTCGTGGCGAATGCCGGCGATGGTGACGTGATATTCCTGCATTGCCTGCAGCAGCGCCGACTGGGTGCGCGGCGAGGCGCGGTTGATCTCGTCGGCCATCAGCAATTGCGCGAAGATCGGGCCGGAGATGAAGCGGAAGGAGCGCTTTCCCGCCTCGTCCTGCTCCATCACTTCGGAGCCGAGAATGTCGGACGGCATCAGGTCGGGCGTGAACTGGATGCGGCGCGAATCGAGGCCGAGCACGACACCGAGCGTTTCGACCAGTTTGGTCTTGGCAAGGCCGGGCACGCCGACCAGCAGCGCATGGCCGCCGGCAAGCAGCGCCACCAGCGTGCGCTCGACCACCACTTCCTGGCCGAAAATGACACGGCCGACGCCGTCGCGCACCCTGGAAATATCGGCCAGCGCCGTCTCGGCCTGGGCGATCATGTCCTTTTCGCTGATTGGGCTTTCCTTGACCATTACGCTCATGCCGCATCGATCCTTGTGCTGGAAGTACCGGCTTGCACTGTAGTGCCTTAGAATGCCGCGATTCGGCTTCGCCTGGCGCCTACGAATGAATTTAAATCACAGACTTAGGCTGACAAGCGGAACAACAGTGACTATTTCGTGACCATGACGGAACGCTCCGAACATCGCGGGCACAGCCTTACTGCCGCAACCGAGGCGCGCGGTCTCGAAGCGTTGATCTCGCGTGCGGCTCGCGCCGGCAAGGGCGCGGCGCCGGTGGAGCGCTGGAATCCCGACTTTTGCGGCGATCTAGACATGGAGATCAAACAAGACGGAACGTGGTTCTATCTCGGCACGCCGATCGGCCGCATGCCGTTGGTGCAGCTGTTTTCCAGCGTGCTGCGCAAGGACGAGGATGGCAGGACCTATCTGGTGACGCCGGTCGAACGGGTCGGCATCCGCGTCGTGGACGCGCCTTTCATCGCGGTTGAAATGGATGTTTCCGGCGCCGGCGCCGAGCAGACCATCACTTTCCGCACCAATGTCGGCGATGTCGTCGAGGCCGGGCCTGGCCATCCGCTGCGCTTCGTCGACGAGAACGAGACCGGCGGCCTGAAACCCTATGTGCTGGTGCGCGGGCGGCTGGAAGCGCTGGTGGCGCGGCCGGTGATGTACGAACTGGTCGAGCATGGCGAGGAGATCGATATCGGCGGCAAGACGATGTTTGCCGTGCGCTCGAAAGGCGAAATCTATCCGATCATGCCGGCGGAAAAACTGAAGCGGCTGAGCGCATGATGGATCAGGTGAGGCCGCCGCCGTTTTCCACAGCGGATTTTCGCGCGCGGGTCGCGGCGCAAGCTGAAGCCCATGCCGGCGACGATTATGGCGATCATCGCTTCAACCCCGGCCATCCACGGTTGACGCAGCTCAAAGCGCTGCGCGACGCCGCGGTGCTGATCCCGGTCGTCGATCATGGACGCGATGCGACCGTGCTTTTGACCAAGCGGGCGGAAAAACTGCGCAGCCATTCCGGGCAGGTGGCTTTTCCCGGCGGCACCATTGATCCCACCGATGCGACCCCGGAAGCAGCGGCCTTGCGCGAGACCTTCGAGGAGATCGGCCTCGGCCATGACCGCATCGAGATCATCGGCCGCATGCCCGATTATGTCGCCGGCAGCGGCTATCGCATCGCGCCGGTGCTGGCGATCGTCGAGCCCGGTTTTACGCTGTCGCTCAATTCCGACGAGGTCGACGCCGCCTTCGAAGTGCCGCTTTCGTTCCTGATGGATCCGGCCAACCACACCAGGGACAGCCGCATGTGGAACGACCTGGAATGGTTCTTCTACGATATGCCCTATGGCGGCCAGCGCATCTGGGGCGTCACCGCCGGCATCATCCGCACGCTCTATGAAAGGCTCTATGCTTGAGTGATCCGATATCGCTGGCGGGCAGAGCCGACTGGCTGGGTGAAAAGCATCTGCAGCGGCTGCTTGCCGTGCTGGCGCAGGGCGGCGAGGAAGCCCGCATCGCGGGCGGCGCGGTGCGCAATGCGCTGATTGGGCAGCCGGTCGCCGATATCGACGTTGCTACCACTTGCCTGCCCGAGGAAACCGTTCGCCGCGCCGAGGCGGCGGGCTTCAAGGCGGTGCCGACCGGCATCGAGCACGGCACGATCACGGTGATTGCCGGCGGCGCGCCCTATGAGGTCACCACGCTGCGCGCCGACATCGAGACCGATGGCCGCCGCGCCAAAGTGTCGTTCGGCCGCGACTGGAAGGCCGACGCCGAACGGCGCGATTTTACCATCAACGCGCTCTATGCGGAGGCTGACGGGACGGTCGTGGACCTGGTCGGCGGCGTCGGCGATATCGAGGCACGAAGGCTGCGCTTCATTGGCGATGCCGAGCAGCGGATCCGCGAAGACTATCTGCGCATCCTGCGTTTCTTCCGCTTTTTCGCCTGGTATGGCGAGGGTCGGCCCGATGCCGAGGGATTGAAGGCCTGCGCCCGGCTCAAGGACGGTCTTGCCCATCTCTCGGCCGAACGCATCTGGTCCGAGCTGAAGAAGTTGTTATCGGCCCCAGATCCGTCGCGCGCCTTGCTGTGGATGCGCCAGGCCGGCGTGCTCACCAGCGCCCTGCCGGAAAGCGAGAAATGGGGCATCGATGCCATTCATGGGCTGACCAAGACAGAGAAGGATCTGGGCTGGGCGCCGGAGCCGCTGCTCAGGCTGGAGGCGATCGTGCCGCCCGATGCGGCGCGGATGAAGACACTGGCCGAGCGGCTGAAACTTTCGACCACTGAGGCGGAGCGCCTGCGCCACTGGGCGCTGACGGCTGCCGTCGAGCCCAAGACAAGCGAAGCGGAACTGGCCAAGAAACTCTATTCCGGCGAGCGCCAGGGTTTTCTCGATCGCCTGCGGCTGTCGCTGGCGTCGGCGCGAGCGCGGGCTCTCGAGGACAATGACGCGCTGGTTCAGGCCGGCGGGTTTTCGCGCCTGCTCGCTTTTGCGCTGAAATGGGAAAAACCGGTGTTCCCAGTCAAGGGCGGCGATCTGACGGCGCTTGGCGCGTCGCCGGGGCCAATACTCGGTGCGATCCTGAAAAACCTGGAAAAGGAATGGATCGGGTCCGGCTTTGCGCTCGATCGCGACGCGCTGCTGGAGCGCGCCGCGGAAGCCTTGAAGGCCAGATAGGACTGCTCAGGCCGCGTCGCGAACTTTCTCGATGCGCGAGCGGATCGCCTCGATCATCGTCTCGCGAATGACCGTTTCGCCATGTGTCTCGCGCATATGGTCGACGGCGCGGCGCATGACCTCGGCTTCCTCACCGGCACGGGTGTGCCACTCACAGCCGGGAACCAGCGAGCCGCAATGGAATTCCTTCATGGGGTTTTCTCCTTTTCCTCCTTGGAGCCTGTGCCTCTCATGGGCACACGAAGCTCCGCCATCTCTGTTCCGCGCCCTGTCACAGCAGTCGGTTTCGGGGGCACGCACGGGGGAGCTAGCATAACACGGTTCGACGGTTTTGGTTGCCGTGGGTGCGAAAAGGCGGAGCAGCGCTGCTCCGCCCCCTCTTGCCAGGCTAAGCCAAGGCAAGACCGTTCGGTCTTGTCCCCATCACTTCACGATCTTGACGGACTCGGCAACCTTGTTCTTGCCGCTCATGTCCCAGGAAACGCGGACCTTTTCGCCGGCCTTCAAGCCTGGATCCTTGAAGGTCTGGGGCAGCGTGAAGGTGGATCCATCGTCCAGAACAAGGCTCATGGCCGTGCCATCATAGGTCTTGACCGTGCCCGTGGTGTGCTTGACCGCGGCAAAGGCAATCGAGCCGGAAGCGAGAAGTGCAGCGGCGGTTGCCGATACAATGAGCTTTCGCATGGTAAGTACTCCTGGAAAATGCGGGCATTCGTTTGGGAAAATGCTCCGCCTTGTTCAGGGCCGTCCGGTAGCGTCGTGTCGCGACACCCCTCATTGCTCTCAAGGGAACCGCCGGCGCTTCCCGGCCCGGAAACGACAAATAGTCGTTTTATTCCAACTGCCTATTAGACGAAAAAGATAGTCGCTGCGCCACATTCCATCCCAAGATTCGGCGAATGGGACGCCATTGTGGCTCACGTTGCGCTCACCGATAGTTTACGGCCACCTGACCTCCGGCGGCAGGCTGGACAGGATCGAGGCGACATTGCCCCCGGTCTTCAGGCCGAAAATGGTGCCGCGATCGTGAAGCAAGTTGAATTCTGCGTAACGGCCGCGGCGAATGAGCTGCTCGTCGCGGTCGTCGTCGGTCCAGTTCTCGTTGAAATGGGCGCGAACCAGGTGTCCGTAGACGACAAGGAAAGAACGCCCGACATCCTGGACGAAGTTCAAATCGGCATTCCAGCCGCCTTTCTCCTCCCCCGAATGCAGCCAGTCGAAAAAGATGCCGCCGACGCCGCGCGGCTCGTGGCGGTGCGGCAGATAGAAATACTCGTCGCACCAGGCCTTGAATTTGGGGTGGTCGGCGATCGCAGCGTTCTTCTCGCAGGCGAACTGCATGGCTCGATGGAAGGCGACCGTGTCGGGGTGATCTTCCGTGCGGTTGCGGTCGAGCACCGGCGTCAGATCGGCGCCGCCGCCAAACCAGTGGCGCGACGTCACGACCATGCGGGTGTTCATGTGCACGGCCGGCACGTTGGGGTTCCAGGGATGCGCGATCAACGAAATGCCTGATGCCCAGAAGCTCGGGTCTTCCTCGGCGCCGGGCATCTGCTTCCTGAATTCGGGCGAGAATTCGCCATAGACGGTCGAAGTATGGACGCCGACCTTCTCGAAGACGCGGCCGCGCATCATCGACATGGCGCCGCCGCCGCCCTTGCCATGGTCGCGTTCCCACGGCGTCTTTTCGAAGCGGCCGGGCGACCATTCGGCCAGCGGTCCCTGCAGTTCCTGTTCGATCTGCTCGAAGGTTGTGCAAATGCGCTCGCGCAGCGTCTCGAACCAGAGCCTAGCCTTCATTTTCTTCTGTTCGATGTCGGGTGGCAGGCCTGCCGGTATTTCTGGTCGTTCCAAAATGCTGTCTCCGGTCGCGGCCGACAAAGGACCTAGTGGAGTGAATTTGACATTTGCACACAGCGTGGCGCAGGGCACGATGCAAATGTCAAATTCGAAAACTCCACCAGAAACATAAACTTGCTAGCGGTCCTTGTGATTCCAACATTCGCAACGGCGCCTGGGGATTAGGGAGGCGAATGTTGGAATCGGACCACTAGCCTTTTCCGGGCGCGATCCCTAATCTCTTAGGGGCAAGGGTCAAGTGTCATCTGGTTCGGCCCAGGAGTTCTTTCATGCGCACGCCGGCAAGACCGCCGCTGCATGGCCTGAAGAAAAGGCTCGATCGTTCACGCGCCGAGCGCGAGCGCATGCCGCGTGACGGGTTTTTGCGCGAGACCTTCGTCCTGCCGCGCCCGGATGCGCGGCTCAAGGCCAAGGAATGGTTCGAGCGTTTTCCCAAGCAGGCCTACTGGACCGAGATCGAAAGCTGGTTCGAGCGGCCGGGCGACGTCATCGAATTCACCATACGGCGGCTGCCCGCGGCGGATTAGGATTCCACAAGCAGTCGCCTTGCGCCCGGCCCTTGCGCACTCAAGCGATCTTCCCTGTTTCGCAGCGGGCATTTGTCGATCGACATGCAGCCGCAGCCGATGCAGTCGGTAAGGCCGTCGCGCAGCTTCTTTAGCTGAGTGATCTTGCGATCGAGGTCGTCGCGCCAGCCGGTCGACAACAGGTTCCAGTCCTCGCGCGTCGGGGTACGGCCTTCTGGCAGCGATTCAAGTGCGGCGCCGATCTCGGCCAGCGAAATGCCGACCTCCTGGGCGATCCGGATGATCGCCACCCGCCGCAGCACGTCGCGGCCATAGCGCCGCTGGTTGCCCGACGTGCGGTGGCTGCGGATCAGCCCGCGCGCCTCGTAGAAATGCAGCGCCGACACCGCCACGCCGCTGCGCATCGCCACCTGGCCGACCGTCAATTCCTTTACCGGAGCCATCTCGATTTTCCGCTTGACCTCAACTTAAGTTGAGCTTGTAGCCAGGAAACGTCGATAGGGCAATTGAGGAGAAGGCGATGTGCGCCTGGGTGAGAATGATGCAAGACGCAACGCCCGTTGGCGATGACGACAACGCGCTGAAGGGTCTAGCCGAGCTGCCGGATGGCTTCACCGGCGACCATGGCGACCGACAGCGCGACGTTGATGCTGCGCGTGCCCGGCTGCATCGGGATCGTCAGCCGCGCATCCGCCGCCTGATGGACAGGATCCGGCACGCCGGCGGATTCGCGGCCGAACAGCAGGATGTCGCCTTGGGCGAAGCTGAAGCCCGCATAGGGGGTCGCGGCTTTGGTGGTGAGCAGCACCAGCCGGCAGGCTTCGCCCTTGCGCCAATCCTCGAAGGCGTTCCAGTCGACATGGCGGGTCAGGGCAGCCATTTCGAGGTAGTCCATCCCGGCACGCTTGAGCGCTTTGTCGGAGAGCGGAAACCCGGCTGGTTCGATGATGTCGACGCGAAGGCCGAGGCAGGCGGCGAAGCGCAGGATAGTTCCGGTGTTGCCGGCGATGTCAGGCTGGTAGAGGGCGATGCGGAGACGGTGGTTCATTTCCGCGTCTTTCTAATAAGTGGCAGATCGGCCACAGCGGGTGGCTGGTTTTGGAAATTGCTGGACCTGCGGGTGGCCATTTTCTGCGAAGTCGATTATACCGCACGCATTGTCAACCCGAACCGATGGAGGGGTATTTCATGATGACCATGCACATCCAGCGCCCCTCCCGTGGGCTTACCTGCCTTCCGGCGGTTTCGGTACGACGATTTACCTGATTTCTTAGATCTGATCGCACCGATTCCCGCCGAACCCAATTTCGGCTCTCGAAGGGGTCCTGCGATGTTTTTCAACCGGTTAAAGGGGCCAAGCGCCCCAGCTGAGCATGTCGCGACCGAGGCCTGTCCTCGTGTCCCGACGGATGCAATCCGTGCCTCCGGCCGAATGCCGGCGCACGACATTGCTTCGCCTTTTTATGTCTATTTTCACACGGAGGACGGACCGATGTTCGATCCCTATAAGATACCTGGTTCAAGAAGCCTGCACGAACGCAAGACGGCGACCTGGGCGTTGCTGGTCGGCGAGACCTATTCGTCGGCGGTTCACGCGCAGACGCGCCGGCGTCCGCATCGCGGCATGTTGCCGGATGTCGATTTCTCGCGTGCGGTTCCCGACCACAGCCGGCCGTCGCTGGTGCGCCGGATCATCCGGCTGATCCGGCCGGGCGCGAAAAACCGGGCTGGCGGCGGCGTGCCGTCAGTTCAGTCGAAGGCTTCTGTCGGTGAAAAGCCCGCAAGTCCCTATATTGCGCGAAGCAGGACCGATGGCCCGGGTGATTCCGGGCCGTCAGTCCCCGCCGACGTACGGTCTGGGGACGCGGAGCGCCCCGGGGATTTTTCCCGCGCCGCATGAGCGGACAACAGTTTTGTGAGCATCCCTATGTTTAGCTGGTTTGAAAGAAGGCTCGATCCGTTCCCCGCAGCGGAACCGGTCGAGCCGCCGAAGACGCTGGTTGCCTTCTGCGTGCATTATACGCGCGGCGCCTGGCCATACATCATCGTCGATGCGGTGCTGGTGACGGCGATTGCCATCGCGGAAGTGTGGATGTTCGGCTTCATGGGCCACATCGTCGACTGGCTGTCCGGGCAGAACCGCGAAACCTTCCTGCAGACCGAGAGCTGGAAGCTCGCCGGCATGGCCTTCGTCGTGCTGTTCGCGCTGCCGGGTACGGTATGGCTGCATTCTTTGCTCAACCAGCAGACGCTGATGGGCAACTACCCCATGCGCATCCGATGGCAGGTGCATCGTTATCTCTTGAAGCAGTCGATGAGCTTCTACCAGGACGAGTTTGCCGGCCGCATCGCCACCAAGCTGATGCAGACGGCACTCGCCGTGCGCGAATGCGTCATCAAGGTGATCGAGGTGCTCAATTACGTCATCGTCTATTTCCTCGGCATGCTGTTCATCGTCGGCTCGGCCGACTTGCGGCTGGCGGCACCTCTCGGCGTCTGGCTGCTCGGCTATATCGGGTTGTTGCGCTATATCATCCCGAAGCTGGGCAAGGTCGGCGAGGCGCAGGCCAATGCGCGATCGACTATGACCGGCCGCGTCGTCGACAGCTACACCAACATCCAGACGGTCAAGTTGTTTTCCCATGCACGGCGCGAAGCAACGTTCGCGAGAGAAGGCATGGCAGGCTTCCTTGACACGGTCTACCGGTCGATGCGGCTGGTGACGGTGCTTTACGGCCTGCTCTATATCCTCAACGCGCTGCTCCTGTTTTCGGTGACTGCGCTGGCGCTGTGGCTGTGGCTCGGCCAGGCGGTGACGATCGGCGCCGTCGCCGTGGTCATCGGCCTCGTGCTCCGTATGTGGGGCATGTCGCAGTGGATCATGTGGGAAATGTCGAGCCTGTTCGAGAACATCGGCACGGTGCAAGACGGCATCGCCTCGATCTCGCTGCCGCGCCTGGTCGAAGACCGGCCGGGGGCGAAGGACATTGCCGTCACCAAGGGCGAGATCCGCTTCGACGACATTCGTTTCCACTATGGCAAGCAGAAGGGCGTCATCGAGAACCTGTCGCTGACGGTGAAGCCCGGCGAGAAAGTCGGCATTGTCGGGCGCTCGGGTGCGGGCAAGTCGACGCTGGTCAATCTCCTGTTGCGGTTCTACGACCTCGAGAACGGCCGGATCCTGATCGACGGCCAGGAGATCGCTTCGGTGACGCAGGATTCGCTGCGCGCGCAGATCGGCATGGTGACGCAGGACACTTCGCTGCTGCATCGTTCGGTGCGCGACAACATTCTTTACGGGCGGCCCGATGCGACGGAGGAAATGCTTGTCGAGGCAGCCGGGCGGGCCGAGGCGCTGGAGTTTATCGGCAGGCTTTCGGATCACACCGGACGTAAAGGGCTCGACGCTCATGTCGGCGACCGCGGCGTCAAATTGTCCGGCGGCCAGCGGCAACGCATCGCCATTGCTCGCGTTATGTTGAAGGACGCACCGATACTTATCCTTGACGAAGCGACGTCGGCGCTGGATTCCGAAGCCGAGGCCGCCATCCAGGAGAATCTCTACAAGCTCATGCAAGGCAAGACCGTCATCGCCATTGCGCACCGGCTGTCGACCATCGCGGCGATGGACAGGCTCGTCGTCCTCGACAAGGGCCGTGTCATCGAGGAGGGGTCGCACGAGGAACTCGTCGCCAGCGGCGGGCTCTACGCGCAGCTCTGGCAGCGCCAGTCGGGCGGGTTCCTGCTCGATGACGGTCCGGTCGATGCCGCCAATGACGCTGTTGCCAACGACATCGGCGTGAAGGGTGAAGCCGCAGAGTGATGACGTCAGCATGATGACAGCCGTCTATCGCTGGTTCGAGGACTGGGTCTATCCGTTCAGGGAGCCGGCGGACCTTCGGCCACCGCCAAGCGTCGGCGGCTTCCTCTGGCACTATGTCGGCCAGGCGAAGTTCGCCTTCTTCGCCATGCTTGTCATCGGCGGCATCGCGCCGCTGATCGAGGCCGGGCTTTTCTACTTCGTCGGGCGGCTGGTCGATATTCTCGATCAGCTTCCCGGGGAGCGCAGCTGGGACGCGCTGTGGACCGCCGCCGGGCCTGAGCTTGTCTTCATGATCGCAGTGGTGCTGGTCATCCGCACCATCGTCGTCGGCCTGTCGGCGCTGGTCAACGAACAGACGATCACGCCGGGGTTCTACAATCTGGTGCGCTGGCAGGCGCACCGGCACGTATCGCGCCAGTCCTACACCTTCTTCCAGAACGATTTCGCCGGCCGTATCGCGACAAAAGTCTGGCAGGCGGGGCAGGCGACCGGCGACCTGATGGAGAGCTTCATCGAGGTCATCTGGTTCATGCTCATCTATACGGTGACGACCTTGGCGCTGGTCGCCGGGCTGGATCTGCGCCTGGCCGTGCTGGTGGTGATCTGGATCCTCGCGTTCGCCTGGCTGGCCAAGCTCTATCTGCCCTCGATCCGCAGGCATGCCGAGGCCACGGCTGAAGCGGGCTCGATGATCAATGGGCGCATCATCGATTCCTATTCCAACGTGCAGACGCTGAAGCTGTTCTCGGCCGACGGCGACGACCGCTACATCAAGAACGGCTTCGACATCTATCTCGATGCATTACGGCCCTTCACCCGCCGGCTGACCGGCGTGCGCATGGCGCTGACGACGCTGTCGGGCATCATGATCACCGCGATTGGCTGCTTTGCCGTCTATCTCTGGGTCGAAGGGTCGATCACCGTCGGCGCCGTCGCGTTCACGCTGTCGCTGGTCTTGCGGCTCAACATGCTGCTCGGGCGCGTGATGATGCAGCTCAACGGCATATTGCGAAATCTCGGCGTCCTGGAAAACTCCAAGGCGCTGATCTCGCAGCCGCTTGGCCTTGTCGATGCGCCGGATGCGAAAGAGCTTGTCGTCGCCGGCGGCCGCATCGAGGTGAAGAATGTCGAGTTCCACTACGGCAAGGGTTTTGGCGTGCTGAATGGCATCGACCTTGTGGTCAAGCCTGGCGAGAAGGTCGGGCTGGTCGGGCCGTCCGGTGCGGGCAAGACGACGCTCGCCAACCTCATCTTGCGCCTCTACGACCTCGAGAGCGGGAAAATCCTGGTCGACGGGCAAGACGTCGCCGAGGTGACGCAGAACTCGCTGCGCGCCAATATCGGCGTGGTCAGCCAGGAGACGGCGCTGTTCCACCGCTCGCTACGCGACAACATCAAGCTCGGCATGCCGGATGCAACTGACGCCGAGGTGATCGCGGCGGCGAAGAAGGCCGAGGCGCACGAGTTCATATTGGGCCTGCGCGACAACCGGGACCGTACCGGCTACGAGGCTTTTGTCGGCGAGCGCGGCGTGAAACTGTCGGGCGGCCAGCGCCAGCGCGTCGCGATCGCCCGCGTCTTCCTCAAGGATGCGCCGATCCTGATCCTCGACGAGGCGACCTCGGCGCTCGATTCCGACATCGAGGCGGCGATCCAGGAGAATCTGGCCAGGCTGATGGAGAACAAGACGGTCATCGCCATCGCCCATCGGCTGTCGACCATCGCCGCGCTCGACCGTCTTGTGGTGCTGGACGGAGGCCGCATCATCGAACAGGGCACGCATGACGAGCTGGTGGCGCTCGACGGGCTCTATGCGCGGCTGTGGAAGCGGCAGTCCGGCGGCTTCCTCTACCACGAGGAAAGCGTGCTGGAAGAGACACGGCCGGCGGAGTAGGGCATGGCAGCGTCGCCTGATATCGGCTACGTCCTCAAGCGGCTGCGGCCAACCGCGCCGGCCTTCGATGCGCTGAAGGAGGAGAGCCGGCTGGAGGGCTACTGGATGCTGGTGCGGCTGGCGGATGGCTGGGCAGGCGGCTGCAATAAGTTCCTGAAACGAGGCGAGGCGCTGTTTGGCGCATGGCATGGCCGAGAACTCGCTGGTGTGTGCGGGTTGAACATCGATCCTTATTTCGAAGGCAGGGACCACGGCCGGGTCAGGCACCTGTTCGTCAGCGCGCGTCATCGCCGCAGCGGCATTGGCCGCATGCTGGTCGAGACCGTCATTGATAGGGCATGTCAGCATTTTGCCGTGCTGAACACCCGCGCGCCACAAGAAGCCTTTGGGTTCTATGAACGGCTTGGCTTCCAGCCGGTGGTGGGCGAAGAATTCGTCACGCACCGCATGATGCTCTCTCAAGACAGAAAAGGAGGCTGAGATGTCACTGCGTCCGCCATCCCTAGGCGCCTCGGCTGCCGAAGCCGCGTTCGACGCCCTCGGCCATGAGATACTGGCTGAAAAGGCCGCAGCGCTCGGCCGTGCCGGCCAACGGGTCGAGGAAACGCTGGCCAAGCTCCGTCAGAACAACGACGACGAGGAGCAGCGACCGCGGCTGCTCAAGGAGGCTGCCGCAGCGGTGCACGCCTATTTCATCCAGCGTGAACTCTGCGGCCTGCGCCGGCATGAGTCGGTCATCCGCGAATACGATATCCCAAGGGCCGTGCTGGTCAGGCTCGGTGCAAGCTAGAGGTCATCAGCCGGCAACAATCATTCCAGCCATTCGGTGATGAAGCTGCCGTTTTCGTGGATGTCGGTCGTTTCGAGCGGGCCTGGGCCGAGATTGGTGAATTTGTGCGGCGTATCAGGCGGCACGATCAGGATCTGGCCGGCCGTGGCCTCGATCTGCTGGTCGCCGATCGTGAACAGGCCGGTGCCTTGCCGAATGATGAAAATTTCACAATAGGGATGCGTGTGCAGGCGCGGGCCGCCGCCAATCTCTTCCTGATAGTTGAAAATCAGGCAGGAGTTGGAGTCGTAGGCGCCGCATTGCAGTTCGCCCTGCCAGCGGCCGGGCGTCCTGGTCCAGGTCTCGCGGTCGATGATGTGTGCCATAGCCTCTAACCCTTCGTCGGTATCCAGGGGTTGAAAAGCTTCACGCCGGTGCCTTCAAAATCCTTGGTGTTGCGGGTCACGACTGTCAAGTTTTTGACGAGCGCGGTAGCGGCTATGAGGGCGTCGCGCTCCGGCTTTGGATCGGGAACGTGGAGGTTTGCGCAACGCACGACAACAGCCGTGTCTATGCTCAATATCCGGTCGTCAAACTGTGGAATGAGTGTCTGATCCAACCACTCACGGTACATGGTGGCCTGGCGAGTATCCTTCCTCGACAAGAGCAATGTTCCGATTTCGAGTTCCAGGATCGAAATGACCGACATGAAAAAGCTGGCGATGTCGTGGGTCTCTGACCAGGCCAAAACGTTGCGATCGGCCTTGTCCCGACGACGCAGATTCGAAACGACATTGGTGTCAAGAATGAACATTCAGTCGAGTTCGGGAATCTTGAAAAACGGTCCTTCCAGGCGAGGTGGTTCCCAGTCGAAATCTGCTTCGGGGCGATCATCGGCAATCGCGTCCGCGAGGCTTCTCGGCTTCTTCTCTAAACGCTGATATTCCTCCATCGACATCAGCACATGGGAGGGCTTGCCGCGGTCGGTAATGATGACCGGCCCGTTCTTGGCTGCCCGTTTGGCATGCGCCGTGTCCTGGTTGAATTCACGGCTCGACATGATGGTTATCGTCTTCGTCGAGATATTCATATCAACACCTCCATCCGGAAGATGTAGACATATTGCTACATTCGGCCAAGCTCGTCAAATTTCTCTTCGTGCGGAACGCCCGCGACAATCTGCCCTTGTGGCCTCAGCCCGCTGGACAAAAACGGGCTTCACGCATAAACCGAAATCCAAATGCCGGAGGAATTCGCTAGCTTGTTCGCCATGCGCTGTCGGGCCGGCGCGATGGAGCGGGGACAAAGCTCGGCCGCCGGCTCGGAAGAGGCGAAAGGATCAGGCACCCGTGAGCGCAACCGACACCCAGGATCCCAACCGTCGTGATTTTCTCTACGTCGCCACCGGCATGGCCGCAGTGGTTGGCGCAGGCGCCGTCGCCTGGCCGTTCATCGACCAGATGCGCCCCGATGCCTCGACGCTGGCGCTGGCCTCGGTCGAGGTCGATGTCGCCTCGCTGACGCCTGGCATGTCGCTGATCGTCAAATGGCGCGGCAAGCCGGTCGTGGTGCGCAATCGCACCGAGCAGGAGATGAAGGACGGCGAGGCCGTGAACCTTGCCGATCTCAAGGATCCTATTGCCCGCAACGCCAATCTGCCCGCCGATGCGCCGGCGACTGACGCCAACCGCACCACGCCCGGCAAGGAAGCCTGGATGGTGATGGTGCAGGTCTGCACGCATCTGGGCTGCATTCCGCTTGGCCAGGAAGGCGATTTCGGCGGCTGGTTCTGCCCGTGCCACGGTTCGGTGTACGATACCGCCGGCCGCATCCGTAAAGGCCCGGCGCCGGAAAACATGGCCGTGCCGGTATTCAAGTTCATTTCCGATACCAAAATCCTTATCGGTTGAGGCAGGGGATATTTCGATGAGCGAGGGACACTCGACCTATACGCCCAAGACCGGTATCGAACGCTGGTTCGACGCCCGCATGCCGCTGCCGCGCATGATCTATGACAGCTTCATCGCTTATCCGGTGCCGCGCAACCTCAACTATGCGTGGACCTTCGGCGGCATCCTCACGATCATGCTGGTGGCGCAGATCCTGACCGGTATCGTGCTCGCCATGCACTATACCGCCGACACCAATCTCGCCTTCAATTCGGTCGAGAAGATCATGCGCGACGTCAATTCCGGTTGGCTGTTGCGCTACATGCATTCCAACGGCGCCTCGTTCTTCTTCGTCGCCGTCTACATCCACATCTTCCGCGGGCTTTATTACGGCTCCTACAAGGCGCCGCGCGAGCTGCTGTGGATCCTCGGCTGCATCATCTATCTGCTGATGATGGCGACCGGCTTCATGGGCTATGTGCTGCCCTGGGGTCAGATGAGCTTCTGGGGCGCCACCGTCATCACCGGCTTCTTCAGCGCCATTCCGCTGGTCGGAAACTGGATCCAGGAACTGCTGCTCGGCGGTTTCGCCGTCGACAACCCGACGCTCAACCGCTTCTTTGCGCTGCACTATTTGCTGCCGTTCATGATTGCCGGCGTCGTCGTGCTGCACGTCTGGGCGCTGCATGTGGTCGGCCAGTCGAACCCGACCGGCATCGAGGTGAAATCGAAGACCGACACCGTTGCCTTTACGCCTTATGCGACCATCAAGGATGCATTCGGCATGATCGTGTTCCTGTTCTTCTTCGCCTATTTCGTCTTCTACCTGCCGAACTTTCTCGGCCATCCGGACAATTACACGATCGCCAACCCGCTGAAGACGCCGGCCCACATCGTGCCGGAATGGTACTTCCTGCCGTTCTACGCGATCCTGCGCGCGATCACCTTCAACATCGGGCCGATCAACTCCAAGCTCGGTGGCGTGCTGTGCATGTTCGGCGCCATCGTCATGCTGTTCCTGGTGCCGTGGCTCGACACCTCCAAGGTGCGCTCGGCGGTCTACCGGCCCTGGTACAAGCTGTTCTTCTGGCTGTTCGTCGCAGACGCTGTCCTGCTTGGCTGGCTTGGCTCGCAGCCGGCGGAAGGCGGCGGTCTGTTGACCCTCCTGATAGGTGAGGTCTCGGGCAACTACGTTGGCTACGCTCAAGCGGCGACACTGTTCTACTTCGCCTTCTTCCTCGTCATCCTGCCGGTGCTTGGCCTGATCGAGACGCCACGCAGACTGCCGAATTCGATCACCGAGGCGGTGCTGGAGAAGAACAAGGGTGCCGGAGGGGGACATCCGGCCGGTGCGACCGCGGCGCCGGAAACCAAAGGCTGAGTGAGAATCTAAGGGGATTTGGCATGAAAAAGATTCTCACCTCGCTCGCCCTGCTAGGCGTGTTTGCCGCTGGCATCGGAGCCGTCGGCAGTGTGGCGATCGCCGCTGAAGAGGCGCACAACGCGGCGGCACCGACGCATTTCCCGATCCACGAGCCGAAGGAGATGGACTGGACTTTTGCCGGTCCGTTCGGCACCTACGACAAGGCGCAGCTGCAGCGTGGCCTGAAGGTCTACAAGGAAGTCTGCTCGGCCTGCCACTCGATGAATTTGGTGGCGTTCCGCACGCTGGAGGACCTCGGCTATTCGGAAGCGCAGATCAAGTCGCTGTCGGCCGAGTACACCATCCATGATGGACCCAACGATGCCGGCGACATGTTCGATCGGCCGGGCAAGCCGTCAGACCATTTCCCGGCGCCGTTCGCCAATGAGGAGGCGGCTGCCGCTTCCAACGGCGGCGCTGCCCCACCGGATATGTCGCTGCTGGCCAAGGCGCGCGGCGTCGAGCGCGGCTTCCCGCGCTTCGTCTTCGACATCTTCACGCAATATGCGCAGGGCGGCCCGGACTACATCCATTCGCTGCTGACCGGCTACGACGAGACGCCACCTGCCGGCATGGTGATCCCCGAAGGCACCCACTATAATCCATACTTCATGTCCGGCGTGTCGCTGAAGATGCCCAAGCCGCTCTCCGACGGCCAGGTGACCTACGATGACGGTTCGCCGCAGACGATCGACCAGTATTCGCGCGACGTCTCGGCGTTCCTGATGTGGGCGGCCGAGCCGCATATGGAAGACCGCAAGAAGACCGGCTTCCGCGTGCTGGTGTTTCTGCTTCTGTTCGGGGCGCTGATGTATCTGACCAAGCGCAAGGTGTGGGAAGGCGTGGCGCACTAAGCCGCATCTTATTCCTCGGAAATGGAAAGGGCGTCTTCGGACGCCCTTTTTGCTTGCCAAACCGGACATGGTTCGCATCTTGGCGCAGCAGCCGTCCAGTAAGAAGTCCGTTGGCACGCCGCCATGCGATTGGTATTGCACGCGCGCCCGGCGGATCGCCGGCTAAAGGGGCATTTGGGATCGATGATGCGGCTACGCGACTGTCACAACTTTTCCGATTTCCGGCGCATGGCCCAGCAGCGGTTGCCGGGGCCAATCTTCAACTACATCGATGGCGCGGCCGACGATGAGGTCACCTACCGCCGCAACACCGAGAGCTTCGAGCGCTGCGACCTCGTTCCCAACGTGCTGCGCGGGGTAAGCGAGATCGACATGTCGGTGACGGTGATGGGCCAGAAGCTGGCCATGCCCGTCTATTGCTCGCCGACCGCCTTGCAGCGGCTGTTCCATCATCAAGGCGAGCGCGCGGTGGCCAAGGCTTCGGCCAAATTCGGCACGATGTTCGGCGTGTCCTCGCTCGGCACTGTCAGTCTTGAGGAAGCGCGCAAGATCAGCAGCAGCCCGCAGGTCTACCAGTTCTATTTCCACCGGGATCGCGGCCTCAACCGGGCGATGATGCAGCGGGCGAAAGCGGTTGGAGTCGAAGTGATGATGCTGACCGTCGACAGCATCACCGGAGGCAACCGCGAGCGCGACAAGCGCACCGGCTTTGCCATCCCTTTCAAGCTCAACCTTGCCGGCATGCTGCAGTTCGCGCTGAAGCCGGGCTGGGCGATCAACTATTTCACCCATGAGGGGTTCAAGCTGCCGCAGCTCGACGAGCATGTCGACATGGGCGGCGGCACGATGTCGATCAGCCGCTACTTCACCGAGATGCTCGATCCGTCGATGACCTGGGACGATGTTGCCGAGATGGTCAGACTGTGGGGAGGTCCGTTCTGTCTCAAGGGCGTCATGTCGGTGGAGGATGCCAAGCGCGCCGTCGAGATCGGCTGCAGCGGCATTGTGCTGTCCAACCATGGCGGCCGGCAGCTGGACGGCTCGCGGGCGGCGTTCGACCAACTGGCCGAGATCGTCGATGCCGTCGGCGACAGAATAGACGTCATCATGGATGGCGGCGTGCAGCGCGGCACCCATGTGCTGAAGGCGCTGTCGCTCGGCGCCAAGGCTGTTGGCGTCGGCCGCTACTATCTGTTCCCCTTGGCGGCGGCCGGACAGCCGGGCGTCGAGCGGGCGCTGGAGCAGATGCGGATCGAGATCGAGCGCGGCATGAAGCTGATGGGCTGCAGTTCGATCGAACAATTGTCGCGCAACAACCTCCGTTTCAGGTAATCTCGACCCATGAAATCCTCGCTCGAAGACACGCTGCTCGCCGCGATCCGCACCATTCCGGACTACCCCAAGCCCGGTATCCTGTTTCGCGACATCACCACTTTGCTCGGCAATGCGCGCGCCTTCCGCCGCGCCATCGACGAGCTGGTGCATCCCTATGCCGGCCAGAAGATCGACAAGATCGCCGGCATCGAGGCGCGTGGCTTCATCCTCGGCGGTGCGGTCGCGCACCAGCTTTCGGCCGGCTTCGTGCCGATCCGCAAGAAGGGCAAGCTGCCTTACGAGACGGTACGCGTCGCCTACAGCCTGGAATACGGGCTGGACGAGATGGAGATGCACAAGGACGGCGTTGCGCCGGGCGAGAAGGTGATCCTGGTCGACGACCTGATCGCGACCGGCGGCACGGCGGAGGCGGCGGTCAAGTTGCTGAGGCAGATCGGCGCCGATATTCTTGCCGCGTGCTTCGTCATCGACCTGCCGGATCTCGGCGGACGGGCGAAGCTCGAAGCGCTGGGCGTGCCGGTGCGGACGTTGATCGGGTTTGAGGGGCATTAGTGAATAGTGAATGTCAGCGTTCAATGACAGGCGCTAGGCTTACTCACACACTCTGATATTGAATACTCACTACTCACTACTCACTACTCACTACTCACTACTCACCATTCACTACCCAGCCTTCACCAGCACCGCGCTGTCGAACTCCAGCACCTTGTCGCCCGTAGAATCGAGTCCTTCCGAGCGCAGCGCGAGCAGCCGCCAGCCGGGGCGATTGGCGAGCGGGCGGTGGGACAGGGCCGTGCGCATGAAGGTGACGGTTTCTCCGGCATAGACCGGCTTTGGCCATTTCAGGTTCCTGAAGCCGGGGGAGGGGCCGAATTCTGGTACCGGGCCGGGTCCGGTCCATTGAGAAGCGTCCATAGGATTTTTGAGATTGAGCTTCATCCAGGTGGCCGCGGTGTGCCAGCCTGAGGCGCAGAGGCGGCCGAACACGCTTTTCTTCGCCGCCTCCTCGTCGACATGAAAGACCTGTGGATCGTATTTGCAGGCGAACGCCTTGATCGCCTCGGCTTCGAATGTGTGCGAACCGAGGTTGATGGTATCGCCGATGCGGAAGAACGCGTCGAGGCTCATGCGCCGGCCTCGCGGGTCAAGAACATGACAGTGTTCTCAAGTTCGAAGACGCTTTCACCGCGCTGGTTGAACAGTTCGCTGCGCAAGGTGACGAGGCCGAGTGTTGGGCGTGACTTCGACAGGCGCCTGGCGAGCACACTGGTGCTGCCGGCCAGCGTGTCGCCGGCCAGCACCGGCTTCTTCCATTTGACCTGGTCGATGCCGGGCGCGCCTTGCGCGGTCGAGTCGAGCAGGAAGGCGTCGCACAGCATGCGCATGAAGATCGCGCAGGTGTGCCAGCCGGAGGCGGCCAAGCCGCCAAGGATGCTGGCCTTGCCGGCGGCTTCGTCGAGATGCATCGGCTGCGGGTCGAATTCGGTGGCGAATTCGATGATTTCGGCCGCACTCACCTGCTTGGCGCCGAGGTCGATCGATGCGCCCTCGGTGAAATCCTCGTAGGCCCAGCTTTTTGCGGTCATGATCCCAATCCGGTTGTACGATCACCGGGCATCCGGATGCCGTCCGGGCGGCGTTTGGTCAAGCGAATTCTATTGGGCCTACAACCAGCCGCGGCGGCGGAAATACCAGAACGGCAGGATCGCCGACAGGATCATCAGGCCGATGGCGAAGGGATAGCCGAGCTCCCATTTCAGCTCCGGGATGACGTCGAAATTCATGCCGTAGATCGAAGCCACCAGCGTCGGCGGCAGGAAGATGACGGCGGCGACCGAGAAGATCTTGATTATGGCGTTCTGCTCGATCGAGATCATGCCGAGCGTCGCGTCGAGCAGGAACGAGATCTTCTGCGACAGGAAGGTGGCGTGGTCGGCGAGCGACAGCACGTCGCGCGATACTGTCTTGATGCGGGCGCGGACGTCCTTGCTCATCTTGATCTGGGTCGCGACATGGGCAAGGAAGCCGGTGAGGCGCTGCAGCGAGATAAGGCTGTCGCGGATCGAGGAGGCAATGTCCTCCTTGCGGCCTATGGCCTTGAGCAGTTCCTGGAAGTCGCGATTGCGCTTGTTCACCTTGGTCGACCGCGCTTCGAAGATATCGCGCGAGATCGTCTCGATGTCACGGCCGGCGCGTTCGAGAATATCGGCTAGGCGATCGACGATCGCCTCCAGCAGGCCGATCAGGATGGTGTTGCCGGTGGTGCAGCCTGTCGCCACCTTCTCGGCGCGCAGGGGAAAGGTCTTGAACGCCTTCGGCTCATGATAGCGGATGGTGACCAGTCTCGGGCCGGCAAGCACAAAGGTAACCGGTGACATCAAGGGATCATCGATTTCGGTCTGCGCCGGCAAGGTGGCGGTCATGAAGTAGGCGCCGTCCTCGATGTAGAGGCGGCTCGAAATCTCGATCTCCTCCATCTCCTCGCGCGTCGGGATGGCAACGCCGAGCCAGGTCTCGATCGCTGTTTCTTCTTCCTTGGTCGGGTTGAGAAGGTCGGCCCAGACGACGTGATCGCCATTGGCCACGAGATCGTCGGCGGGGCGCAGGCGGTCATTGTCGACGACGAAGGCCTTGATCATCGCCGCTCTCCATTGGTTGAGCCCAAGAGGTTCCGTTCGATAGCGATGGGTCTTGCACGCGCGGCAGTTCCCACGGCCACGGCCAATCGGATGCAGAGGGCCTTAGACCCGGTGCCAAGGGCAGTCAAGCGAAGCGGCAGGCTGGCTCCTCCACTTGACGCAGCTGTGATCGGCCGCGGTCAGCGCGCGAGCCGCGAGATGCCTCGGCGTCTCAGGTGTTGAACTTGAACAGCAGGACGTCGCCGTCCTGGACGACATATTCCTTGCCTTCGTCGCGCGCCTTGCCGGCTTCCTTGGCCGCCACTTCGCCGCCCAGTGTGATGTAGTCGTTGTAGGCGATGGTCTGGGCGCGGATGAAGCCGCGCTCGAAATCGGTGTGGATGACGCCGGCCGCCTGCGGGGCCTTGTCGCCCTTGTGGATCGTCCAGGCGCGCGTCTCCTTCGGCCCGGCGGTGAAATAGGTGATCAGATGCAACAGATCGTAGCCGGCGCGGATGACCTTGTTGAGGCCAGGCTCGTCGAGGCCGAGCGAGGACAGGAACTCCATCTCTTCCTCGTCGGAGAGCTGGGCGACTTCGGCCTCGATCGCGGCCGAGATCACCACGGTGCCGGCGCCTTGCGCGGTCGCCATCTTTTCCACGGCTTTGGTGTGCTCGTTGCCGGTGGCGGCGTCGGCTTCGGCGACGTTGCATACATAGAGCACGGGGTGCGAGGTCAAGAGGTTCAGTCCCTGCAGGATGCGCAGGTCTTCCGCTGAAATGCCGTTGAGCAGGATGCGGGTCGGCTTGCCGGCCTGGAGGAGCTCGAGTGCGGCCTCCATCATCGGCAGCACGGTGGTTGCTTCCTTGTCCTTGCTGCCAGCGCGCTTGCGGATCTGCACGATGCGGCGCTCGAGGCTGTCGAGGTCGGCGAGCATCAGCTCGGTCTCGACCGTATCGGCGTCGGCGACAGGGTCGATCTTGCCCTCGACATGGGTGATGTCGTCATCCTCGAAACAGCGCAGCACATGCACGATGGCGTCGACCTCACGGATGTTGGCGAGGAACTGGTTGCCCAGCCCTTCGCCCTTGGAGGCGCCGCGCACCAGGCCGGCAATGTCGACGAAGGAGATGCGGGTCGGGATGATCTCCTTAGACTTGGCGATCGCGGCGATCTTCTGCAGCCGCGGATCAGGCACCGCCACCTCGCCGGTGTTCGGTTCGATGGTGCAGAACGGATAGTTGGCGGCCTGCGCCGCCGCCGTCCTGGTCAACGCGTTGAAAAGCGTCGACTTGCCGACGTTGGGCAAGCCAACGATGCCGCATTTGAAACCCATGTGTCCGGTCCTATCGGGAAACTAGAAATTTGATGAGGGCTATGGGCGATAGGGGTGAGCAACGTCAAGCCCCGCGGTCCCGATCCTATCGACGCTCAGTCCTTCTTGCCGAACAGTTTCTTCAGCATGGCGGCCATAGGGCCGCTTTCCGGCAGCTTGGCCGCCGCCTGCTGTGGCCGTGCCTGGCGGATGTGGCTTTGAGCCTTTGGACCTTCAGCCTTCGGCGCCTTGGGCGGCGGCCGGTCGTCGTCGCTGGTCGGCACCAGCTTGTCACGCAGGGCCAGAGTAATGCGGTTCATGAAGGAACTGTCGTCGCCCTTGGCCAGCAGCCCGGCATCGTCGGCGATGGTGTCGAGCAGCACATCCAGCCACTCGCGATCGGCCTTGGCGAAGTCGCCGAGCACATGGCCATGCACCATTTCCCGGACGCCGGGATGGCCGACGCCGATGCGCACGCGGCGAAAGTTCTTGCCGACATGTTGGTCGAGCGAGCGGATGCCGTTGTGGCCGCCGGCGCCGCCGCCGACCTTGACCCGCAATTTGCCGGCCGGCAGGTCGATCTCGTCATAGAAGACGGTCAGCGCCTCGGGGCCGAGCTTGTAGAAGCGCAAGGCTTCGCCGACCGCCTGTCCCGACAGGTTCATGAAGGTCTGCGGCTTGATCAGCAGAATCTTCTCGCCGGCAATCGTGCCTTCGGCGATCAGGCCCTGGAACTTCTTCGACCAGGGCGAAAACGAATGGCGGCGGGCAATTGCGTCCGCCGCCATGAAGCCGACATTGTGCCGGTTATCAGCGTATTTCGCGCCCGGATTGCCGAGGCCTGCAAAGACAAGCATCGTGAACTCCAGGCCCGAAAATTACTTCTCTTCGGCAGCAGGAGCCGCCGCTTCGGGGGCTGCCGCTTCCGCCGTCTCTTCCGTCTCCGGCTTCATCGCCGAGGAGCCGGCAATGGTCGCGATGGTGAAGTCGCGATCGGAGATCACCGGCTTGACGCCGGCCGGCAAGGTAACCGCCGAGATGTGGATCGAATCGCCAATGTCGGCGCCGGTGAGATCGACGGTGATGAATTCCGGGATCGCATTGGCCGGGCAGTGGAACTCGACTTCGTGACGCACGATGTTGAGCACGCCGCCGCGCTTGATGCCGGGCGACTTGTCTTCATTGATGAAGTGGACAGGCACGTCGACGTTGACCTCGGTGTCCTTGCCGATGCGCAGGAAGTCGACATGGACCGGGAAATCCTTGACCGGGTCGAGCTGGAAATCCTTGGGCAGAACCTGGATTTTCTTGCCGTCGACATCGATCGTGGCGATCGTGGTCAAAAACCCGCCGCCATGGATTTTGTAGAAGACGTCCTTATAGTTCAGCGCAATCGCCAGGGGAGGCTGTCTGTCGCCGTAGATAACTGCAGGCACTTTACCGTTGCGGCGAACTGCACGGGCGGACCCCTTACCGACCTGTTCGCGCGCTTCGGCCTTGAGCTCGTAAGTATCGTGGCTCATGGCATTTCCTTTCGCGTTTTATGGAGCGTTTGCGGTGGCAGTGTGCCTGGACCGTAAACGTCGAAAGCCGCCAGGCCTGGATGTCCGAATGCCAGAAACCGCATACGCGGAGCTTTGTTCGGGATCACAAGGGAAGGCAGCCTTCCGCCGCGTTGCCTCCAAGGGTGTCTACGCGGGTGGCGGCTCTATAGCGGAAGGCGGGCAGGCGTGCAAGCCATGGCGGGCAAGGGCGGCCGATGCCTGCGTTGGGCGCCGCATTGCGCTCAGGCCGGCAGGTCGGTGGGCGGATTTGATCCGTTTCCCTTGGCGCCACCGAGCGTGGACAGAGCGCTCAGCAGTTTCGTCCGGTCCTTGCCGATCATGAGCACGCCGCTGTCGGGCGCCAGCAGCGCCGAGAACGGAAGCATGGCAGCGCCGATCGAGGAGGCCTCAGGGCCGAATTGCCCCGACACGATCTCCGGCGCCACGATGCCGATTGCGCTGGCCTGGTTGAACTGGGTCTGCACCCTTGCCAGCAGTTCGAGATGGATCGGCCTGGGCAGGATCGAGTCGAGAACGATGGCCTCGATGTCGATGATGGAGGTGATGGCGATGATCGCCTCGACCAGCGCGCTCGCACAATCGTCGATCCATTCGAACAGCGGCACGCGCGCTTCGGGTGGCAACGGATCGAGTTCCCGCACACGATTGATCACCACGCCGCGCGACCTCAGGTGATTGACCAGCACATAGATCGAGGCGCGATGCAGCAGGCTCTGGTAGCGCGCAGGCTTCGCCGCCACCGAATCGAGGCTTGAGGGCGAGACCGGCAAGGGTCCGAGGGCAGCGCTGTTGCCATGCGGCCCGGTATGGACCCTGCCGCCTTGCACCAGGCCGCCGCCGACAAAAGTGTCGATCGAGATGTGCATGAAATCGCGAAAGCGGGCGCCGGCGCCCTGGACAAGTTCGGCCAGCGCCGCCGACGTGGCGTCGTTTTCCACGAACACCGGCGTCTTCGCCGGAGTGGCAAAGCATGTCGTCAGGTCGATCGCCTCCCAGCGGCTGCCGAGATCGTCGGGAAAGCCGAGTTCCTCGCTCCAGCCGCCGAGGAAATAGGGTGAGGCAATGCCGACGCCGACGATGCTGGCTTCGCCAAGCCCATCCACCAGCTTTTCGAAGGTGGCCAGCGCCATGTTGCCGGCCTTCAGCACCAAATCAGGATCGGGGAAGCGGTATTCGTGAGACTCTCTTGCGCGGATTTCACCGGCGAAGTCGACCAGAACGGCTTCAAGCGCACGCCGGCCGATCTTGATGCCGACGCTGTAGACGCGCTCCGGCGTCAGCCGGTACAGCGTGGAGGGCGAACCGCGCTGCCCGAACCTTTTTCCCACTTGCTTTACGAATCCGGAAGATTCCAGGCCGTCGACGATGGCAGCGACGGCCGCCGGCGTCAGGCTTGCCGCGCGCGCCAGATCGGACTTGGAGGCTTCCTTGAGGCGACGGATGGCGTCGAGCACGAAACGCTCATTATAGTGCCGAACTTTGACAGAATTGCTGCCTTTCCCTGACAAAACCCGCACACTCCCCAAATGTCCCGTTCTCGGCGCGAAGCCCGCAAACCACCTGCGGCCGAGCGCACCCTGCGGTGCCTATGTTGGCGGCGACAGTGCGCGTCGGAGCCATGGAAGTCAATTTTGCCGTTGCGCCTTTGCGCTATTTAATATAGCAAATTGAAAAAATAACTGGTCAGGGAGGAGACGTGCTGCACTCGGGCACACAAAGCGAAGCCGACGCTGCGGTGGTGCGGGCTGTTCCTGTTGCCCTGGTTCAGGCGACGAAGGCTTTCGGCGGCACGATTGCGCTCAAGGACGCCTCCTTCGAATTGCGCTCCGGCGAGGTGCTGGCGCTGCTTGGCGAAAACGGCGCCGGCAAGAGCACCTGCGTGAAGCTTCTGGCCGGTGTGCATTCTCCCACCAGCGGTCATGTCGAGGTTGACGGCAAATCAGCCGTCTTCCATTCGCCGCATGACGCGCAGGCGGCCGGCATTGCGGTCATGCACCAGCATCCTGGCCTGTTTCCCGATCTGTCGGTGGCGGAGAACATCTATCTCGGCCACATGCCGCGCGACCGCTTTGGCGGCATCGACAATGCCGCCATGCTGACCGGCGCCCGCAAGGTGCTGGCTACCGTCGGGCTCGACGTGCCGGCGGCAACGCGGCTGGGAACACTGCGTACCTCTGAACAACAACTGGTCGAGATCGCCCGCGCGCTGTCGCTGGATGCCCGCGTGCTGATCATGGACGAGCCCACGGCGGCGCTGTCACAGCGCGAGGTCGAGCGGCTGTTTTCCGTCGTTGCCGATCTCAGGCTGCATGGCGTGGCGATGATGTTCGTCGGCCACCGCATGGATGAAATCTTCCGCATCGCCGACCGCATCGCCGTGCTGCGTGACGGGCGCCTGATCGGCGTCAAGCCGAAGGCCGAGCTTGGCCGCGCTGCCGCCATCAGCATGATGGTCGGGCGTGAAGTCACCGACCTCTATCCCGAACGGCGCCATGCCTCAGGCGCGCTGGTGCTGGAGGCGAAGGGACTTTCGCGCGCCGGCGGGTTTGCCGGTATCGACCTCAAGCTTCACGCCGGCGAGGTGCTGGGGCTTGGCGGCCTGGTCGGCAGCGGACGCACCGAGATTGCGCGCGTGCTGTTCGGTATCGACCGGCCCGACGCCGGCGAAATCCTGATCGACGGCAAGCCCGTGCAGTTCGCCTCGGCGCGCGACGCCATGGATGCGCGCATCGCCTATGTGTCGGAAGATCGCATGGGCCAGAGCCTGGTGATGGATTTCTCCATCCTCGACAATGCGGTGCTACCTGTTCTCGACAAGGCCGCACAACGCGGTCTCTACGGCACCGACCGCGCCATCGGTCTGGTGGCGGACTGGCTGAAGCGCATGAAGCTGCGCTTTTCCGGTTATGGGCAGCCGGTGAAAGAGTTATCCGGCGGCAACCAGCAGAAGGTGGTGCTGGCCAAATGGCTGCGCACCGAGCCGCGCGTGCTCATCCTCGACGAGCCGACGCAAGGCATCGATGTCGGCACCAAGGCGGAAGTGCATGCAATGATCGCGGACCTTGCCGCGCAAGGCATGGCAATCCTTTTGATCTCGTCAGAGATGCCCGAGCTGATCGGCATGTGCGACCGCATTGTCGTGCTGCGCGAAGGCCGCCAGACTGCCGAGTTTTCGCGCGGGCAAGCCACGCAGGAAAAAGTACTGGAAGCGGCGACCAGGACCGATGAACGCGCCGGCCAGGCAGCGCAGATAGAACGCGCGGCCCGGGAGGAAAAGGCAAAAGGACCGTTCGATTTTCTGAAGCGGCGGGAATTCGGCCTGCTTGCGGCGATGCTCGCCGTCGCCATTCCGGTCACCATCATCAACCCGCGCATGGTGAGCGCGGCGAACCTCACCGCTGTGTCGATGGACGCGGCCTTGCTGATTGTCGCCGCACTGGCGCAGATGCTGGTGCTGATCACCCGCAACATCGACCTGTCGATCGCAGCTGTGATCGGCCTCTCCGCCTATATGGCGGCCAGCATGGTTCAGGCCTATCCCGGATTGGACATCGGCATCGGCCTGATCACCGCCTGCGCGGTCGGCGGCTTTGCCGGACTGCTCAACGGCCTTGTCGTTACCAGGGGAAAGATCCCGGCCATCGTCGTTACGCTGGCTTCGATGTCGATCTTCCGCGGTTTCAACTCGATCTGGGCGGCGGGCGACCAGGTCAGCGCCGACGAAGTCACGCAAGCCTGGCTCGACATGACCGGGCTGAAGATCGCAGGCGTGCCGCTGATCGTCATCATCGCTATTGTCATCCTGTGCGCCGGCTATGTGCTGCTCTATCGCACCGCAACCGGGCGCGAGCTGTTTGCCACCGGTTCCAACCCGGACGGCGCAAGGCTGATCGGCATTCCGGTCGACCGGCGCATCCTGCTGGCCTTCGGCATGGCCGGCCTGCTAGGCGGCCTGTGCGGCGCCCTGTGGGCTTCGCGCTACGCCACCATCGATGCCCGCGTCGCGCTCGGCTTCGAACTCACGGTGATCGCCTCTGCGGTGGTCGGCGGCGTCGCCATCCGCGGCGGCTCGGGCACGCTGCTCGGCATCATCCTTGGCGCGCTCACGCTCTTGGTCATCAAGAACGGGCTGACGCTGGTGCGTGTCGACCCGCTCTGGCTGCAGGGCGTCTATGGCCTGGTGATCCTGGTTGCCATCGGCATCGACACCTTCATCGTGCGGCGTGCCGAACAGGCAAGACAGGCGAGGGCGAGATGAGAAAGTTTATCCGCTCGATCGACTTCTGGGATCTGCTGCTGGCGACCGCCTGCCTCGCCGTCTTTATCTATACGGCGGTCTTCGTGCCGAATTTCGTTTCCGGCTTTAACCTTTCTCAGCTGGCGGCGAGCGCCTCGGAAAAGGCGTTGCTGATCCTGCCGATGACGCTGCTCATCATCACCCGCGAGATCGACCTGTCGATCGCCTCGGTGCTGGCGTTGACATCCGTGATTTTTGGCCTGCTTGTCCAGGCTGGCGTGCCCACGCTGGCCGCCATTCCGCTGACGCTCGTCTTCGGCGGCCTGCTCGGCGCCTTCAACGGCTATCTGGTGTCGGGCCTCGGGTTGCAGTCGCTGGTGGTGACGCTCGGCACCATGGCGCTGTATCGGGGCATTGGCTACATCCTGCTCGGCACCGGTTCGGTCAACATATTGCCGCCGGCGGTTGTCGATTTCGGCATCAGCAATCTGCCGGGCACACAAATCCCGTGGACCATCGTGCCGTTCCTGCTGCTGGCGCCGATCTTCGCGGTGGTGCTGCAGAAGACGCCGACCGGCAAGCGCATCTACGCGCTCGGCGGCAGTCCGGAAGTGGCGCGCTATTCCGGCATCGACACGCGCAAGATGGTGCTGAGGCTATTCGTCGTCTCCGGTGTCGTCGCGGCCATCGCCGGCATCGTCTACACCGCGCGCCTTTCCAATGCCCGCGCCAACAATGCGCTCGGCATGGAGCTCGACGTCATCACCATCGTGCTGCTCGGCGGCGTCAGTGTCTTTGGCGGCAAGGGGCGGCTCACCGGCGTCATGCTGGCGCTGCTCTTGATTGCCATCATCCGCAACGTGCTGGCGCTCAACCAGATCGGCGGCGACGCCCAAGGCATGATCATCGGCCTGCTCCTGATCGGCTCGCTGCTGGTCTCCAACTACTGGCGCTCCCTGGAGGAGCGGCTGTCAAGATCGCGCGTCCTGCGCGAAACCAAGGGGTGATCTCGGGCCCCTTTCTTCAAGCCCGAATTCTGACGGAGGAGACACAATGAAAGCGTTTAGAATAGCCCTGCTCGCATCCGCGGTTCTGCTTGCGCCGGCCTCGCTGGCATACAGCCAGGAATGCGCCAAGGAACCTGTAACGGTCGGCTTCCTGCCCAAGCTCGACACCGATCCCTACTTCAAGGTGGCTTTCGGCGGCGCCGAGGAGGCTGCGAAGGAAATTGGCGGCACCGCCACCCAGGTCGCCCCGTCGCAGGCGACGGCCGAGGCACAGATCGAATTCATCAACAGCCTTGTGTCGCAGAAGGTCGGGGTCATCGCTATCGCCGGCAACGACGCCAATGCGGTTGCGCCTGCGCTGAAGCGCGCCGTTCAGCAAGGCGTCCGGGTGATATCGTACGATTCCGACGTCGCGGCCGATGCGCGCGCGGTGTTCGTGAACCAGGTGAAGGGCGACAGTCTGGCCGAAATGATGCTGGAAAGCGCATTCAACCTCAGCGGCGGCGAAGGCGAGTTCGCCATCCTGTCGTCGACGCCGACGGCGACCAACCAGAACGCCTGGATCGACTTCATGAAGGCGAAGATGGCGGCAGAGCCGAAATACGCCAAGATGAAACTGGTGCAGGTCGCCTATGGCGAGGAGAGCGAGCAGGTCAACCAGCAGCAGGCCTTGGCGCTGGTGCAGGCGTTTCCGGATCTCAAGGTGATCATCGTGCCGGCAGGCATAGGCCTTCCGGCGGCCGCGCGCGCACTCGAGGAAGCCGGTATGATCGGCAAGGTCAAGCTGACCGGCCTTGCGCCGGCCACTTTGATTTCGAAATACATCAAGGATGGCGCTGCCCAGGATATCTGGTGGAATGTCACCGATCTCGGCTACCTGTCCTATCAGGCGGCCCAGGCGCTAGCGCAGTGCAAGATCACCGGCAAGGAAGGTGAGAAGTTCACGGCGGGCAGGCTCGGCGAATACACGATCGGGGCCAGCGGCGAACTGATCCTTGGCCCGGCCAAGATCGTGACGCCGGAAAACCTGGCCGAGTTTAAGTTCTAAGCCTCCCAAGGCCCGGCGGGCGCCGGTTCAAGCCGGCGCCCGCTCGTTCAATTGTCAGTCGAAAAGCGTGAGGGCGACGATGAAACTCTTGCTGGCAGGCGAGACCTTCGCGGCGACGACGTCGGTCGCTGCCGGCGGCGACGTTCTGACAAGTGCGACATGGGTGAATGGCGCGACGGCCTTCAATGCCGCCCTTGCCGCAGAGGGCATAGCGGTGACGCAGATCGGTGGCGATCGCTGTGCGGCCGAATTTCCGTATGACCTCGACGCGCTGGCCGAATACCAGGCGGTGGTGATCTCCGATGTCGGCGCGCTGACCTTGCTGGTCACGCCGGAGGCCCGCGCCGGGCGCATCGGCGTCAACCGCCTCGACGTCCTCAAGGCCTATGTCGAAGGCGGCGGCGGGCTGATGCTGGCCGGCGGCTATATGGGGTTCCAAGGCATGTTCGGCACGGCGCGTTTCCACGACACCCCGGTCGAGGACGTGCTGCCCGTGCGCTGCCTGCCATTCTCGGACGGGCTGGAAGTGCCGCAAGGCCTGCAGCCGTCGATCCTTCAGGCGTCGCATCCGATCCTTGCCGGTGTCGCGGGTCCGTTGCCGCCGATCCTCGGCATGAACAAACTCGATTTTAGGCGCGACGGCTCGTCCCAGCTTCTGGCGACCTGCCATTATCGCGGCACGGACTGGCCGCTGCTTGCGGTTCGTGAGCATGGCCGTGGCCGCACCGTCGCGTGGGCGACCGACATCGGCCCACACTGGCTGTCGCAGGACTTTTTGGGATGGCCGCTCTACGGCAAGCTGATGGGCAACGTCGTGCGCTGGCTGGCCGGCAAGGATTAAGCCTGGCGTGTTTGTAGGGCAGCTAGTCCGGCTTGCTGCTCAACGCTTCGCGCAGCGCTTGGATCCGCCGATTCAAGGCATCGAGATCAGCCATCGTCATGCCCGAGCGTTCGATCAGGGTTTCGTTGAGGCAGTTGCACTGGACGAGCAGCGCGCGGCCGGCAGGCGTCAGGTCGACCTGCACTTGGCGCTCGTCCGTCTGGCTGCGCTGGCGGGTGACGAGACCGGCCTGTTCCATGCGCTTCACCAGCGGCGTGATGGTGCTCGATTCCAAAGCGAGCCTGTGCGCAATCGAGCCGACCGACATCCCGCCGGCTTCGGCAAGTGCGTTCAGCACGAGATATTGCGGATAGGTGATGCCCATCTCGTCCAGCATGGGCTTGTAGGTGCGATTGATTGCCATGCTGGTGGCGTAAAGCGTGAAGCAGAGCTGGTTGTCCAACGGGAGAGGCACGAGGCATTCCTTTGCCGACTGAGCACATCAATATGTACCACGAAAAATGATATCGCGATACATATTTTCTGTAGACAAGGATTTGGACCTGCGCTAGTCGTATGGTTATCGCGATATTGATTATCGCGGAAGCAATCAATGGAGAGCGAGATGACCAAGCCCGGCAGCAGCACGATCACCACCAAGGACGGCACCGAAATTTTCTACAAGGATTGGGGAACGGGACAACCCATCGTCTTCCATCACGGCTGGCCGCTGAGCAGCGACGACTGGGACGCCCAGATGCTGTTCTTCCTGTCCAAGGGCTATCGCGTCATTGCCCATGACCGGCGCGGCCATGGCCGCTCCACCCAGACCGATACCGGCAACGAGATGGACACCTACGCCGCTGATGTCGCGGAGCTTGCGGCGCATCTCGACCTCAAGGACGCGATCCATGTCGGCCATTCCACCGGTGGCGGCGAAGTGGCCCGCTATGTCGCGAAGTACGGTTCCGGTGGCCGTGTCGCCAAGGCCGCACTGCTCGGCGCGGTGCCGCCGATCATGCTGAAGACGGCGGCCAATCCGGGTGGCCTGCCGATCGAGGTGTTCGATGGTTTCCGCTCCGCCCAGGCAGCCAACCGCGCCCAGTTTTTCCACGATATTGCGGCCGGCCCGTTCTACGGCTTCAACCGCCCCGGCGCCCAGGTGTCGCAGGCTGTCGTCGAGAATTGGTGGCGCCAGGGCATGATGGGCGGCACCAAGGCGCATTACGATTGCATCAAGGCGTTCTCGGAAACCGACTTCACCGACGATCTGAAGGCCATCGACGTGCCGGTGCTGGTGATGCATGGCGACGACGACCAGATCGTTCCGATCGCCGACTCCGCGCTGCTGGCTGTCAAGCTGCTCAAAAAGGGCGAGCTCAAGGTCTACAAGGGCTTCCCGCACGGCATGGCGACGACCCATGCCGATGTCATCAATGTCGACCTGCTGGCGTTCTTCAAGGCCTAGAATCGTTCAGTTGAATAGACATCGTCCAGTTGGATAGGCAAGGCACCCGCCGCCGGGCGGGTGCATTTGCTTTCGTCGAAATGTCAGCGGGACAGTGCCTATTTATCGAGAAAACCAGTGATCAGTTTGACGGTGTCGTCGGGGTTTTCCTCCATGATCCAGTGTCCGGAAGCGGGCACGATGCCGCCCGTGACATCGGTCGCAACAAGCCGCAGGAGATCGGCCTGCGTAGTGCCAGCGGATTTTTCACCGCCGACAGCCAGTACCGGCATGGTCAGTTTGCCGCCGGCGGCGAGCATCGCCTGGTTGTCGATCGCGTCCTGGTCAAACGCCTTGAACTGCTCGAAAGCGTCATGCATCGCATGCGGGCGGGCATAGAGTCTGGCGTAGTGCTTGCGCGTGGCCTCGTCGATCTTCTTGGGGTCTGCCGACAGTTCGTTGTAGAAGCGATCGAGATAGATGCGCTCGCGCCCTGCGACCAGCCGCTCCATATCCGGGCCGCGGAAGTTGAAGTGCCAAAGCAGCGGGCTTTGCTTGATCTTTTCCCAATCGCCGATGCCGGGCAGCGGCGCATCGATGATGACCCATTTGGTGATGCGCTTGGGATATTGCGCGGCAAGCGCATAGCCGACCATGTTGCCGATGTCGTGGGTGACGAGATCTGCCTTGTCGATCTTCAGGGCATCCAACACGCCGGCGATGTCGACGGCCTGGTTCTTCTTGGCGTAGCCCGCTTCCGGGTGGGCCGACAGACCCATGCCGCGCAGGTCCGGCACGATGACGGTGTGGTCCTTTGCGAGGGCGATGGCCGCGGCGCCCCACATGTCTCCGGTATCGGCAAAGCCGTGCAGCATCACGACGGCGGGACCCTTGCCGCCAACGCGCACATAGAGTTTGGTGCCGTTGGTTTCGACGGACTGCGTCTTGAAACCCGGCGGAAAAGGAACGATGCGTGCCGTCGCCGGCAAGGTAACAAGAAGCACACCCAATACGGCCAATACGGTCTTGCGCATGTCATCCCCCAGAGACGTCGAAGGCCCCAAGCCTTCGTTGATGACTATCTCTAGCAGGCTTTTCAACCAGCGCATGGTGAAAGAATCACAGAGGGCGCAGCAATGCCGCGCCCTGCGCCAAATCCGCAAAATCGACCGGTTTTATCTGGCCGCCGCTTGCGCCTTCCTGGCTTCCTTCATGTTGGGCAGGAACACCGTCAGCAGGCCGAGCAGCGGCAGATACGAGCAGATCTGGAAGACGAAATCGATGCCCTTCAAGTCGGCGACGACGCCGAGCACGGCGGCTGCAATGCCGCCCATGCCGAAGGCGAAGCCGAAGAAGATCCCGGCGATGGTGCCGACACGTCCCGGCACCAACTCCTGCGCAAACACGACGATGTTGGAGAAGGCCGAGGACAGGATCAGGCCGATCAGCACCGTCAGCACCATCGTCCATTCGAAATTGGCGTAGGGCAGCGCCAGCGTGAACGGCAGCACGCCGACGATCGAGAACCAGATCATCGCCTTCTGGCCGTAGCGGTCGCCGAACGGTCCGCCGAGCAGGATGCCCAGCGCCGAGGCGCCGAGGAACAGGAACAGCATGACCTGGCTCATCTGCACCGACACGCCGAACTTATGGATGGAATAGAAGGTGTAGTAGCTGGAGAGCGAGGCGATGTAGGCATTCTTGGTCAGCACCAGCAGCGTCAGGACGATGAGCGCACCCATCACTTTCTTGCGCGGGAAGGGCGAGACGAAGCTTGCCGCCTTGCGATTGCCCTGCGCGGCGCGCATCCGGCTGTACCAGCCGCCGACCCGCGACAAAACGATGATGCCGATCAGAGAACCGACGGCGAACCATGAAATGCTGGTCTGGCCGAAGGGCACGACGATGAAGGCAGCGAGCAACGGCCCCATCGACTGGCCGAAATTGCCGCCGACCTGGAACAAAGATTGCGCCAGGCCAAAGCGGCCGCCGGAGGCAAAGCGGGCAATGCGCGAGGATTCCGGATGGAAGATCGCCGAGCCGATGCCGATCAGCGAGGCGCCGACCAGAAGCAGCGCATAGTGGCCGGCATAGGCGAGCACGATCAGGCCAATCAGCGAGGACGCCATTCCGTAGGGCAGCGAATAGGGCATTGGCCGCTTGTCGGTGATCATGCCGATGACCGGCTGCAGCAGCGACGCCGTGACCTGGAAGGTGAAGGTCAAAAGACCGATCTGCCAGAAATCGAGACCGTAGTTCTCTTTCAGCAGCGGATAGATCGCCGGCAGCAGCGATTGCATGATGTCGTTAATGCCGTGGCAAAAGCTCACCGCCAGAATGACGGTGAAGGCGGTCGCCTGGGCTGAAGGGAGGCTGGCGCTTGGCTGCGGTGCAATGCTGGTGGCTGTCGTATCGGTCAAGGCAGGCTCCGAGGTCTTTTTGGCGGGTGTTTGCCCGCGGGCAGGCTTGGCGGCCGCTCCCGCGGACCGCCTTAAGGACGCTCGTCTGAAGCGCTTGGGCGACGCCCCTGCGGAGCGCCCTGGGGATGGCTGCCTTATAAGCCGCTTGCGAGGCGACTTCTTTCGTGGTTTGGTCCAATAGTTTCGCAAGTGGGCCATAGCCGATGCCACATGGCAGGGACATCTTCCGCGCCGGCAATGCCGATCTCGGCCGATTGCACGAAAGCCGCTGGCAGTGGCTGGAGGAGGTTTCCGGGCCGGCGGTGGCTTTGCCGACCGAATATCCGGACGGTTACCTCGTGCCGCAACACCGCCACAGCCGCAGCCAGCTGCTGCATGCGCTGGTCGGTGTCGTGCTGGTGACGACCAGGTACGGGCGCTGGATGGTGCCGCCCGACCATGCAATGTGGATACCGGCCGGCACCGAGCATTCCGTCGAAATGCTGGGCGATGTCTCGATGCGCTCGGTCTATGTGATGCCGGGCGCGATCCCCGGCCTGCCGGAAGGTTTGCGCGTCGTCGGCGTCACCGAACTGATGCACAGCCTGATCGTCGAATCGGAAAAGCTGCCGCAAGGCGGCGAACTGGAAGGCCGCGGCGGGTTGATCATGAACCTCTTGCTGCACGAGATCCCGACCTTGCCGGAACGGCCGCTCGGCCTGCCGTTCCCGTCTGATCCCAGGCTGGCGGCGCTCTGCCGACGCTTCGTCGCGGCACCGTCGCCGCATGCCACGATCGACGAGTGGGCCGATGCCGCGGGGATGAGCCGGCGCTCCTTCACCCGTGCCTTCCACCGCCAGACCGGACTGTCCTTGTCGACATGGCGCCAGCAGGCCTGCCTGTTCGCGGCACTTCCCAGGCTCGCCGACGGCGAGCCAATCACCAGGGTGGCGCTCGACCTCGGTTATGACAGCGTGCCGGCATTCATAACCATGTTCAAGCGCATGCTCGGCGCCTCGCCGCGCGGCTATATGCGCGGCGCCCGCGACGAAGGCATGCGGCGGGCTCAGCCTCGGCTTGAGGCCCCGGCGCCGTAGCGCCAGGAAAAGCCCGCAGTACTTTGCCGTAGGCCCTAGTCCAGCTGAACGCCGCTGGCCTTGACGATCGGTTCCCATTTGGCGAGTTCGGCCTTCACATGCACTCCAAGCTCTTCCGGGGTGGAGGCCACGATCGAGGCGCTGAACTGGGCCATGCGGGCGATCACATCAGGGTCTTTCAGGGCTTCAACTGCCGCCTTCTGAAGAACGGCGACGACCTCCGGCGGCGTGCCTGCGGGCGCGAACAGAGCGTTCCAGCTGTAGGTTTCATAGCCGGGAATGGTTTCGGCAATGGCCGGTATGTCGGGGAAGGAGGGAACGCGCTCCTTGGTGGTGACGCCAAGCGCTCTCAGCGTCCCGCTCTTGATATGGCCCGATGAAGAGGGGAGGTTGTCGAACATCATCGGCACCTGATTGCCGATAACGTCGTTCAAGGCCGGTCCGGCGCCCTTGTAGGGAATGTGCTGCATACTGACGCCGGCCATCGTCTTGAAAAGCTCGCCGGAGAGATGCAGCGGGGTGCCATTGCCTGATGAGGCGTAGGCATATTTGTCCGGGTCCTTCTTCAGCATCTCGATCAGTTCCTTGACGTCCTTGGCGGGGAATTCAGGGTTTACGACCAGGACGTTTGGCACCAGCACGAGCAACGATATCGGCGCAAAATCCTTCTCCGCGTCGTAGGGCTTTGTCTTCAGGATCAGCGGGTTGAGCGCGTGGGTTGCGACCGTGCCCATCAGGATCGTGTAGCCGTCCGGTTCGGCTCGGGCGACCTGGGCAGCGCCGATGCTGCCCCCGGCGCCGCCGACATTTTCGACGACAATCTGCTGGCCCAGCTTTTCGGACATCTTGTTGGCGACTAGGCGCGCGACCAGATCCGTCGAGCCACCGGCGGAAAAGGGGACAACCATGGTGATGGTCCGGTCCGGAAAATCGGCGGCCCAGGCCGCCGGTGCTGAAAGGGTGGCTGCGATGGAAACCGCGAGCCCGAGCAAAGTCCTACGCCGCATCTGCTACTCCTCCGTTGATTGGAGGGGCAGTATGGCCATGGTGAACTCCTCGCACAATGCAACCATGGACTGACTGCCCGCCTCAGGAGATCGGGCTTGACACCGATGCTTCGGTTGGCGTGCGCGAGAACGCCTCACCCCTCAGTTCAATCAGCCTTGGTCCAGCTGAAAACAAGCCATTTGTATCGTGACGTCTCTTCAGGCTCGGCCGTGTAGGTCATCTGCATGTCGCCGCCCTCGGCGTAGATGTCGAGCCTGGGCGCCGTGTCCAGTTCGAGCCAGAGGGAATCGTTCTTGAACGACCATGTCCCGCACCAGACGCAAGGCCCCGATGCCGGGTCACCCGGTTGGGTGAAAATTGTAGCGGCCGTCCGCCGTGATCTCCAGATAGTCGAAGGCGCCATAAAAGGCGGTCACAGTCTGCTGAAATTCGGTCGCAGCCGCATCCTGGTCGGGCTTCGCCGGCTCTTTCAGATCACGCGGTGGCCGGATTGCGGACCCTGCGATGCTCCATTTGCCGATGAAATCCTTTTCGGTGGGAAGATATTCCGTTTGCGCCTGCGCGGTCGAAACCGGAGCGATTGTCGGCGCATAGGCCGCGCTGGCGATGCCGATTGCGAGAAGCATTCCTGCGATGCCTGCAGCCTTGATTCGATTGCGCATCAGCTGCGCTCCTTTCACGACGGTTTGGGGCAGATTCCAAAAACGAGATTACCCCCGAGCCAGGCCCGTGGGCACGCTTTTGGGCAACATGGATTAATCGAACAGGCTCGACACGGACTCTTCGGTCGCTGTGCGCGAAATCGCCTCGCCAATCAGGTCGGCGATGGAGATGACGCGGATATTCGGGGCGTCGAGCACGCCTTGCGTCGGCTGGATGGAATCGGTGATCACCAGTTCCTGCAGCTTCGAGCCGCTGATCCGGGCGACCGCACCGCCCGACAGCACGCCGTGGGTGATATAGGCAGTGACGCTGGTAGCGCCGTTGGCGAGCAGCGCATCGGCGGCATTGCACAGCGTGCCGCCGGAATCGACGATGTCGTCGATCAGCAGGCAATCCTTGCCGGCGACCGCGCCGATGATGTTCATCACTTCGGATTCACCGGGACGTTCGCGGCGCTTGTCGACGATGGCCAGTTGTGCGTCGAAGCGTTTGGCGAGCGCGCGGGCGCGCACCACGCCGCCAATATCGGGCGAGACGACGACGACATTGGCAAGCTGTTTGTATTTTGCCTTCACGTCGCGGGCCATCACCGGCACCGAGAACAGATTGTCGGTCGGAATGTCGAAAAAACCCTGGATTTGGCCGGCATGGAGGTCGAGCGTCAAAACGCGGTCGACGCCAGCGCGGGTGATCATGTTGGCGACCAGCTTGGCCGAGATCGGTGTGCGGCCCGAGGCCCGGCGATCCTGCCTGGCGTAACCGAAATAGGGGATGACCGCGGTGATGCGCTTGGCCGAGGAGCGCATGAAGGCATCGATCATGATGAGCAGTTCCATCAGATGATCGTTGGTCGGGAACGAGGTCGACTGCAGGATGAAGACATCCTCGCCGCGCACGTTTTCCTGGATTTCGACGAAGATTTCCTGATCGGCGAAGCGTCTGACGCTGGCCTTGCCCAGCGGGACATTGAGATAGCGGGCGACCGCTTCGGCCAGCACCCGGTTGGAATTGCCCGCGAAAAGCTTCATGCACCGTTCCTGGCGAAGGATGGGGAGGTCCTCTTAATCGGGCTTGTAGCGAGCCGTGCCGGTATTGCAAGCCTCGTTGACGGGAATCCGCCGGCTAATCTCAAAAACGTCAACAGTGAACGGAAGCCGGTAACAGGCGGATCAGCCGGCGCTGCCGCCGAGCCAGGCCGCGAACTGGTCGATCGTCTGGTCGGCGATCGCCTGCATGGTAGCGGGTGCAACCGCGGGCCAGCCTTCGGCGGCATTGACCGAGGGCGCCTTCTGCTGGCCATTGATGCGGTGTAGCCGGTTGCCAGCGGGGTCATAGACGTCCCAGACATAGATAACGGTGGTATCCTTGCCTTCCGTCATGGTCGAGAAGTAGCCCTTCAGCACATGGGTGGCGGCCTGGTCGGCGCTGCCGGCAAGGGTGATGCCGCGCTGCTTGGCGCGTGTCTGCAGTTCGGCCGTCAGCGGCGTTGCCGCTTCCACGGAGGCGCCGACGATCGGCGCGATCTGCAGCCGGGTCTTCGACAAAGCGGCGGCGCTCTGCGCGGGGTTGGCGGGTGTCGTGGCGCCGACGACCGGCGCTGGTGTGGCGGCGGGCGCGATGCCCGGGGCAGCCAAGGGCTGAGCCGGTTGGGCCGAGGCTGCCGGCGGCGTGATGGCGGACGGCTCAAGGACGTCCTTGGCATTGGTGCAAGCGGCCAGCACAAGCGCTGCGAGCAATGACACGGTCGTCACATGCGATCGTCTCATCTGCCCGAAAACTCCTTAGTCGCGAACGCCCCCGCGTGGACCAACCATTATGGATTCACTGTACGATCAAGTCGAGATCATGGCGTGAAAGCGGCTTCGGCTGGGATTCGGTGGTCAGGTAGGTGCGGCCAAGCGTCATCGCCGTCTCGGTTTCGGAGTCCATGATGATCATGTGCGCGAACAATGTCATGTTGGGCGCGATCGGCTCGGGATTGCCCTGGTAGAACATCGGCATATCCATCCAGGACGGGGTGAAGCGGGCGCCGACGGAATAGCCGCAGGCGTTCAACCGATGCTTGGTCAGGCTGTGCGCCTCCAGCGTGCGGGCATGCGCGTCGAAGACGTCGCCGAAGGTGTTGCCGGGCGTCATCGCCTTCTCGACCGCCAGAAGAGCCGCGCGGGCGGCGTCGAACAGCTCCTGATGGCGCTTCGACGCCTTGCCGGTCAGCACGGTGCGCATCATCGGCGCGTGATAGTGATGGAACACGCCGGCCCATTCGAGCGTCAGCTGATCGTTCTTGGTCAGCTTGCGGCGCCCGGCCTTGTAGCGGCAGAGCAGCGCGTCGATGCCCGAGCCGATGATGAATTCATTGGCCGGATAGTCGCCGCCGCCGGCAAACACCGCGCCCTGCATGGCGGCAAGGATCAGCGCTTCGTCGCCGCCCTGCTTGATCAGCGGCAGGGCCGCTTCGAGCGCGTCGTCGGAAAGGTTGGCGGCCTTTTCGGCCTTGGCGATTTCAGCCGGGCTCTTGAACAGGCGCAGACGGCCGACAATACCGGAGGCGTCGGCGATCTGGCCGAAGGTCTGCAACTGCTCGTCGAGGCGGCGGCCATTGAAGGCGGTCAGGCCATGGGTGTCGTATTCGACGCCGATGCGAGCGCCGAGGAGATTGAGGTCGTTGAGCAGGTTGCGCAGGTCGACCGCCGGGTTGGCGCCGTCGCGGTCGGTCCACAGCACGATGTTGTCGATGATCGATGTGTGGCGCGCCTGGCGCAAATCGGCCGAGCGGGTGAGCAGCACCATAGAGCCGTCAGCCTTCACAACCAGGCACTGGAAGAAACAGAAGCCGAACGTGTCGTAGCCGGTTAGCCAGTACATGCTCTCCTGGGCGAAAAGCAGTACAGCATCGAGCTTCTTTTCCGTCATCTCGATCATCAACCGGTCACGCCGGGCGTCAAATTCCGACCGTTCGAAATGCAGCGCCATTATCCGTTCTCCAAAACAATTGCCGAAACCTGCCGACCGTAGTCCGGTTCCTTGCGATGCGTCGCGCGCCGGTAGGAAAAGAAGAGATCCTCCTCGGCATAGGTGCAGCGGCCAAGCCCCTGCGCGGTCACGCCAGCCTTCTTCAGCCGGTCGACCGTATAGAGGTTGAGATCGAACATTGCATGCGCCGGATTGGCCGAAGGCGCGAAATAGCCGATGTTTTCGGCATCGGCTTCGACGAAACGGGCGACGAATTCCGGCCCGACCTCGTAATTGTCGGGGCCGATCGAAGGACCGAGAACCGCAATGATGCGCTCACGGCGGGCGCCGAGGCTTTCCATCGCGGCAATGGTGTTTTCAAGTACACCGGTGAAAGCGCCCTTCCAGCCGGCGTGTGCAGCGCCAATGATGCGCGCTTGCGCATCGGCGAACAGCACCGGGCCGCAATCGGCCGTCGAGGCGCCGATGGCGATGCCCGGCCGGTCGGTGACGATGGCGTCGGCCTTGGGCCGCGGGCCGGGAAAGGGTTCCCTGGCAATAACGACATCGGGCGAGTGGACCTGATGCGCGGTCAGGAGATGGCTGGCCGGCACACCCATCCAGGCAGCGACGCGGCGGCGGTTCTCGGCGACCAGCATCTGATCGTCATCCGACCCGGTGCCGATGTTAAGTCCCTGATAGATGCCGCCGGAGACGCCGCCGATACGGGTGAAATAGCCATGGCGGATACCTCGCGGCTTGGCCGCTTCCAGCAGCGGCGAGCGAACAGGATCCGGTTTGGTCTGATTCAGCATGGATGGGTTTGTTGTCCGCGCCGGCGTTTTCGTCAAGGCGAAGTTCGGCCGAGTGATTGCGACAGTGCTGCCGCGTCGACTTTGCATTGGCCAAAAGCAGGCATGCGACCATAGGCGGCGTCGCGGGACGGCTTGTAACGATCTCTGAGGGTCAGACTGGCTGATGCGGCAGGATTTTCAGGATTTTGAACAGCGTGCCCATGCCGTCGGGTCCGGCCAGGCGCTCGACGGCATCGGCAATGGTTTGTCGTGCCTCTTGGCTTGCCTGGCTGCCCAACTGGCCAGCTCGCTCAAGCAATCCCGTGCCAAGCAGAAAGTCGCCCTGCGCCGCCAATTCCACATCGAGGCCATGCGCCCGCACGACGGCGGCCAGTGCAGCGAAGTCGACATGGGCGGTGAGATCGGCTTCGCCGGGATTGGCCAGCACATCTTCGGGGGCGTGCCTGCGCACGGCCTGCAATGTGTCGCCGAAACCGGGCTGGAGATGGCCGTAATCGGGGAACAGCCCGGCGCCGCCGTGGTCGGCTATGCGTTCGGCAATGGTCGCCATCAGTGCCGCGCGGGCCGGTGCTATTTCGAAAATAGAGCCTTGTGGCGCCTCGGCGGCGTCTTCCGGCAGCAGCGTCGCCTCGACCGAGCCGGCGCCGGCGAAGAAGCTCAACTCGTCTGAGACGTCGAGGCCGATCACCCGTTCGCGCCAGCCGGCGCCGGCGCGGATGAACTGGCGGATCGGCACAGCGTCGAACAATTCGTTGCCGACAATCAGCAACGGCGCCTGCGGCAGTGTGGCGATGGTTTCGTGCCAGCCGAGCTCAACCGAAGTTTCGGCAAGCGTCTGCTTCTGGATTTCAGTCAGCCGCGGACTGGTCTCGACCAGGGCGAAGGAGGCTCCGGCGGCGATAGCCGGATCGAGCCGCGTCAGGGTGCGAAGCATGTCCTTCATCAGCGTGCCGCGGCCAGGCCCGATCTCCGCGATGGTGACCGGCAGGGGTCGGCCGATCGCCAGCCAGGCCTGATAGAGCCAGACGGCGACGAGTTCGCCGAACATCTGGCTGATCTCGGGTGCGGTGACGAAGTCGCCGGCGGCGCCGAACGGCTCGCGCGTGGTGTAGTAGCCGTCGCTGGGATCGAACAGGCAGAGCGCCATGTACTCGTTGACGGGGAGGGGGCCGAGCGCGCCGATCAGGTCGACGATGCGGGTCTTCAGCCGTGTCATGCCGGCTGTGGTTGCGGCGCCGGTTTGGCTGTGGCCATCGCCCAGATGCCGGCCAGCACCATCGGCAGCGACAGCACCATGCCCATGGTGAGCCAGCCACCGAGGAGGTAGCCGAGCTGCTGGTCGGGCTCGCGGAAGAACTCGACGAAGATGCGTGACAGGCCGTAGCCGCAAATGAAGGCGCCGCCGACAAAGCGCGGGGTCTTCAGCTTCAGCCGCGAATGGGTGAGGAAGCGCAGGACCAGGAACAGCACCGCGCCCTCGAGCAGCGCTTCGTAGAGCTGGCTCGGATGGCGAGGCTCCAGGCCCGCGACACAACCCGCCACGGTCTGCTGGAGACGCTCGTTGCAGAAGACGACGCCCCACGACACGTCGGTCACGCGACCCCAGAGTTCGGCATTGACGAAGTTGGCGATGCGGACGAGGCCGAGCCCGACCGGCACGCCGGCTGCCACCACGTCGAACAGTGTCCAGGTGCGGATGCCGCGCTTGAGGGAAAACAGCGTCATGGCGAGGATGACCCCAAGCAGGCCGCCATGGAACGACATGCCGCCCTGCCAGACGGCGAAGATGTCGAGCGGGTGGTCGATATAGCGCTTTAAATCGTAGAACAGCACATAGCCGGTGCGGCCGCCAAGCACGACGCCGACGGCAGCCCAGACGATGAAATCGTCGAGGTCGATCGGCTTCATCGGCAAGACGCCATCAGGCCACAGCCTTGTGTTGGTGACGAGCCGCTTGGCGTACCACCAGGCGAACAGGATGCCGACGATATAACCGATGCCGTACCAGTGCACAGCCAGCGGGCCGATCTGAACCAGGATCGGGTCGATGTTGGGGAAGGACAGCGACGCCATCGGCAGCGGGAAATAGTCGTTCAACAGGATCTCCTGGGAGGGCTCGCGTTAGGGCGCGGACCATGCGGCAGGGTTTTGGCGGGGTCAAGGCAAGGTGACGACAGCCTGATCGTCAGAGATAATGGGCTCAACCCTGCGGCTTGCCGGCGACCAATTGCCTGAGCGCATCGTTGATCCTGTCTTGCCAGCCGGGGCCATCTTCCTGGAAATGGTCGAGCACGGCGCGATCGATCCTGATCGAGACAAGCTCGCGAACGTTTGGTGCGGCGGAGGGTTCGCGAATGGGAGGCGCGGGTTTCTTGACCGGCTTGAAGGCCGCTTCAGCGGCTTCCATCGGATTGGTCGGTCGGCGCGGGGGCGTTGCCATTGGTTGATCCTGAATGAGAGTGACTCTTGCCTGGAGCAAGTCGTGAGGAAAACTAGGCCGCTGGTCTGTGAAGACCAGTAACTTCACTTGGTTCTCTCTGCCATTGCCCTGTATTTGGCTTCAAGCCTGTCCAGCACCTCGTCGCCAGGCTAGACCCGGCCCGCACTGGCATCCGAAATGCCCTTTGCGAGTGCTGCATCGAGTGCTGCAAAGCGCTTCTCCAAGTCCGCACTGTCCGTCACGGCAACCGTCGTTCCAAGAATCCATTTGCGATAATAGCAATCTGTCGGCCGGACCGTGAGCCAAATCGCGTCCGACATGAAGCCGCACCAGCTTCAACGTTCTTGCATTCCGCAGGCAGTGCCACTACGTCAATTCGAGCAAGCGAGGATTTGCCATGTCAACCGGACCGAACCGCATTCTCGATGAATTCGCCAAGCTGATGACCGATGCCGCGGGTGCCGCACAAGGCGTGCGCCGCGAGGTGGAGACTGCCTTCAAGGGGCAGGCCGAGCGCATCCTCAACACCATGGATGTGGTGCAGCGCGAGGAGTTCGAGGCTGCCCGCGACATGGCTGCCAAGGCCCGCGAAGAAAACACCAGGCTGGCCGCCCGCATCGACGCGCTCGAGGCCAGGCTTGCCGAATTGACCGGACAGGCCGCACCTGCGGCTGCGGCAAAGCCCAAAGCAAAAAAATAAAATTTAAACTTTTCCACAAAGCACAATCCGAAAAAGTGCTTTGCCGTGAATCGTTTACCGGCAATGCATGAATCTTTGTGACAGCGCCTTTCCACATGCTGATGACGCAGTGCGAAAAATTAGGCTGTTCACGCGACTCCCGATCAATAGACTGAATTTGTTGCATGATTCGGAGCAGGGTCATGCGGCCGGGCGGTGGGGTCCGGTCCGGGGTCTTTGTGTCGTGAAGTCCTGGCCGTCCGAGTTCAAGACAAATTGTTCGTCGTGTGTGCCCCGCGGAGCGTGTGGCGCTCCCCTGAACACAGGAAGCATTCCATGGAACTTCTCGAACTCGAATTCTCCCGCGAAATCCATCCGGTGGATGTCATCGAGCAGGTCGCCCATAACAATGACTGGTCCTTCGAACGGGCCGGCGATGACGAAATCTCGATCTCGGTTGCCGGCAGCTGGACCGATTATCACGTCTCCTTCTCGTGGATGGAGGACTTCGAGGCGCTGCATCTGGCCTGTGCTTTCGACATCAAGGTGCCGGAAGCCCGCGCGCTGGAAGTGATGCGGCTTTTGTCGCTGATCAACGAGCAGATGCTGTTTGGCCATTTCGATCTCTGGGAGCAGGAGGGCGCGATCATGTTTCGCCAGTCACTGCTGCTCGCCGGCGGGGTCGAACCGTCGAGCCAGCAGGTCGAGGTGCTTTTGTCGTCGGCGCTTGAAGCCTGCGAATGCTATTTCCAGGCCTTCCAGTTCGTTGTCTGGTCGGGAACCTCGGCCAAGGATGCGCTGGCCGGTGTCCTGTTCGAGACCTATGGCAACGCTTGAGCTTCCATGAGTTCGAGCAGCGCGCGCAAGCCCGAGATCAGCTTTGCCGATTTTGATCGTGTCGACATCCGTGCCGGCACGATCGTCGAGGCCGAGCCTTTCCCCGAGGCGCGCAAACCCGCCTTCAAGCTGAAGATCGATTTCGGCCCTGAGATCGGCGTGAAGAAATCCTCGGCACAGATCACGAAATACTATGCGCCGGAAACGCTGGTGGGACGGCAGGTGTTTGCGGTGGTGAATTTCCCTCCGCGCCAGATCGGTCCTTTCATGTCGGAAGTGCTGACGCTCGGCTTCCCTGATGAGGAAGGCGCGGTGGTGCTCGGCGCCATCGAGCGCAAGGTGCCGGACGGCGGCAGGTTGTTTTAGGAAGATTGCGTCAGGCGGCCAGCTTGCGCCTTGTGCTCAGCGCCTCTTCGACCGTGCCCATGAACATTTCGGCGCAGGCTTTCCAACTGTAGCGCATGGCGCGTTCGCGCGCCTCGGCGCGGTCGACATTGAGCGCGGCGAGCGAGGCCTCGCGCAGATCGGTCGACACCGCGCCGCCGATGCCGTCGCCGACAATGTCGATCGGTCCGGTGACCGGATAGGCGGCCACCGGCGTGCCGCTGGCCAGCGCCTCGATGATGACGTTGCCGAACGTGTCGGTGCGGCTGGGGAAAACGAAAACATCAGCCGAGGCGTAGATCTCGGCCAGCTCATCGTTCGGGCGATGGCCGAGGAAGTGCGCCTGCGGGTACTTCGCCCTGAGCCTGGCCAGTTCCGGTCCTTCGCCGACGATCACCTTGCTGCCGGGCAGGTCGAGATCGAGGAAGGCGCTCAGGTTCTTCTCGATGGCGACGCGGCCGACGCACAGGAATACCGGGCCGGGAAAGCCGAGGTCCTTCTTCTTGTCCGGGCGGAAGTGATCGGTGTCGACGCCCCGCGTCCACGGCCTGAGCTTGGTGAAGCCTCGCGACGCAAGGTCCTCCGCCAGCGACTGGGTGGCGACCAGCGTGCCTTGTCCCGAATTGTGGAAATCACGCAGCCAGCGATAGGCCCAGCTCTCCGGCACCGGCAGGCGGGCGCTGAGATATTCGGGAAAGCGGGTGTGATAGCTGGTGGTAAAGGGACGGCCAGCATTGCGGCAATAGCGCCGCGCCATGATGCCGAGCGGGCCTTCGGTGACGATATGGATATGGTCGGCCTTGCGAGCCTCGATCAGCCGCGCGACATGACCGGGCGTGGTCATCGCCAGCCTGATGTCGGGGTAGGTCGGCAAGGGCAAGGTGCGAAAGATGTTCGGGGTCAGGAAGTCGACCGCAACGTCGAAGGTTTTCAGCGTTTCGGTGAGCCGCTCCAGCGTGTGGACGACGCCGTTGACTTGCGGCCGCCAGGCGTCGGTGACCATCAGGATGCGCATGGCGGTCCTTTGCTCGGGTCGACGGTTGCCTTGATGCGATAGCGGTACGGCCCGGCTGCCCTCGCTTCGCTCCACCGCACCCGGGCAGGCACGAGGTCGAAGTAAGGCGGCTGAGCCGAATCAACTGAGGTCGCGCGCTTCATGCGCGCTCTTGACCATGGTTTCATGACGCGCGGATGAAGGTGGTTTTTGGCCGAGCCCGACTTCCAGATCATGCTTTGGTCAGGCGGGCACCTTGATCACCGCCCGCAGGCCGCCGAGCGGGCTGTCTTCCAGCATGATGTCGCCGCCATGGCTGCGGGCAATATCGCGGGCGATAGAGAGACCAAGGCCGGTGCCGCTGGCGTCGAGGTTGCGCGCCTCGTCGAGCCGCACGAACGGTTTGAACACGTCCTCGCGCTTTTCCGGCGGGATGCCCGGACCGTCATCGTCGATGGTGACGACGAGTGAGCCGCGGCCGTGATCGGCGCTGATCTCCACCGTCTTGGCATAGCGCAAGGCATTGCCGGCGACATTGGACAACAGCCGGGCGAAAGCGTGCGGGCGCACATGCACGTCCGGATCACCGGCAAGCACGGTCGATAGCTTGCGCTTGTGCAGCGACGCCTCCTCGCCGAGCTTTTGGAAATAGGCCTCGAGATCGAAATGGCCGGCATCTTCCGACGCTTCGCCGCGGGCAAAAGCGATATAGCCTTCCAGCATCGACTGCATGTCGTCGATGTCCTGGTTGAGCGCGGCCTTGGTCTCGGGCTTGCCGCCGGCCAGCGCCAGCTGCAGCTTGAAGCGGGTGAGGATGGTTCTGAGATCGTGGCTGACGCCGGTCAGCATGGCGGTGCGCTGTTCCAGCTGGCGTTCGATGCGCTCGCGCATCTGGATGAAGGCAAAGCCGGCCCGGCGAACCTCCTCGGCGCCGCGTGGGCGGAAATCGCGCGGCATCGGCCGGCCCTTGCCGAAGCTTTCGGCGGCCTCGGCCAGAGACAGGATCGGCCGGATCTGGTTGCGAAGGAAGGGGATGGCAATCGTCAGCAGCACCAGTGACGTCCCGACCATCCAGATCAGGAAGATGTGGGTGTTGGAGGCATAGGCCTGGCTGCGGCGCACGAAGACGCGCAGCACCTTGCCCTCGAGCTGGATGCGGACCTCGACGATGTTGGAATTGCCGACCGTGTCGATCCAGAACGGGCGGTTGATCTGGCGGGTGATCTCGGTGGAAAGGACGTCGTCAAGGATCGAGAAGAAGGGCTTGGGTCCAGGCGCCGGCAACGGGTCGGGCGGCAAGAGGTCGACCTTCAACTGCATGCGGTCCTGGGCGATGCGGATGATGTTGGCGTAGTCGCCATCGTGCGGATAGGTCTCGATCATGTCGATGATCGCGGCGATGTCGCGCACGGTGGCCTGCGACAGGCGCTGCGTCACGGTTGCCCAGTGGCGTTCCATGAAGTCGAAGGCGACGACCGACTGCAGAAGGATCATCGGCGCGATGACGATGATCAGCGAGCGGGCATAAAGCCGCTTGGGCATATAGAACGCAACCAGCCGCCAGAACCGCTTCCAGGCACGCGGCATTGCTTTCAGCGCGCGTGATACGCGCGCGCCAAAGCCGCCCTGTTCCGGCCGTTCCAGTTGCGTGGTCGCCATTTGTCCTTTCGCTGGGTCAATGGCCGCTGGTCGATGGCCGCTGGTCGATGGCCACACATCTATGGCCAAGGGCGGCCGTCAGCGGCATTCTATTCCACGCTGAGCCGATACCCAATACCGCGCACCGTCTGCAGCCAGACCGGATTGGACGGATCGCGCTCGATCTTGCGGCGCAGGCGGTTGATCTGGACGTCGATGGTGCGCTCGCCGACTTCCGAATCGTCGCCGACAAGCTCGTGACGCGGGATCGTTTCGCCGGCCCGCGCGGCAAAGATCGCCAAGATCTCCTGCTCGCGGTCGGTCAGCTTCAGCGCCTCGCCGCCCCGCTTCAGCTCGCGCCTGGCGATCTGGAAGGTGTAGGGGCCGAAGACCAGCTGCTCGACCTTGGGCGTCGTCGCCGGGCCGCCGCGGCGCAGAATGTTATTGATGCGCAGGATCAGTTCGCGCGGGTCGAAGGGCTTGGGCAGATAGTCGTCGGCGCCGGCCTCGAGCCCAGTGATGCGGCTGTCGGTTTCCGATAGCGCGGTGAGCATCAGGATCGGTACGTTCTTCTCCGCCCGCAGCGCCTTGGTGAGGTCGACGCCGGTCTCTCCGGGCATCATGACGTCGAGGACAAGGAGGTCGAAGTCGAGTCCTGCAAGCTTTCGCCTGGCCTCGCCGGCATTTCCGGCGACTGTGACGCGAAAACCATTTTCGGTCAGATACTGCTTGAGCAAATTGCGAATGCGGGTGTCGTCGTCGACCACAAGCAGATGCGGCGCGTCATCGTCCGGCGCCGTCGGCTGGTCCACCCTCTCAATGGTCTCCATGGCTTTTCCCTGACATGTTTGCAGGCACAATGTCGATCTGCGCCCTTAGTTCCGGATTGACCATGGCTTCCAGGAATCGTTCGATCAAGGGACGCTCGCTGGCTCCGGAATCTTCCAATGCAGCACGGATGCGGCGTGACTGTGGCCGCGCCAGGGCCAGCGCCAGGGCGCGCCCCTTGGCTGTCGGATAGAGCTCCCGCTGGCGGCGGTCGCGCGGACCCTGCAATTGCACGATATGGTCGGTGTCGATCAACTGCTTGAGCACCCGCGCCAGGCTCTGCTTGGTGATCTTGAGCACGTCGAGCAGTTCAGCGACCGTCAGTCCCGGCCGGCGGTTGACGAAATGCAGCACCCGGTGATGGGCGCGGCCAAAGCCGTAATCGGCCAGGATCTGGTCCGGATCGGAAGTGAAATCGCGATACGCAAAGAAGAACAGTTCGATGATGGCGAAGTCGATGCCGTCCTCGTCGGTGATCGGCGTCTTGATCGGTTTTCCGGCAGCTGGGCTTCGATCCGTCATCATTTCTCCGTCCATAGAGGGAAATTATGTCAGTACTATTGACGTAATTTCCCCGCAATGGTAATTTTTGACAAGCTTTTCGGCTGAATGCGAACGAAAAGGCAAGGGAGTGCGGTTTTTCCGGAACTTCCTGAGTTTGCCAGAGTTCGATTCTCCGCTTACGCTTCAAGGGCCGCCCGACGCGGCTGTCGCGCAACAAGAACAACACTAATGATGTGCGGGTCGCCGCCCGCGGGAGGTTTCCATGGCATCCGTTCCCTTCGACCAACTGGACGGCTTCATCTGGATCAACGGCGAGTTCGTCAAATGGGCCGATGCCAAGATCCACGTGCTGACCCACGGCCTGCACTATGCCAGCGCCGTCTTCGAGGGCGAGCGCGCCTATGGCGGCGCCATCTTCAAGCTCAACGAGCACACCGAGCGTCTGCATGAATCGGCGCGCCTGCTCGGCTTCAATATTCCCTATTCCGTGGCCGAGCTCAATGACGCCTCGACCACGCTTCTGAAGAAGCAGGGTTTCCAGGACGCCTATGTCAGGCCGATCGCCTGGCGCGGCAGCGAACAGATGGGGGTGTCGGCGCAGAACAGCCGCATCAACTGCGCCATCGCCATCTGGCAATGGCCGAGCTATTTCGACCCGGCGCAGAAGCTCAAGGGCATCCGTCTCGATCTGGCGGAATGGCGCCGGCCCGATCCGCGCACCGCGCCGTCGAAGTCGAAAGCCGCCGGCCTCTACATGATCTGCACCATGTCCAAGCATGCCGCCGAGGCCAAGGGCTATGCCGATGCCATGATGCTCGACTGGCGCGGCCAGGTCGCCGAAGCAACGGGCGCCAACATCTTCTTCGTCAAGGATGGCAAGATCCACACGCCGAAGCCCGATTGCTTCCTCGACGGCATCACCCGCCGCACCGTCATCGGCCTCGCCAAGGACCGCGGCCTTGAAGTCGTCGAGCGCGCCATCATGCCTGAGGAACTCGAAGGCTTCGAACAGTGCTTCCTCACCGGAACGGCAGCGGAAGTGACGCCGGTCTCCGAGATCGGTCCGTACCGATTCGAGGTCGGCGAGATCGCCAAGACTTTGATGAACGACTATTCTGCTGCGGTGCAACCTAAGCATGCGATAGCCGCAGAATAACGAAAGTCACAGCTTTTTTCGCAAGCAGGGGCGGTTTTGAGGCCGGCCCCTTTATTTCAGCATCTGTGCATTTGACTTTCGTACAATTCAGCGTCTCATGATGGTGTCGGCCCGGGAGGCTGGCAGCTATGGAGGGACTAGGTACATGGATACGAATACGCTCATTGCGCTCGTTGTACAGGTAATTGCAGGTGTTGTCGGTGGTCAGGCGGTCGGCGTTGCGCTGAAGAATGCGGCGATGGGCCAGTTGACCAAAATCCTCGGCGGCGCGGTTGGCGGCGTTGGCGGGGCGGCGATCCTCGGCAGCCTGCTCGGCGGCACGGCCGACCCGGCAGCGGCTGCAACGGCAGCGGGCGGATTGGGCGATACGCTGAACCTCAAAAACCTGCTCGGCGGCGCCGGCGGCGGCGCCATCCTGACCGGCATCATCGGTGCGGTCATGGGCGCGATGAAGAAGTAAGCCTCTAGATCATTCACCGTTTCACGGCGAATGATCTAGTTTGTTGTTTTACCCAATTCCGGACGGAAAACCGCTTTACACTTTTCCTGGAATTGCTCGAGACTCAGGCTTCGTCAAATGGGCGGCCGTTGGGCCGCCCATTTCTGTTTTGGGACGGACTGTTTGCCTTTCAGCAGTGGACGGCCTTCGCCCGCGCCTCTACATCACGCTGGAACAGCGAAAGGACAATCATGGGTCAGCTCAATGCCGGCATCGTGCCGGTCACGCCTTTCCAGCAGAACTGCACCATCCTGTTCGACATGGATGACAAGCATGGCGTCGTCGTCGATCCGGGCGGCGACATCGACAAGGTGCTGGCGGTGCTGAAGGACAATGCGATCACCGCCGCTGCGATCTGGATCACCCATGGCCACATCGATCACGCCGGCGGCGCCATGGAACTGAAGGAAGCACTCGGCATCGAGATCATCGGCCCGCACGAAGCCGACAAGCTATTGCTCGACAATCTCGAGAACCAGGGCCAGCGCTACGGCATTGCCGGGGCGCGCAACTGCGTGCCCGACCGGTTTCTCGCAGAGGGCGAGACGGTTTCGTTCGGCTCACATATGTTCGAGGTGCTGCACTGCCCCGGCCATGCGCCCGGCCATGTCGTATACTACAATCGCGCGGCGAAGTTCGCTCATGTCGGCGACGTGCTGTTTCGCGGCTCGGTCGGGCGCACCGACCTGCCGGGCGGCGACCATGCGGCGCTGATCGCCTCGATTAAGAACAAGCTTTTGCCGCTCGGTGACGAGATCGGCTTCATCTGCGGCCACGGCCCGGGTGGCCGCTTTGGCGAGGAGAGGCGGACCAATCCCTTCCTGACTTAGCGATGTCTTTCTGCCAAAAAAAAAGCGCTGGCCTTGCGGTCAGCGCTTTTTGTGGGACAGGGAAGCTCAATTCGCGACGCAGAAATGCTGCTCACCGTCATTGCCGGTGAACGTGCCGCTGCGGGCATTGAAGCTCCGGTAGCGGTCCGAGCAGTATTCGTACCAGTCGCGGGTCCACGGCTCGGCATAGCGGTCGGCATAGACGACCCGCGGTTCGGCATAGTAACGGCGCACCGGCGCCGGCCGCACTTCGCGGTAGTCGTAATCGTCATCATAGCTGCTGTAGCGCGGCTGCGGGTTGCTCAGCGCACCGGCGATCAGAGCGCCGGCCGCAAGGCCGACGACACCGGCCGCAAGCGCGTCGCCATTATGATGACGACCATGGCCATGATGCCAGTGGTTCCAGTCCTTGGCATTGGCGGCAGGCAAGGTGGCGAGGGTGGTCGCGGCGAGAGCGGCGCCCAGGATGGCGGTCTTGAAAATGCGATTCATTTTGGTCTCCTTCGTGCCGGCCCGGATAGTTTTCGGGGATGCGGTCCAGCCTAGGGGACGATTAATAGAAGACCGTGGCTGAACGGGGGCTGAACGGAATTGGCTGATACGATCCAGTTCTTGCGGCAAAACCAAGCGCGTACGCAAGGCGCTCCGCCTCGTCAATCTCCGTCCGGACTGTCTTGAGCCGGCTTAGCCGACCGACAGGTTGACGGCCTTTGGACCCTTGCCGCGCTTGTCCGGCTCGGTGTCGAATGTCACTTTTTGTCCATCCTCCAGACCGGAAAGACCCGAAGCCTGCACGGCCGAAATATGAACGAAGACATCCTTCTGCCCGTCGTCGGGCGTAATGAAGCCGAAGCCTTTGGCATGATTGAAGAATTTGACGGTGCCGGTCTGCGGCATGGGAAGCTCCCTTTGATCCCATAAAGTCCAGTTTCGGGCCGGCAAATGCCCGAAGGGAAATTTGTCCTTTATTTTAGCGCTATCGGCAAGAGAAAGTTTTGGCGACGGCGGCAACGCTGAAGGCTGCTCAAATAGATCGTGGCACCGAAGGCAATTCGCGCCAGACGATTGCTCCGGCGATCAGCCACGGCATTGACCGATAAAGCGTCCTTTGCCTCCGGCGACGGCGTCATGAAAAAGGCGCAACGGGAAACGTCGCGCCTTCGAAACTCTGGACGGCTGACAAAGCCGGTTCAAACACGCTTTAGGTGCTTTTTCGAGCGCCCTGACGGGCGCGCGGGCACCGCCGGTTCAGGCCGCGCGGAGGTTGACCGCCTTCGGACCCTTGCCCATGCGGTCGGGTTCAACGTCGAAGGTGACCTTCTGGCCGTCGACGAGGGTACGCAGGCCCGAGGCCTCGATCGCGGAAATGTGGACGAACACATCCTTGGCGCCGCCGTCGGGCGTGATGAAGCCGAAGCCTTTGGTCGCGTTGAAGAATTTAACGGTGCCGGTCTGGGCCATTGGGGAAACTCCTTCACCCGTGTCAGTCTTATGGTTTGCCCGCCGCCTGGCATCGTGGGCAAGTCCCGGTGGTTGCTTCGGCAGTCCTGCATTTGCGCATGGTAAAACCCCCCGCCGAAAATGGGGCCGTCAGAGATTCACAGTATCGGGGAAAGGTCGTCCAAAACGTTCCGCTCTCCGGGTCGCAAATGCCCGAACACAAAATTTATCGCACGGAAACGTGATCGTTGCAAGATAGCGCCGCGGGCCGCGTCCATCGACGCGTCCCAACGAAGGCGCTTCGATAAACCTGGGTTCTTAAGAGTTCATCAGCCAGAGCCCGGCCACGCATGGTCCAGCGGTTTGGTCCAGGGCCAAAGCAATGCGCGGGCCGGGCATCGCATGGCTCCCGCGCCGCAAACGGGGGTTGCATTTGGCAAGGGAATGGCGAGGATCGACAGGCGCGTTTTGCGCCGGGGACGGGGGTCTCGAGGGAGGCATATTCATGAGATTTCTTGCGACGATCTTCTCGCGCCAGGGTTTTACTATTCTCTTCCTGTCGGGTCTTCTTGCGGCCTGCACCGTCGTCGTTGATGACGGGCCGGGACCACGTCCGCGCCCGCCACGGCCGGAACCGGAATTCTGCACCAGGCAATACGAGCCGGTCTGCGCGCGGCGCGGCGGTGACCGCCAGACCTTCGCCAATGCCTGCCTTGCCGAACGGGAAGGCTACCGCATCGTTCGCGACGGCCCTTGCCGCGACGGCGGCGGTGGTGGCGGTGGTGGCGAAGAGCCGACATTCTGCACGCGCGAATACGCCCCGGTCTGCGCCCGCCGCCATGGCGAGCTGCGCACCTTTCCCAACGCCTGCGAGGCCCGTGCCGCCGACTACCGCGTCGTCGAGGACGGCCCCTGCTGATTTTTCCTTCTCCCCTGTCGGGTGAGTCCGCCGGAGGCGAATTCACCGTCCCACTGACACGATAAAAAGGCGGCGAATGCCGGGACCCTGCGAAGCAGCGGGGACCGGGCGGGTGGACCGGACCACCCTTGGTCCTTCGCAGGCTCAGGGCGTTCGAAACTCGAAAAGCCAACAATTGGCTTTTCGTCTGCTGCGCGGACCGCTTCTCACCCCCAAGGGAGAAGGCAAGGTCGCGGATCGGAGTGGTTGCCTACGCCGAATACGCCCCGTCGGCCGGGCCGGCATAAAGCTCTGCGCCGTCCTCGTCGCAAATGCGCAGACGGTCGGGGATCAGCGGCATGGCGAGGCTGTGGAACAGCGCGGTGGCGCCCTGCAGGGCGGCGCGCAGGTTCGGCGCGTCCAGCGATACCTTGTCGAGCGTGGCTTCGTCGACGTCGCGCGAGCGGCTCGACGAAGAACGTCAAGCAAGCCTCCGTTGCAGAGTTTTGGGCGAGA